>NZ_CP102578.1:11592500-11964604 GCF_042230915.1 Archangium gephyra | reverse complement strand
GATGGCCTCCGAAACCCCGGCGAGACCGCCAGGGAGGGGGCCGACCGTGCTAACAGGCCCCCCCTGGGCGATCAAGTTTGCCGCCCGAACCCCTGACATTCCGCGCCCCTACACCCTCTGGTCCGATCGGACGCCCCGGGCGGAATCCCCCACCCCCTCCCACCGGTTGTGGTGCGAGCCCTCCCACCCCCATTCCGTTTCACCCCGGGTATGGGGCGCAAAAGGGCCCCGGACCCCCAGGTCCGGACAGCCCGGAGTGATCCGACGTTGACTTGGGTGGGAGATCGGGTTACGAGCGCCGCCTTCCTCAGTCTCGTGGATAAGGGCGCCCGCATCATGAGCGGGTGGCTCGTCGTCCCAGGAGTCCAGCCGTGTCCAAGCGCACCTATCAACCTTCCAAGATCCGGCGCAACCGCACCCACGGTTTCCGCAAGCGCAACTCCACCAAGGGCGGTCAGGACGTGCTCAAGAGCCGCCGCGCCAAGGGCCGTAAGCGCCTGGTGGTTGCGTCCTACAAGAAGTAGTCCCTGGGATGCTCGCGTGAAGGCCGAGGGCCAGGCGCCACCTCGCGACGAGCGCTTCCCCAAGGCCCTGCGCCTGCTCACGCGGCGCGAGTTCCTCGAGGTCCAGGAGAAGGGTCAGAAGCTTCCCTCTGATTGTCTCCTGGGGCTCGCTCGGCCCAATGCCCGGCCCTACAGCCGGGTGGGCCTGACCGTCTCCAGCAAGGTGGGCAATGCCGTGGTGCGTGCCCGCCTGCGAAGGCTCCTCCGGGAGCTCTTCCGCAAGCGTCGCGGGCAATGGCCCTCCGGTGTGGACGTGGTCCTGGTCGTGCGCCAGTCCGCCAAGGATGCGTCACTCGCGGACCTCTCCCGCGCCTTCGACGGGGTCACCCGCAAGCTGCAGAGGTTGTTTCCGTCCGGCCCCCGGGAGTCCGCCCGATGAGCCCCCTCGCCTGGCTGCTCGCGCTGCCCATCCGCTTCTACCGGCGGTTCCTCTCGCCCCTGCTGCCCCCGGCCTGCCGCTTCCACCCCTCCTGTTCCTCGTATGCCCTTCAGGCGCTCCACAAGCACGGAGCCCTGCGCGGCCTTCGCCTCACCGTCTGGCGCCTGTTGCGCTGCCAACCCTTCCACCCTGGCGGCTTCGACCCGGTGCCCTGACCGCTCTCCCCTTCCTTCCCTATGAACGATCTGGATCCGCTCTCGCCCAACTCGGCTGACTCCCAGCGGCGACTGATGGTGGCGCTCGCCCTCGCGATGGCGCTCACCTTCGCCTACACCTACTTCTTCGCGCCCAAGGGGCCGCCGCCCGAGGCCGGGGCCGCGGACGCGGGGCAGGTGGTGGCCGGCACCGACGCTGGCACGGCCGCTCCCACCGCCGGTACGGGGACGGACACCGCCGGGACGCCGCCGCCCGCGGGCACCGGCCCGGAGGCCGCCGGGGCCACGGCCGACGCCACCCCGCCCCCGCCGGTGCGCTCGCTGGACTTCCAGCGCCAGCACACCCACTACACCTTCTCCACCCAGGGCGCGGGTCTCACCTCGGCCGAGCTCCAGGGCCCGAAGATGCGCGAGCAGGGCCAGGTGTCCATCGCCGAGGGCTACAAGCTGCTCTTCGGTGGCAACGTGCCGCCCCCGGCGCAGATGAACCTGGCGCGGCCGGTGTCGGACCAGCTCCTGCCGCTGTCCGTCTCCATCGTGGGCCCCGCGCCCCTGTCCGCCAACGCGCGCTACGCCGTGGCCGAGACGGCCCACCCGGAGACGGCCGCCTCCTTCACCACGCGCCAGGGGCCGTGGGAGGTGACCAAGACGCTGCAGTGGCAGAAGGAAGGCTTCGAGCTGCTCTACACGCTGCAGGTGAAGAACACCTCGGCGCAGCCGGCCACCGGTGAGCTGCAGGTGCACTACAGCCGCGCCATCGACCCGAACAACGAGCACGCCCCGTCCTTCTTCGGCGGCGTGGGCAACCTCAGCTACGCCTCGTGCCACGTGGGCGAGGAGAAGCACAAGCTGGCCGCCGACCAGAAGCAGCCGGACGCCGAGGACATGCGCGGCCTGGTGCACTACTTCGGAATCGATCAGCAGTACTTCCTCTCCGCGCTCTACCCGCTCGAGGGCCCCCTGCAGGGCCGCTGCGAGTTCGTGGCCACCAACACGGCGCGCGCCGTCACCGCCGGCTTCCCGCTCACCGCGGGCCCTGGCCAGACGGTGACGCTGCGCTTCGGCGGCTACCTCGGGCCCAAGGAGGATGACCTGCTCACCGCCGTGCCCGGCCCCGCCGTGCGCGAGGCCGCTGGCCTCTCCTCCACCGCCGCCGTCTACAACCCCCAGCTCACCGAAACCATCGACTACGGCATGTGGGCCGTCATCGCCAAGCTGCTGGTGAGCATCATGAAGTTCTTCCACGGCCTGGTGGGCAACTGGGGCGTGGCCATCATCCTGCTCACCGTGCTGGTGAAGACGATCCTCCTGCCCCTCACCCACCGCTCCATGGTGAGCATGGAGGCCATGAAGAAGCTCCAGCCTCGCATCGAGGAGCTGCGCAAGAAGTACGCGGACGACCGCGAGCGCCAGAACATGGAGATGATGAAGGTCTATCAGGAGGCCAAGGTGAACCCGCTCGGCGGCTGCCTCCCGATGCTCATCCAGATGCCTGTCTGGATTGCCCTCTTCACCGCCCTGCGCAACAGCTACGACATCTACCAGGAGCCGTTCTTCGGGCCGGTGTGGCGCGACCTGACGTTCAAGGATCCGACCTACCTGCTGCCGCTCGCGCTGGGCATCAGCATGATCATCACCCAGAAGCTGCAGCCGCAGATGGGTGACCCGGCCCAGGCGAAGATCATGACCTGGTTCGTCCCCATCATCTTCACCCTGACCCTGCTCAACTACCCGGCGGGGCTGGCGCTCTACATCTTCACCAACAACCTGCTCTCCATCGCCCAGCAGTACGGCCTGAGGAAGTGGCTGGAGAAGAAGGGCGGAGGCGGAGGCGGACTGCCGGCGGGCACGGCCACGGCCACCGCGGGAGGCAAGCGCAAGTGAGCGACGTGCAGGCACCCGAGTCCTCTGCGGCACCCGCGGGCGGCGCGGACATCCGCCCCCGCGTGGAGCGGCTGCTCACCGACATCCTCGGCATGATGGGCTTCCCCGCCCGGCTCGACTTCAAGGACGCCAGCGATGGCAGCCTCTCCGTCGCCCTGCACTTCCAGGGCGAGCTGCCTCCGGGCGTGGAGAGCGGCAAGCGCAGCCAGGTGGTGGACTCGCTCCAGTTCCTCCTCAACAAGATGCTCCACCGCCCGGGCAACGAGCGGCGCTTCCTCCTGGTGGGCGTGGGCGTCCACCCGGAGCCCCGCAGCGAGCGGCTGAAGCGCGAGCAGGCCGCCGCCCAGGCCACCGCCGCCGCCCAGCCCGCCGCGCCCGCGCCCCAGCCGCCTCCCCCGGCCGCTGCCGCGCCCGCCCCGCGCCCGCCCAAGCCCGCCCGGGGACAGCCCGCTCCCCCCCAGGCCAAGGCCCCCGCCGCCTCGCCCCGGGGTGGGTCCGAGTCGGATGAACGCTCCCTGGAAGTCGCCGAGGATGCCGCCCTGCGGGAGGTGGCTCGCAAGCTCGCCGAGAAGTCGGCCTCCCTGGGCCGCTTCTATGCGCTCGTTACAGTGAAGCAAGATGACCGCGCGCGCGTCCTGAAAGCAGTAGAGGGTGTGCCGGGGGTGAAGGTCTCTTGCGAGGGCGAGGGCCGCAACCGGCGCGTGGTGTTCACTCCGGACAAGCCTGCCCCGCTCCCCAAGCGGAGCATGCTGCCGGACGACGACGACGAGGATGACCTCGAGGGCTGAGAGGCCCTGCGAGGCCCACCGACGAAAGGGCATTCAATGGGCAAGGCCAAGTCGCTCAAAGACAAGCTATACGGAGCGGCCGTGATGAAGATGAGCTTCCGGCTGCGCGGGGACGAGGAGTCCCCGGCCTTCAAGTTCGTCTACCCGGGTGTACTGCGCGATCTGGAGCTCGAGGACGCCGCGGTCGAGAAGTACATCGAGGAGAACCGCGAGAGCGTCGAGCGCGCCGCCCGCGGCTCCACTCCCGCGCAGGGCCCTCGGGGCTGAGTGTCCCGGAGGTCTCGCGGGGCTCGCCTTCCGGGGCGATGTCCCACGGTCCCGGGTAGGTGTCCTCCGGTGGGCGTGGCCTCGCCAGGGGCGCCGCTGGTGGACGTTCGGAGCGTCCGCTGGCGGCGTGGCCCCTCCGGCCGGGTGGACGCCGGGAGGGGGCGCGCGTAGTTCCTGGAGGCTTCCCCGCCGGAAGGTTCCGGTGGACCGTGCCCCCAGGGGCACAGGAGGGCCTCTCCATGCGGCGCTCGGTCATTCTCCCCGTGTGCATCCTGCTCGTCTCCGCCTCCGGTTGTGGAGGGGGCAAGGGAGACCCCGGACCCAAGGGGGACCCGGGGCCCATGGGCGAGTCCCTCCCCGGCCCCCGGGGCGAGCCCGGCGCCAAGGGAGACCCCGGACCCATGGGGCCCCCCGGCAACTTCGCCCGCATCCGCATCGTGCCCCCGGGTGACACGCCCCTCATCGGCGGCGAGAACCTCCGCAACGCCCTCCAGTCCATCACCAAGGTGTCCGCCGAGGAGCCCTGGCTCCTCTTCATCGAGCCCGGGGTGTACGACCTCGGCCCCCAGGGGCTGCAGCTGCGGCCCCACATCCACCTGCGGGGCGCCGGAGAGCAGCTCACCACCGTGCGCTCGCGCGCCCCGGGCCCCACGGTGGTGACCGCCGACCACACCGAGCTGCGCTCGCTCACCGTGGAGCACCTGGGCGGCCCGGGCGAGGCCGTGGCCATCTCCAACGCCTCGCCCCTCTTCCGCGCCCGGGACGTGGTGGCCTTCGCCCATGATGGCGCGGTGCGCACCGTCGCCTTCCTGTCCTCGGCCGGCCCCGGCCCGGGGGGCCTCGAGCACCTCCAGGCCAGTGCCTCCTCTCCCCAGGGCACCACCGTGGGCTTCTCGTGCGAGGGCTGCACCGTGAAGGTGTCCGGCTCCACCTTCCTCGCCCAGGGCGGAGACAGCGCCACCGGCGTCTCCGTGCACGGCGGCACCGTGGAGCTGTGGGACTCCTCCGCCACCGCCCGGGGCGGCACCGAGGCCATCGGAGTCGACGCCGAGGCCTCCCGGCTGGCCCTCGTGCGTGCCGAGGTGGCTGCCACCGACGGCGGGGTGTCCCTGGGCCTGCGGCTGGCCTCCTCCCCCGCCTCCGTGCGGGACAGCACCCTCTCGGGCTCCGGCCCCTCGGGACGCCAGGCCCGCGCCCTGGAGGTGCTGCGCTCCGACGCCACTCCCCAGCTCGTGGAGGTGCAGCGCTCCACCCTCTCGGGCTCCACCCAGAGCGTCCGCAGCGCCGAGGGCTACTCCATCCGCATCGCCGGCTCCCAACTCCGTGGTGGCAAGGCCGATGGCAATGGCATCGTGTCCTGCAACGGTTGCTACGACGAGAACTTCAACACCCCCACCTCCTTCCTGAGCCCGTAGCGCTCCGCCTCCTCCCCCGAGGGGGCTCGGTGGGGCTCCGATGACGTCCCCCCCATGAGCTCCCCCGCAACCCTCGCCGCGCTCGCCACCGCCCCCGCCGCCGGCGCCGTCGGCATCCTCCGCCTCTCCGGCCCCGCCGCCCTCGAGGTGGGCCGCCTGCTCGCTCCCGGCGTGCCCGCCTCTCCCACGCCCCGGCACGCCTACCTCGCCTCCTTCGTCGATGCCTCCGGCGCCGTGCTCGACGAAGGGTTGTTCCTGTTCTTCCGCGCGCCGAATTCCTTCACCGGTGAGGACGTCGTCGAGCTGCAGGCCCATGGCAGCCCGCGTCTGCTGCGCATGTTGCTCGCCCGCGCGCTCGAGCACCCCGCGGTGCGCCACGCCGGGCCCGGGGAGTTCACCCGCCGCGCCTTCCTCCACGGCCGCATGGACCTCACCCGCGCCGAGGCCGTCGCCGACCTCGTCGCCGCCGACTCCGAGGCCGCTGTGAGGGCAGCGGCCGCGGGCCTCGCCGGGGCCCTGGCCGCCCGGGTCCGGGCCCTGGAGGAGCCGCTGCGCTCGCTCCATGCGGACCTCGAGGGCGTGCTGAATTTTCCCGAGGAGGCCGAGGGCGCCGATGAGGGCGCTCAGGCCCGTGTCTCCGAGTTGCGGGCCATCGCGGATGAGTTGCTCGCCGAGGTCGGCCGTGGACGGCTCGTGCGCCGCGGGGCGCGGGTTGCGCTGTATGGGCCCGTGAACGCGGGCAAGTCTACGCTGTTCAACCGGCTCTTGGGGGAAGCGCGCGCCCTCGTGGATGAAGAGCCGGGGACGACTCGCGATGTGCTGGAGGCCCGCGTCGAGTGGGAGGGGCTTGGCGTGGCTCTGCTCGATACCGCCGGGCTTCGCGAGGCTCCTGGGCGCGTGGAAGCGCTGGGCATTGCCCGGACTCGCGAGGTGCTCGCTTCCGTGGACCTCGCCGTGCTCGTGCTTCCTCCCGAGGCCCGTGACTCGGAGGCACAACGGTGGCTCCGTGATGCCGGGGCCACGCCTGTTCTTCTTGTCGCCGGCAAGTGCGATGTGCGGCGCGCTGGGGGCTCCGCGGACCCTCACCCTGACCCTCTCCCAGAGGGAGAGGGGATGGACGCGGGCTCAACCCGGGATTCAGGCACCCTCACCCCGTCCCTCTCCCGGAGGGAGAGGGGTGTTGGCCGTGGAACTGGGACGGTGGTCGCTGAGGCGGTGGTAGGTGATGCGGTGGGTGCTTCCGCTTTGTCCGTCAGTGGGTTGACCGGCGAGGGGGTGGAGTTGCTGCGCTCCGCTATGCTCTCGCGCTTGTGGGGCGGCGGTGCTCCCTCCGCCGTCGCCCTCGTCTCCGAGCGCCATGCCGAGGCCCTCCGCCGCACCGCCGAGGCCCTCTCCCGCGCCGAGTCCGCCTGCCGCTTCTCCACCCTCGAGGTCGTCTCCGGCGAGGTCGGCCTCGCCCTCGAGTCCCTCGGCGAGGTGTCCGGGACCTCCGCTTCCGAGGCCCTCCTCGACGCCATCTTCCAGCGCTTCTGTATCGGCAAGTAGACACCCGCCCCGCCGCCCGGCGCATGTCAGACCGCTCCTTAGACTGCTTCCCCTGCCCGGTTCACCTCACCCGGGCCAGGAGGACAGGGTGATTCCGATGTGCAACAACCAGCAGGCGGCCTACTCGGCTCTCGAGGCGCTGCCCATGGGATGGGTTGGGGAGATTCTGGACGAGGAGCTGGTGGCTTCGCCCCGGCCGGCGCCTGGTCAGGCCCGTGCCGCCTTCATGTTGGGGGTCGAGCTCGGTGAACGGCTCGATCCGCGCCGCGGCGGTTCCGGCCGCTGGTGCTTCCTGCGCGCCCCCGAGCTGCGTCTCGGCCGCGATGTGCTCGTGCCCGATCTCGCCGGCTGGCGCCGCGACCGGCTCACCGAGGCTCCCACGCCCGATGAGCCCTTCCTCACGCTCGCGCCGGATTGGATCTGCGAGGTCCTCACGCCCTCCACCGCCGCGCTCGACCGCACCCGCAAGCTCCCCGCCTACGCGCGCGCCGGGGTGTCCCACGTGTGGCTCGTCGACCCCGCCGCCCGCACCCTCGAGGTGTTCCAGCGCGTCAAGCGCGGCTGGCTCCTCGTGGACACCTCCGAGGGCGACGCCATCGTCCGCGCCGAGCCCTTCACCTCGCACCCGCTCGAGCTCTCCTCGCTGTGGATGCCCACCGAGAGCTTCCTGGAGCTGGTGCGTTGAGCCGCTGACGCCCGAGGCGCCTCAGCTCGCCGCCCGGAGCCGGGGCGCCTCGCCCGCCGCCTGGAGGTGCGCCGCCGCCGGCATCCGGGCCCGCTCGCCCACCGTGCGCAGCAGCCGCCGCACCGCCCGCAGCATCAGGTCCGTGTCCAGTGGTGCCGCCAGGAAGCCGCGCGCTCCCAGTGCCTGCGCCCTCACCACGTCCAGCTCCGGCACCTTGCCCGCCGCCAGCAGCTGCGCCACCGGCCGGCGCCTCAGCGCCTCCAGCGACGGCAGCGGCGCGAGCACCACCGCCCGCTCGTCCGCCGCCAGCACCTGCTCCGTGCTCGCCACGCTCGCCCGGAAGCCCGCCTCGCCCAGCACCCGCACCAGCCCCGCCGCCGCGGCCGCGCCCCACCCGTAGATGAGCACCGCGCCCGCCTCCGGCTCCGCCACCTCCGGCAGCGCCAGCAGCCCCGCCAGCTCCTCCACGTCCAGCGGCTCCAGCAGCGGAATGTCCAACGTCTCGCGCTCGGGATTGAGGTCCGGCAGGAGGATGCCGCGCGCCTCGTCGAAGCGCCCGCCCTCCGTCAGCGCCGCCAGGCAGCCCGGGTTGAGCGGCATGTCCGCGTCCGCCTCGGGCAGGGTGATGGCCTCCACCTCCGCGCGCCGGGACACCGCCTCCGCGCCGTCCTGGTAGAGCCGCTCGATGGCCCGGCCAATGGCGGCGTCCATCGCCAGCCAGGGCACCACCCGGGCTTTGCGCGCCACGCTGCGCACCGCGTCCAGCGACTGCAGGCTCGCTGGCGCGGCGATGGCCACCACCAGCACCATGTCCCGGGGGCCCTCCAGCCGCAGCGGCACCACCCGGTGCATCTCCGCCAGCCGCCGGGGCACCAGCTCCGCCAGCTCCAGGTTCAGCCGCTCGGCGTCCAGGTCCATCGCCAGCACGCCCGTCTGGTGCGCCAGCGCCTCCAGCACCTGCTCCGCCGTGCAGAAGCGCAGGTCCACCACCACCTGCCCCAGCGGCACGCCCCACTTTCGCTGGTAGGCCAGCGCCGACTGCAATTGCAGCCCGTCCAGCACTCCCAGCTCCACCAGGATTTCGCCCAGCCGCTTCTTCGTCTGCATTGGCCGCTCCCCCTGCGTGCGCGGCTCTCTAGAACATTTCCACCCACGGTGTCTTGTCTGTTCGCGTCAGACACAGGCCTACCCGCGCCATTTCCTGTCTGTCTTCAGGGGCTGTCTGGTTATCCAGGGCGTGCGACAGCTCCGGGTGTCCGCTGACCGACGGCCGTGGCGGAGCGCTACCAGGTGGTGTCGGGCACCGGCGCGGAGAGCACCTGCCGGCGCTGCTCGCCCACCATGCCCAGCTTCACGCCCAGCCGGTACAGCGCCTGGGTCTGCTCGAGCACCGGCTGCCACGGCGCCGTCATCCGCACGCCCGAGGCCGCGTCCTCGCTGTTGTCCCCCTGCTTCTCACCCAGCAGCTCCGAGAGCACCTCGGCCGCGCCCTTCTTCCGGGGGAACACCTCCACCCGCACCGGCCCCTCCAGCTTCGCCGCCTCCTTGGCCAGCCGCAGCGCCACCGGGAAGCCGCCCAGCTCGTCCACCAGCCCGTGCGCCTTCGCGTCCTCCCCCGTCCACACCCGCCCCTTGGCCACCTCCTGCATCTTCTCCAGCGGCATCTTCCGGCCCGCCGCCGCCTTGCCCGTGAAGTCCGCGTACACCCGGTCCAACGACGCCTCGTTCTTCGCGTGCTGCTCCGGCGTGAAGTCCGCGTCCGAGCTGTACATCGTCGCGTTCTTCCCCGCCCCCAGCGGCTCCCAGTTCACGCCCAGCTTCTCCCAGAAGTCCGCCGTCACCATCTTCCCGTTGTACACGCCGATGCTGCCCGTCAGCGTCCCCGGCTGCGCCACGATCTTGTCCGCGTCCATGGCCACGAAGTAGCCGCCGCTCGCCGCGTACGAGCCCATCGTCACGATGACCGGCTTGCCCTGCTCGCGCGCCCGCTGCACCTCGCGGCGCACCGAGTCGCTCGCCACGTAGCTGCCCCCGGGGCTGTCCACCCGGAAGACAATCGCTTTCACCCGCGCGTCCTCCACCGCCTTGCGGAACGCCGCCGCCACCGAGTCGCTCCCCATCACCACGTCCCCCGACATGGGGTTGGCCCGGCTCTGCCCCCGTGAAATCTCCCCCGCCCCGTAGATGAGCGCCACCGTCTGCGTGCCCGTCCGGTTCGGCCGCCCCGCCCGCTCCAGGTACTTCTCCAGGTACAACAGCTCCGCCTTCCCGCCCGTCGCCTCCTTCACCTTCGCGTACACCTCGTCGCGGTAGAGCAGCCCGTCCACCAGCTTCGCCTCCAGCGCCTCCTGGGCCAGCAGCGGCGCCGCGTCCACCGCCGCCCTCGCCTGCTCCTCGCTCAGCCCCCGGCCCTCGGCCACCCCCTTCACCATCTGCCCGAAGAGGCTCGTCAGGAAGCGCTCCGTCTCCTCCCGGTGCGGCGCCGTGTACGTCTGCTCCGTGTACGTGTTCACCGCCGCCTTGTACTCGTGGCGCTTGCTCATCCGCGGCTTGACGCCCAGCTTCGCCAGCGCGTCGCGCGCGAAGGGCGTCTCGATGGCCACCCCCGTCACCGACACCTCGCCCGAGGGCTGCACGTACACCTCGTCGAAGGCCGAGGCCAGGTAGTACCCGCCCGTCGCATTCCCGCTCTCGCCAAACGTCTCCGCGTACGCCACCGCCTTCTTCCCCGTCGCCCGGAAGGCCTTCACCGCGTCGCGCAGCTCCTGCACCACCGCCGTGCTCCCCGGCGTCCCATTCACCTTCACCACCAGCCCCTTCACCCGCTCGTCCCCGCCGGCCCGCTCCAGCGCGTCCACCACGTCCCGCACCGTCAGCCGCTCCGAGCCGAACGCGCTCGCCAGCGAGTCCTCCGGCACGTACTCCACCAGCCGCTCGTCCAGCTCCAGCTCCAGCACCACCTGGCCCGGCACCGAGGGCTTGTTGGACGCCCCCAGGATGAAGAGCCCCACCAGGCTGCCAAAGAGAAGGATGCTCAGCGCGCCCACCACCGCGAGCGAACCAATGAAGAAGCGTTTCATGCGCGAGGCTCCCGGCTCCGACCTGTCCGTGTACGACGTGGGCTTACTACTAACCGCCTCGCGTGACGACGCCCGCCCCGCCCTCGCCCCGCGCTCCCCGGTGCGCAGGGCGGCCAGACGTCTCCTGCCGCGCACTTCCCCCGGCCCGCGCCCTGCAAGCGGCCTCCCTCCAGGGAAAACAGTTTGTTCACGGCTGGAAAAGTATTCCGGCGCGGCACGGCTTCCCCCGGACTTCTGGAGAAGGGGGGCTCCCGCTCTCGTGGGGGATGCCTATTCCTAGCGGGGCCGGACCCTCCGTTTGCGTACCCCGAAGGACAGCGCGCCATGATGGACGAACTCCTCTCACCCTCCGTGCAGATGCCTACTCCGATGGCGCGGACCCGCCCGGGCCCGGCCTCGACGGTGCTGGAGCCGCCCACCGCGTGGAGGGACCCGGAGAACGAGTCGCCCTTCTTCGAGCCCATCCCGGTGCGGGTGCACACGGTGGAGGGCGCCGGGGGCGTGGCCCTGCGCGTGTACGACGCGGGGGACGAGTACGGGCCGCCCCTCTTCTTCGTCCACGGCTTCTCCCAGTGCCACCTGGCCTGGCGGCGGCAGTTCCAGAGCGCCCTGGGCCTGGGCTTCCGGCTGGTGGCGCTGGACTTGAGGGGCCATGGGCTCTCGGACAAGCCGCGCGCGGGCTACGGGGACGGCCGGGTGTGGGCCCGGGACATCCATGCCGTCATCACCGCGCTGGAGCTGGATCGGCCGCTGATGGTGGGCTGGTCGTACGGCGGGATGATTGTCGCGGACTACCTGCGCCACTTCGGGCAGGGGCATGTGGCGGGGGTGCAGTTCGTGTCCGCCATGGTGAAGAGCGGCTCGGAGGAGGCCTTCGGGATGCTGTCACCCGAGATGCATGGGCTCGTCCCCGGGCTGTTCACCGAGGAGGCGGGGGCGAGCCGCGCCACGCTGGAGACGTTCGTGTCGCTGCTGCACCACCAGCCGGTGTCGCAGGAGACGCGCAAGCGGGTGCTGGCGTACACGGAGATGGTGCCGGCATACGTGCGCGAGGCGCTCGGCTCGCGCGCCGAGGACTATGACGACGTGCTGCACGGGCTGACGGTGCCGGTGATGGTGACGCACGGGCTGGAGGACCGGGTGGTGCTGCCCGCGTCCAGCCGGCACATCGCCTCGCTGGTGCCCGGGGCCCAGATGTCGTTGTACTCGGGCGTCGGCCACTCGCCCTTCTGGGAGGACGCCCGCCGCTTCAACCGCGAGCTGGCCGCCTTCGCCGCCCGGTGCTGGTAGCGGGCGCCGTTACACCTCGGTGAAGACGGGGCCGGTGAGGCCCTCGTGCTCCAGGGCCTGCTTGAGGTCCTCGGAGACGATGAGGGCATCCCATCCCCAGGCACGGAAGACGCGGGCGCCTTCGGCTTTCGCCGGGTCGATGCGCATCCCCCGCACGTATTTGTACTCGCCTACCTTCTCCGGCTGGCCGTCCTCGGGCGTGAAGTACTGCACCTCGGCGCAGCGGGCCTCGTCGATGCAGCGGAGGATGCGCAGCGCATTGAGGATGAAATAGGGCCCGGGGTGGCCGTCTACCTGGACAGGGAGGAACTGCACTTCCTGGATGCCCATGTGCTCGAAGAGCTGGACGACGCGGGCGTGGAGCACGGGGTTGGCGAAGGCGTCCTGGGTGAAGTCCAGCGTCACTCCGTCGGGCCTCACGGGGAAGCGGATGTGCCCCTGGGGTTCGAGCCGGCGGCTCTCGGTGAACTGCCAGGGATTGAGCTTCTGCCCGTGTTCATCGACCGGGCTCCGCAGGTGCCAGCGTCCGGGGTGATGCAGGTCGTCCCTCAGTTCGTAGTACCTGGGCATGTCTTTCGCTTCGAGCTCAATCCTGGGGCTTCGTGATGAGCCGGTGGAGGTGTGACCCGGGAGTGCAGACCTCATCCGCGAGCTGCTCGAGTGCTGTCACCAGGGTGCCCCTGCATTGAGCAACGGTCCCGCAGTTTCTCATGGCTCGACGGAGCTTTTCGTACACCGCCTCATGGTACTCCGCTGGATGAGGACCTTTGTGTCCCTTGCAGTAGATGCGGTTCTCCTTCGCATCCCGACTGCATCCCGCGAGGCGTGAGTCCCGCGTCTCGAATTCCTTGCCCTTCGCTCGGGTGAATCCTTTGACTCCCCATCCGAGCAGGTGGAAGCTCTTCAGCGGGGTCTGGGCTTCCCAGGCCCTCCCGACTCAATGAAAGGCTGGAGGCGTTGTCGTCATGCCTTGACGCTTTTCTGTCGTGAGCTGTCCACCCACAAGCGAAAGCCAATTCCTCGCATGCGCGATCCCCGCTTCTTGTTGGCCCTCCTGGCCGGAGTCTTCTCTTTTCTCCAAGCACCGCTGGCAGCGGAATGGCAATCCACCAGCCCTCTCGCAGAGCAACGGGTCTACCATTCAGCCACCCTGCTTCCGTCGGGCCAGGTGCTGGTGGTGGGGGGATGGAGCTACAACACTTATCTGGCTTCAGCGACTGTGTACGAGCCCGGCACCGGAACGTGGGTTCCCGCGGGGAGCATGGCCATCGCGCGTGAGGCGCACACGGCGACGCTGCTTCCGTCGGGCCAGGTGCTGGTGGTGGGGGGCGAGAATGTGAATGGGTACACCGCGAGCGCCGAGCTGTATGACCCGGCCACCGGAAGCTGGTCCTCCGCCGGCTCGATCTCCCTGGCGCGTGGGTACAACACGGCGACGCTGCTCCAGTCCGGCAAGGTGCTGGTGGCAGGCGGCCACAACTGGGGTGCCCACACCACGGTGGACCTCTACGATCCGGCGACGGGAACGTGGGCTTCGGCGGACCCCATGGCCACGCATCGGTATGGGCATACGGCGACGTTGTTGCCCGATGGGAAGGTACTGGTGACGGGGGGATGGGGGTGGATGGCCCAGGCGTCAGCGGAGGTGTACGACGCGGCGACCGGCCGGTGGCTGGCGACGTCTTCCCTGGCCACCCCGAGGTACAACCACACAGCGACGTTGCTGCCCGACGGGAAGGTGCTGGTCGCGGGAGGGCAGAATGAGAGTGGCGCCGTTGCCACGGTGGAGCTGTACAACCCAGCCACCGGAACGTGGGCCGCCGCGGCCCCGCTGTCCTCGCCTCGCACGTTCCACACCGCCACGCTGGTAGGCGCCAAGGTGTATGTCGTGGGTGGACAGAATGGGAATAGCGCGCTGGCCACCGCGGAAGTCTACGATTCGGCGACTGGGACCTGGGCGGCCCTGCCTTCACCGCGGGAGCCGCGCAGCATCCACACCGCCACCCTGGTTTCCGGGAAGCTTCTGCTCGCGGGGGGCTGGGCAGGTGCTCCCCTGCAGACCGCGGAGTGGTACGAGACGCCTCCTCCTGCTTCGGGTTGGGCGAAGGTGGTGGCGGCGGGTGACAACCATGGCCTGGCCGTCCGTTCCAACGGAACCGTGTGGGCGTGGGGGTCCAACGGCTCTGGCCAACTGGGAGATGGGACCACCACCACCCCTCCTGCTCCCGTCCAGGTCTCGGGCTTGAGTGGAGTCGTGGCGATCGCGGGAGGAAGGAACCATTCCCTGGCGGTTCGTGAGGACGGGACGGTGTGGGCTTGGGGACTCAACAGCTCCGGCCAGCTGGGCGATGGGACGCTGACCAGCCAGAGCACCCCCATCCAGGTGCCGGGCTTGACCGGAATCGTGGCCGTGGCAGCGGGGAACGGTCATTCCCTGGCACTTCGTCATGACGGGACGGTGTGGGCCTGGGGGAGCAACTCGTATGGCCAGTTGGGTGCCACCAGTACGAATCGCACCCCCGTGCAGGTGTCGGGCTTGAGTGGCGTCGTGGCGATCGCGGCGGGCTGGTACCATTCCCTGGCGGTTCGCAACGACGGAACGGCCTGGGGCTGGGGGCGCAACAGTTCCGGTGAGCTGGGCGATGGGACGCTCATCGACAGGCGCACCCCCGTGCAGGTGGTGGGCCTGAGTGGCATGGTGTCCGTGGGGGCAGGCGAGAACCATTCCCTGGCGATTCGCAACGACGGAACGGCCTGGGGCTGGGGGTCGAATGGTCCTGGCCGGATCTGCGAGTCGCCGCCCCTCGCCAGCCGCCGCATCGCCGTACAGATTCCAGGCTTCAGTGGCGCCGTCGCTCTGTCGGGCGGCTATGACCATTCCCTGGCGTTGCGCGAGGACGGGACGGCGTGGGCGTGTGGGAGCAACAATTACGGTCAGCTGGGCCATGGGACCACCGGTACCCGTTACGTCCCCATACAGGTGGCGGACTTGAGGGACGTCGTGGCCGTGTCGGCCAGAGGGTACAAATCCCTGGCGGTTCGTCGTGACGGGACCGTGTGGGCCTGGGGGTACAACGTCTATGGCCAGCTCGGCGATGGGACGACCACCAACCGGTTCGCCCCCGTCCAGGTGCTGCTGCCCTAGTGCCCGTTCCGGGCCCCTTCTGCCCGGATGAGGTGGAGGGGGCCCTGGCCCTCTCCCAGCGGGAGAGGGAATGGCCCGAGTGCTCCCCTGGTCAGTCCCGCCCTCACTTCGTTCAGCCCTGGGCTTCTTCCTCCATGTCCCCCTTTCGGGAACACGGCCGGGGCATGCCCGGTTGGTAGCCTCCAGACGCCGTTCCGTCTCCCCCTCGCGAAAGCAGGCCTCGCCCGTATGACCCTTCACCCCCGCTTCCGCCTCCTCCTCGCGGCCCTCCTCGTCGCCTGTACTCCCCCGCTCGTCAATGGGCCGGGCCCCTCGGCGCCCCCCGCTGACGCCGCCCCCCAGCCTCGCGCCGAGGCCCCCGCCAGTCCCTCCGCTCCCTTCACCAGCGTCGAGGGCATCACCGAGTACCGGCTCGCCAACGGGCTGCGCGTCCTCCTCTTCCCCGACCCCACCAAGCCCACCGTCACCGTCAACGTCACCTACTTCGTCGGCTCGCGCCACGAGGGCTACGGCGAGACGGGCATGGCCCACCTCCTCGAGCACCTCCTCTTCAAGGGCACTCCCACCACCACCAACGTGCCCCAGGCCCTCACCCAGCGCGGCGCCCGCCCCAATGGCACCACCTGGCTCGACAGGACCAACTACTACGAGACGCTCCCCGCCTCCGACGACAACCTGCGCTGGGCCCTCTCCTTCGAGGCCGACCGCATGGTCAACAGCTTCATCGCCAAGAAGGACCTCGACAGCGAGATGACCGTCGTGCGCAACGAGCTGGAGCGCGGCGAGAACGACCCCTCCCGCATCCTCTTCCAGCGCGTCATGAGCACCGCCTTCTCGTGGCACAACTACGGCAAGTCCACCATCGGCTCCCGCGCGGACCTCGAGAACGTCCCCATCGAGCGCCTCCAGTCCTTCTACCGGAAGTACTACCGGCCCGATAACGCCATGCTCGTCATCGCCGGCGCCTTCGAGCCCCAGCAGGCCCTCGACGAGGTGCAGAAGACCTTCGGCGCGCTGGCCAGGCCCGCCGAGCCCCTGCCAGCCACCTATACCGAGGAGCCCACCCAGGATGGTGAGCGGCTCGTCACCCTGCGCCGCGTGGGCGACGTGAGCGCCCTCTCCGCCGTCTACCACGTGCCCGAGGGCGCCCACCCCGACTTCGCCGCCATCGACGTGCTCACGCACATCCTCGGCAATGCCCCCTCCGGCCGCCTCTACAAGGCCCTCGTGGAGACGAAGAAGGCCTCCAGCGCCGGTGCCTCCAACTTCCAGCTCCACGACCCCGGCATCCTCGCCTTCTCCGCCGAGGTCCGCGAGGGCCAGTCGCTCGACGCCGCGCGAGAGCTCCTCCTGAAGACGGTGGAAGAGGCCGCCCGCACGCCCTTCACCCAGGACGAGGTGGATCGCGCCAAGACGGCCCTGCTCAAGTACGTGGAGCTGATGCTCAACGACTCGGAGAGCGCCGCCATCCAGCTCTCCGAGTGGGCCGCCATCGGCGACTGGCGCCTCTTCTTCCTCCACCGCGACCGGATTGAGGCCGTCACCGCCGCCGACGTCTCGCGCGTGGCCCAGAGCTACCTCAAGTCCTCCAACCGCACCCTCGGCCAGTTCATCCCCACCGCGAAGCCGGACCGCTCGGAGATGCCTCCGCGCGTCAACATGGCCTCCATGCTCGAGGGCTACAAGGGCCGTGGCGAGGTCGCCGTGGGCGAGGCGTTCGACCCCTCCCCCGCCAACATCGAGCAGCGCGTGCAGCGCTCGCAGGCCGCCGGGCTCAAGCTCGCGCTGCTGCCCAAGAAGACGCGCGGCGAGATGGTCAACGTCACCTTCAGCCTGCGCTGGGGCACCGAGAAGGCCGTCTGGGGCCGCTCGGACGCCGCCGACTATGCGGGCATGATGCTCATGCGCGGGACGAAGAAGCACACCCGCCAGCAGTTGCGCGACACCTTCGACAAGCTCAAGGCCCGCGTGGGCGTGGACGGCGGTGCCACCGGCGCCAGTGTCTGGATTGAAGCCCCGCGCCAGAGCCTCCCCGAGGTGATGAAGCTGGTGGCCGAGGTGCTGCGCGAGCCCGCCTTCGACGCCAAGGAGTTCGCCCTGCTGCAGGAGGAGCGGCTGGCCTCGCTGGAGGCGCAGCGCAGCGAGCCCAACACCCAGGGCCGCATCGCCTTCGCGCGCGCCCTCTCGCCCTACCCCGCCGGGCACCCGTACTACGCGGAGACGCTGGACGAGTCGCTCGCCGGCGTGAAGGGCACCACCCTGGCGCAGGCCCAGGCCTTCTACCGGGAGTTCTACGGCGCCTCGCAGGGCGAGTTCGCCGCGGTGGGCGACTTCGACGCCGAGGCCCTGAAGCAGCAGGTCTCCGAGCTCTTCGGCGGCTGGAAGAGCCCGGCGCCGTACGCGCGCATCCCCGCGCAGCCGTACAAGGCGGGGACGCAGGCGCTGATGCTCGAGACGCCGGACAAGGCCAACGCGCTGTTCCTCGCGGGCCAGGGGCTGGGGTTGCGCGATGACAACCCGGACTACCCGGCGCTGGTGCTCGGCAACTTCCTGCTCGGCGGCGGCTTCCTCAACTCGCGGCTGGCCACGCGCGTGCGCCAGCAGGATGGCCTGTCCTACAGCGTGGGCAGCTCGTTGAGCGCGGGCTCCATCGACCCGGTGGGCTCCTTCTCCACGTACGCCATCTACGCGCCGCAGAACGCCGCGAAGCTGGAGACGGCGGTGCGCGAGGAGCTGGAGAAGGCGCTGAGCCAGGGCTTCACCGCGGACGAGCTGGAGAAGGCGCGCGCGGGACTCTTGGAGTACCGGCGCACGGGCCGCGCGGATGACGGGGGCCTGGCGCGCACGCTGGCGTCGTACCTGTACTACGGGCGCACGCTGGAGTTCGACGCGGCCTTCGAGAAGCGCATGAGCGAGCTGAAGCCCGATGACGTGCGCACGGCGCTCTCGCGCTACCTGGACTGGAAGAAGGTGACGGTGGTCAAGGCCGGCGACTTCGCGGGAGCGGAGAAGAAGGCCAAGGCCCCCGTGCCCACGCCGCCCGCGCCGTAGTCACTTCACCGAGGCCGTTTCACCGCGGCTGTCGCCCGCGGCCACATCCCCTCTCCCACTGGGAGAGGAGCCCCCCGTCGTTCAAAGGGGGGGCAAGCCCCCCGGGGTGAGGGTGGTGCGGACCCCGGGTTCGCCACTGCCCTCACCCTTCGTGTTTCCGCACCCCACCGAAGCTGGCGGCGCGGGCTTCTCCGCCCTACCCGCCCAGCTTCTCCATGCGGCGCTGCATCTCCTCGGGCGACACGTCCTCCACGTGCTGCGCGAGCAACCACTGGTAGCCCTCGGGGTCCTCCACCTGCGCCGTCCGGTCCCCGAAGAACTGGTTCTCCGGCGGCCGCACCTGCTTGCCTCCCGCCTTCAGGAAGCGCTCGTTCAGCGCATCCACGTTCTCCGTGTAGAGGCTCAGCCTCACCGGCGTGCCCCCCAAATCCTTCGCGCTCTTGTTGCCCCACTGCGGCATCGTGTCCGCCACCTTCAGCCGCGCGTCGCCAATCTGCAGCTCCGCGTGCGCGATCTTCCCGCCCGGCATCGACAGCCGAAACACCTCCGTCGCGCCGAGCGCCGCCTTGTAGAACTCGATCGCCTTCGCCGCGTCGCGCAGCGACAGGTACGGCGTCAGCGAGTGGGATCCGTCCGGAATCGCCTTGGGCATGTGTGGCTCCTGGGAAATGTCCCGCTCCTCGCGGGGCCCACGAGCCTCCCCGGCGCCACCCCTCCGGGCAAGTCCGGATGTTGGGAGGGGTGGCGGCCCGTGTCAGGACACGACGAAGGTGCCCTCTCCCGTCAGGTTCACCTCGGTGTACGTCTCGAGCTGCCGGGTGGAGGGCGCGATGAACCCGGGCGTGCGCGTGGTGATGCCCAGCGTCCGGATGCTCACGCGGGTGTCCCCGCCCGTCAGCAGGGCGTTGGGAATCAACACGCTGAAGAGGATTCCCCCGGCATCCGCCGCGTTCGACTGGAGCACGATGGTGACCAGCGTGCCGATCCCCACGTCCACCTGCCGGATTTCATCTCCGCGCGCGCTCACCTGGCGGCGGCGATCCCGGTACTGCATGAGCGGCTCTCCGGTGATGCTCGTCGAGGAGAAGCTCACGCGGACATCCTTCCCCCGTAGCTCGAACTGGTTGGGGGCAACGGAAGACGCGGCCGGGCGCTGCGTGACGGTTTCCATCTGATCCATAGCACTGCCTCGCATGTCTGGGCGGCGCTCCCCCGAGGAGCGTCGCGGGTTCGCGGAGTCAGAGGGGGCTCACGCGAATCGTGACATGCGAGCGCCCGTGCGCCCGACGGGGGTGGACTCCGGCGTCAGCGCCGCCAGAGCAGGCCCAGTTGCAGCCGCAGGGGCGTGAAGGGCTCGGCGTGCACGAGTGCCTGGCCGGTGTGCGTGCCCAGCGGCTCCCAGCCGCCGCCGTCCAGCCCGTACACCTCCAGCGCTTGCTGGAGCGGGTCCACCAGCCACAGGTGGCGCACGCCCTCGCGGGCGTAGACCTTCATCTTCTTCTCCCGGTCCAGCGCCGCCGTGGAGGGGGAGAGCACCTCGCAGACCCAGTCCGGCGCGAGGGTGAAGCCCACCACGTCGGGCATCACTGGCATGCGTTCGCGGCGCCAGCCCGCGATGTCCGGTACCAGCACGTCCTCGCCCAGATGCAGCTCCGGCTCGAAGAGGAGCAGCCAGCCGCCCGGCCCTCCCCTTCCCTGGTGGAAGGGGGCGTACAGCTCCCCATGCAGCGCTGTCTGTGCGAGCGCATGGGGTGAAGCCGGGCGGGGGCTCACGTACAACTCGCCGTCCACCAGTTCCGCCACGAGGTGCGGAGGGACCGCCTCCAGGTCCGCGTACGTCGCCTTGCGTCTCTGGCCTCCGCCCATGTCCGGAGCATGGGCAGCCGGGCGTGCCTCTTCAAGGGGCCCTCGGGCCCCGCTGCTGGCGTCAGGGTTCATACGCGGAGACTACACCCTACTTCCGACATCAGGTAGCCCGGTACATCCTGAAACGTTGGCCGCGTCCCGAGGCCGCTTGCTTCGGCGCCCCATTCTCCCGCCGCGGAACGTCGGTCGGCCGTAGAGGCGGCAGAAGCTCTCGAGCTCCCGCGGGGGCGGCTACCGTCCCGCCTGCTGCTGCTGGGCCGCCCGGGCCTTCTCCTCTTCGATCATCTGTCCACCGGCCGCCACCGCGGCCCCGGCCAGCGAGGCCCGCATCTGTGCGTCCTTCGGCTCGCACACGCACCCGGCCGAGCTGCTGATGATGACCACCGCGCTCAGCTTCATCCCCAGCTCCTCGCAGTGCGAGACGCACTCGGTGGCGCGCTCCTTCGGGACCGGGCCCCAGGTGGCCCTCGCCGTGGTGCAGCCGGCGGACAGCAGACAGAGCAGCGGCAGGAGTTTGTTCGTCATGGGCGCCCTTCTCGCCGCGCGGCCCTGCTCCGTCAAGGCGGAGCGCCGGGACGACTTGCTCGAATTCATGGGATTAGCGCCGCACCCCCGGACCCCCCTGCCCCTGCGGCCTTCCGGGACGCCGGGTGCTATAGGCCGCCCTCATGAGCACCGCTCCCCAGTCCTCCTCCGTCACCCCCTCCTCCGAGTCCTCCGCGCCTCGGGGTGGCTCGGGCGCCATGTTCGACATGATCGCCCCGCGCTATGACCTGCTCAACCGGCTGATGTCCTTCGGCGTGGACCAGCGCTGGCGCAACAAGACGGTGGATGCCCTGGAGCTCCAGTCCGGCGCCCGGGTGCTCGACCTGGCCACCGGCACCGCGGACCTCGCGCTCAAGGTGCTCCAGCGCCACCCGGACACCAAGGTGGTGGGCGTGGACCCCTCCGAGGGCATGCTCGAGGTGGGCCGGGGCAAGGTGGCCGCCAAGGGGCTCACCCGGGTGTGCGAGCTGCAGGTGGGTGATGCGCAGCAGCTCCCCTTCGAGGACAAGAGCTTCGACGGGCTGTGCATGGCCTTCGGCATCCGCAACGTGCCGGACCGGGCGCGCGCCCTGCGCGAGATGGCCCGCGTGGTGAAGCCCGATGGCCGCATCGCCATCCTCGAGCTGTCCGAGCCTCGCGGGGGCGTGCTCGGGCCGCTGGCGCGCTTCCAGATTCGCACCGTGGTGCCCTTCATGGGCCGGCTGCTGTCCGGCGCCCGCGAGTACCGCTACCTGCAGCAGTCCATCGCCGACTTCCCCGCGCCCGAGGTGTTCGCCGGCGTCATGCGCGAGTCCGGCCTCGAGGTGCTGCGCGTCACGCCGCTCACCTTCGGCGTGTGCTGTCTGTACGTGGCTCGTCCTCGCTGAGCCCCTCCGCCCGTCTCTCGCGGTCATCCTCCTGCTGACAGAGGCTCGGCGGGGGAGAGCCCGGAGCGTGGACCTGTCGACGGAACGGCGGCCGGTGGGCTGCGGGCGGGAGGCCCCAGACGGGTAGCGTCCGGCCCCGGTACCGCGCCCGGAAGGGGGGAGCTGGCCCATGCCTGGCCGCTGGCGGCTCATCGTCCTCATCCTCCCGGTGCTGCTGCTGGCGCCGGACGCGGCGGCGCCGGGAGTCGTGCCGGACAGGCCCATGCGGGTGGCCTTCATCGATACCCTGGCGCCGGCCAACCCCTGGCGGGGCTACGTCCTGGGCGCCATGCACGCCGCCGCGAGCGACCTCGGCATCGAGCTCACCCACCACCCCGTGGGCCACTGGCCCGGGGACATCCTCGAGCGGGCGCGCCAGGTGATGACCGGGCCCGGCAAGCCGGACTACCTCCTCGTGTCCATCCACCGGGGCATCGGCACCCGCCTGCTCGAGCTCTCCCAGGAGACCCACGTGCCCGTCTTCGTCTTCAACTCGGGCCTGCTGCCCGAGGACGCGGCGCGCGTCGGCGGGCCCCGCGGCCACTTCCCGCTCTGGCTCGGCCAGCTGCTGCCGGATGAGGAGGACGCCGGACAACTGCTGGCCCGGCTCCTCCTCGAGGCCGCCACCCGGGGCCGCGCGCCCGGCTCCCCCGTGGGGCTCGTCGCGATCGAGGGGCGGCTCGGGGACTCCTCCGCGCTGCGGCGCACCGCGGGGCTGGGCCGGGCCGTGGCCGCGTGGGAGGGCGCCTCGCTGCTCCAGGGCGTCTCCGCCTCCTGGGACGCGGAGCAGGCCTGGCGCAAGGCGGCGCTGCTGCTGCGCCGCTACCCTCAGCTCCAGGTCCTCTGGGCCGCCAATGACAACATGGCCCTGGGCGCCCTGCGCGCCGCGGAGGAGGCCGGCCGCCGCCCCGGCGAGGACTTCTGGGTGGGCGGCATCGACTGGACGCCCGCCGCGCTCCAGGCCGTGCGCGAGGGCCGCATGGTGACGACGCTCGGCGGCCACTTCCTCGAGGGCGCCTGGGCCCTGGTGCTGCTGCACGACTACCACCGTGGCCGCGACTTCGCCTCCGAGGGGCTCGACTGGCGCACGGCCATGGCCCCCGTCTCCCGCGACAACGTGGACGCCCTCCTCCAGTGGCTCGAGGAGCGCGACTTCGAGTCCATCGACTTCCGCGCCTTCTCCAAGGCCGCCAACCCCGCGCTGACGCACTACGACTTCTCCCTCCGCGCCGTGTTCGCACAGCGGCGCCTCCGCTTCCCGGGCACTCTCCTGGAGCTGTATGGACATGCGCGCCCCCTTCCCCTCGAGCGCCAACCGGCTCGGCCGCCGGCTGCTCCTGGCCATCGTCCTCTTCAGCCTCGCCGCCAGCCTCGTCAGCACCAGCGTGCAGCTCGCCGCCGACTACCGCGGTGAGGTCCGCGCCCTGGAGGACCGGCTGGAGCAGCTGCGCTCCAGCTACGCGCAGAGCGTCGCCCAGAGCCTCTGGTCGCTGGATGAGGCCCCGCTGCGCATCCAGCTCGAGGGCATCACGACGCTGCCGGACATCGTCCAGGCCGAGGTGGACAGCGCGCTGGGCACTCGCTACGTGGCCGGCGCCGCCCCCCCGCCCGAGGTGGCGCTGGTGCGCTCCATCCCGTTGCGCCACGGGCCGCTCTTTCTGGGCACGCTCCGGGTGAGCGCCACCCTGGCGCACCTCCACGCGCGGGTGAGGGCCCGGGTGCTCGTCATCCTCGCCACCCAGGCGGCCCAGACGTTCCTCATCGCCCTCTTCGTCCTCTTCGTCGTCCAGCGCATGGTGACGCAGCACCTGGCCACCATGGCGGCCTACACGCGGGGGTTGGATCCCTCGCACCTGGACGCGCCCCTGGTGCTGCACCGGAAGGGTCCGCACCGGCGGGCCCCGGCGCGCGCTGGCCGGGACGAGCTCGACGAGGTGTCCTCGGCCATCAACGGGATGCGCGAGTCGCTGCGCCAGGAGCTGGAGGAGCGCCAGCGCTCCGAGGCCTCCAACGCCTTCCTGGCCGAGGCCGGCGAGGTGCTGCTCGCCTCGCTGGATTTGGAGCAGGTGCTGCCGCGCGTGGCCGCCCTGTGCGTGGGCTCGCTCGCCGACTGGTGCGCCATCGACCTGGTGGAGGACGGCGAGGTGCGCCGGGTGGGCGGAGCGCACAGGGACGCGGCGAAGCGGCCCCTGCTCGGCGAGCTGCAGCGCCGCTTCCCTCCCGGCCCCGGCTCGGCGGCCCCGTCGGCCCGCGTGCTGCGCGACGGCGAGCCGGTGCTGGAGTCCCACCTCTCCGAGGACCGGGTGCGCGCCATGTGCTCCAGCGACGAGCACTTCCAGCTCATCCGGACGCTCGGCGTCCAGAGCGTGCTGGCGGTACCGCTGTTGGCGCGTGGGCAGGTGCTGGGCGCCATCTCGCTCGTCTCGGCCACGCCGGAGCACTTCGGGCCCGCCGAGCTCGCCCTGGCCCGGGAGCTGGCGCGCCGCGCCGCCATCGCCATCGACAACGCGCGGCTGTACCGGCACGCCGAGCAGGCCATCCGTCTGCGCGAGGTGTTCCTCTCGGTGGCCGCGCACGAGCTGCGCACCCCGCTGCTGCCCCTGCAGCTGCGCCTGCAGAGCCTCCTGCGCCGGGGCCGGAGTGGCGCCCCCGTGGAGCCTTCCCGGCTGCTGGCCGAGGTGGCCGCCGCCGAGCGGCAGACGCGGCAGCTGGGCCAGCTGGTGGACCAGTTGCTGGACGTGTCCGACCTCAGCGCGGGCCATCCGTTGGAGCTGCGCCGCCAGCAGGTGGACCTGGGCGCGCTGGTGGTGCGGGTGCTCGAGGCGATGCGGCCGCAGGTGGAGGCCAGTGGCTCCGAGGTGCGGCGCGAGCTGCTCCCGGCCGCCGAGGGCTGGTGGGACGCGCGCCGGTTGGAGCAGGTGCTGGCGAGCCTGCTGCACAACGCGCTGAAGTTCGGCCAGGGCCGGCCCATCGACGTGCGCGTGACGCAGCGGGAAGGCACGGTGGTGCTGGTGGTGAGAGACAACGGCATCGGCATGCCGGAGGAGGAGCGGCTGCGTCTCTTCGAGCGCTTCGGCCGCGGGGTGCCGGTGCGGCACTATGGAGGGCTGGGGCTCGGGCTGTACCTGGTGCGGCGGCTGGTGGAGGCGCACGGGGGCACCATCTCCGTCGAGAGCCGGCCGGGCGAGGGCTCCACGTTCACCGTGGTGCTGCCGGTGGAGGAGACCCCGGGCGCGGCGGGGTGAGGCGGCCTTCCGGGCGCGCACGTCACCAACTGGTCCGACTGTTGGACCAGTTGCTCGAGCCCGGGCCCGGAGGGTCTCCCCTCTCCCATGCGCCGCGTCCGGAGGCGCGTGGTAGCGTCGCGGTGTTGCGCGACCTGAACCGCTCTTCAATAGGGCTCGTCCCGCTGTTGCTGTTGTGCGCGCTGCTCTCCGGGTGCGCGGCCCCCGAGTGGGTGGGGTGCTCCGTGACGGGCCCCGCACCGGAGCCGCGCTTCTTGCGCCAGCTGGAGGAGTTGAGCCAGAAGGCGGAGCTGTTCTGTCAGCACGAGCTGCTCACCGCGCCCGCCCTCTCCCGCCTGCCGGAGCGTTACGCGCCTTCCGAGCTCATCCGGGGAGAGGACCTGGCGTTCGTGGCGCGCGAGCCCTCGCGGGTGCCGCGCTCGGAGCTCGACAGGCCGGGGCTGCACGCCGCGCTGGCCCGCTTCAGCCAGTGCAGAGCGTACGGTGCCCTCCTCTGGGGGGACCAGGCCGTGGTGTACGTGACGAAGACGCGGCCGCGCTGGGAGGAGCCGGGCCTGCTGACTCCGGAGGTGCTCACCCCCGCGACGCCGGCGCAGCGCCTCATCGCCCTGGTGCGCTGGACGCGGCGCCACCCCGAGACCGTCACCGAGAAAGGCGTGTTGCGCTTCCAGCGCACGAGCGAGGGCTGGCGCGCCGACTACCAGCTGCCGGAGGACGAGGAGCGCCGCACCCATCCGCTCGAGGTGCGCCAGTGTCCCGCGGTGCGCGAGGGGCCGGCCGTGAGGCGCTGGGAGCCGGAGATGACCCGGCCCGGGCTGCTCTCGGGCTCCATGCCCCGGTACTCGGCCGAGGCCTTCGAGGCGCGGGTGCAGGGCCTGTACACCGCGCGCTGCCGGCTCACCCGCGAGGGCGAGGCCCGGGACTGCTGTGTCCTCAAGTCCCTGCCGCACCTCGAGGCGGAGGGCGTGCTGCGCGCCCTGTCCCGGATGCGCTTCGCCCCCGTGACGAGCGAGGGCCAGCCGCTCGAGGTGGAGTACGACTTCCACTTCCGGTTCGCGCTGCCCCGGGACCCGGGCCCCTACAACACGGCCTATGTCGTGAAGCTCGCGCTGGACGGGCCGCAGTGAGCCGTCGCCAGGTGCTGGCGGTGGGGTGATGCAGGCCGGGGGCTCCGCGTGGCGGAAGCTCGACGCCCGGACGCAGGCTCGGCGCTGAGCCCTCCCCCGCTCCCTCGCCTGGGGAGGGGGAGCATGCGCCGCAGTTGGCTTGCCTTCCCGGGGACTCCGCGTGAGAAGTGAGGCTCCACCTCCCTCCCCTCCCCCCGCCGACATGAAGCCTCGGTATGACGTCATCGTGGTGGGCCTCGGCCACGCCGGCTGCGAGGCCGCCCTGGCCTGCGCGCGCATGGGCCTGTCCACCCTGGGCCTTACCCTCAAGCGCGAGCGCGCCGCCGTCATGAGCTGCAACCCCGCCGTGGGGGGCACCGCCAAGGGCCACCTGGTGCGCGAGCTGGACGCGCTCGGCGGGGAGATGGGCCGTGCGGCGGACCTCGCGGGCACGCACTTCAAGACGCTGAATGCCTCGAAGGGCCCGGCCGTGCAGGCCACCCGCGTGCTGTGCGACCGCGAGGCCTACGCGCGCACCCTGCAGTCCGTGCTCTGGGCCCAGCCGAACCTCACCGTGCACGAGGCCGAGGTCTCCTCCGTGGTGGCCGAGGGCGGACGCGTGGCGGGCGTGGTGCTCGGGGACGGCACGCAGGTGGCGGCGAGCGCCGTGCTGCTCACCACCGGCACCTTCCTCCAGGCCCTCATGCACGTGGGCGAGAAGAAGGAGGTGGGCGGGCGGCTCGGCGACGAGGCGGCGAAGGGGCTATCGGACTCGCTGCGCTCGCTCGGCTTCTCGCTGGGGCGCTTCAAGACGGGCACTCCCGCGCGCCTGGTGCGCGACAGCATCGACTGGGCCTCCATCGAGCCGCAGCACGGAGACTTCCCGCCGCGCCCGCTGTCCCTGCGCACGCGCTGGGGGCTCGGGGACGGGCCCTTTCCCAACCAGCCCGCGGTGACGTGCGCGCTCACGTACACCACGGCCGAGACGCACCGGATTCTCCGCGACAACCTCCACCGCTCGCCGCTCTTCCAGGGGGAGATTGTGGGCCGGGGCCCGCGCTACTGCCCGTCGCTGGAGGACAAGGTGGTGCGCTTCTCGGCGCGCGAGCGGCACCTCGTCTTCCTCGAGCCCGAGGGCCCCCAGTCCCCGCTGGTGTACCCGGCGGGCCTGTCCACGAGCATGCCGGCGGAGGTGCAGCTGGAGTTCCTGCGCACGCTGCCGGGCCTGCGAAAGGTGGAGGTGGCGCGCTTCGGCTACGCGGTGGAGTACGACTACGCGCCGCCCACGCAGCTGAAGGAGACGCTGGAGACGAAGGCGGTGGAGGGCCTGTACTTCGCGGGGCAGCTCAACGGGACGAGCGGGTACGAGGAGGCGGCGTTCCAGGGGTTGTACGCGGGGATTCAAGCGGGGCTGAAGGTGAAGGGCGAGCCGGCGCTGGTGCTCGGCCGGGACGAGGCGCACGGGGCGGTGCTGGTGGACGAGCTGGTGACGAAGGGGGTGGACGAGCCCTTCCGTATGTTCACGAGCCGCTCGGAGCACCGGCTGAAGCTGCGCGAGGGGAACGCGGAGCTGCGGCTGGCGAGGCACGGGGCGCGGGTGGGGCTGGTGTCGCGCGAGGTGTTGGAGCGGGTGGAGGAGAAGCGGCGCGCGGTGGCGGACGAGGTGGGGCGGCTGAAGCGGACGGGGCTGGCGGCGAGGCTCAAGCGGCCCGAGGTGACGTACGCGGCGCTGGCGGCGGACAAGCCGGAGGGCTGGCCGGGGCTCTCCGCGGAGGTGGTGGAGGAGGTGGAGGTGGAGGTGAAGTACGAGGGCTACATCGTGATGGCGGAGCGGGCGGCGGCGCGGGAGGCGGAGGCGTGGGACGGGTGGAGGATTCCGGGGGACTTCGCGTACGCGGGGGTGAGGGGCCTGTCGGCGGAGGCGGTGGAGAAGCTGGAGAAGGTGAGGCCGGCGACGGTGGGGCAGGCGAGGCGGATTCCGGGGCTGACACCGGCGGCGTTCTCGCTGGTGCTGGTGGCGCTCAAGCGGAGCGGGTTGGGGAGCGACTCAGGCCCGGGCGCAAGCGGGTTCTGATCGCACAGGGGGGTGTGGACAAGGTGTGGAGAAGTTTGGGGCACCAGAAGGTGCGAGACATTTCAAGGACTTGAGAACCAAGTCGGGAGGGGTGGCTGTGGATAACGCGCGCTTCGGCGATCTGATTGGGCAGGGGTGCAGGGCGTTGGGGGTGACGGTGGGGGAGGACGTGCCGGGGCGGCTGCACCGGCTGATGGGCGAGCTGTTGAAGTGGAACGCGAAGGTGAACCTGACGGCGATCACCGCGGAGGAGGAGGTGGTGGAGAAGCACTTCCTGGACTCGCTGGCGGTGCTGCCGGAGGTGGAGGGGGCGGGGAGCGTGCTGGACGTGGGAGCGGGGGCGGGCTTCCCGGGGTTGCCGCTGAAGATGGCGAGGCCGTCGCTGGCGGTGACGGTGGTGGACGCGGTGGGGAAGAAGGTGGGGTACGTGAAGGCGGTGGTGGCGGTGGCGGGGCTGGGGCTGACGGGGACGAAGGCGGTGCACACGCGGGCCGAGGGCAAGCCGGAGGCGGAGGGGCTGCCGCGAGCGGACCGGGTGATTGCCCGGGCGTTCATGGACCTGCCGGACTGGCTGGACCTGGCGCCGGCGTACCTGGCGGAGGGCGGGCACGTGGTGGCGATGTTGGGCAAGGCGCTGAGCGAGGACGAGCTGAAGGCGCAGGCGGAGAAGCGGGGCCTGAAGCTGGTGTCGGCGAGGGCGTACCGGCTGCCGTTCTCCGGAGCCGAGCGTCAGGTGGCCGCGTTCGCGAAGTAGCGGCCGTGTCCTCCACCACACGGAAGGCGAGTCCGGAGGCGTGTCATCGCGCCGCGACGGAGGCCCGTGTCGTCCCCTTCCCTTAAACTTTTCCACGCACCGATGGGGAGTGGCCGGTGACGTGAGGCAGGGCGCCGGGCCCGCCCGGAAGTCGTCGGGAGCGTTCACAGGGGGAGAACGCGACATGAGCACAGCGTCGGCCAAGGCGGCCGTGGGCAGTCCCGTGGGGAACGGGGACGGCGAGTCGATGAACCGGGGACTGGTGCTCTGGTCCGGCATCACCGTGGTGGGGGCGCAGGTGCTGCTGGTGTCCCAGGTCTGGGGCAGGTGGACGTGGGTGGGGGTGCTGTGCGCGCTGTTCGTCGTCCGGGGCGGGCTGAACATGAGCCTCTTCGCGCGGGTGAAACGGGTGGGCCACCAGGGGCGGGTGGAAACCTGGGTGCTGTTGATCGGCAACCTGACGCTCAGCACGGTGGAGTCGCAGCTGCTGCAGTGGAACCTGATGGCGTGGCTCCACATGGTCTTCCAGGCGGTGTTCCTGAACGGGACCCGGTCGCGGGAGGGGCTCGTCGAGCGGCGGGTGGGGCTGTGCCTCTACCTGGCGGTGTCGGCGGGGCTGGGGCTGCGGCAGGGCGTGGCGCCGGGGACGGTGCTCCTCTTCTGCCTGGCGGCGGTGGGGTTCTACGGACTGGGCGAGGCGCGCTGCCTGATGCTCAGCGAGGCGCTGGAGGCCTCGAGGCAGAGCCACCGTCAGCTCCAGGGGATGCAGCGCCAGCTGGTGGAGCACGAGAAGCTGTCGAGCCTGGGGCTGCTGGCGGCGGGCGTGGCGCACGAAATCAACAACCCGATGGCGTTCGTGACGAGCAACGTGCGGTTGCTGAGCCGGGACCTGGCGGCGCAGCCGCAGCTGCCGGAGGAGCTGCGCGAGTACGTGGACGACGTGCTGCCGGCGACGCTGGACGGAATCCGGCGGGTGAACGCGATCGTGGCGGACCTGAGACGCTTCGCGCGCAAGGATCCGGAGCAGCCGGTGGAGTTCGACCTGAACGCGGAGGTGTCTTCGGCGTGGAGGCTCTCGCAGGGGGAGCGGAAGAGCCGCTGCAAGGTGGAGCTGGAGCTGGGAGTGCTGCCGCCGATCCTGGGCCAGCCGAGGCAGATAGGGCAGGTGGTGTTGAACCTGCTGGTGAACGCGGTGCAGGCGGTGCCGGGGCAGGGGGGAGTGGTGAAGGTGAGGACGCGAGCGGAGGAGGGGGAGGTGGTGGTGGAGGTGAGGGACAACGGGGTGGGGATGACGAAGGAGGTGCTGGGGCAGCTGTTCCAGCCGTTCTTCACGACGAAGCCGGTGGGGGAGGGAACGGGACTGGGGCTGGCGGTGGCCTACGGCATCATCACGGGGCATGGAGGGCGCATCGAGGTGGAGTCGGAGCCGGGAAGGGGCACGTGCTTCACCGTGAGGCTGCCGGTGTCGGGAGAAGCGCCGGACCCGGAGCCACCCACCCGGGAGCAATCCTCCGCCGGGCCATCCCCTCTGAGTGATTCCCGCGCGAGCAATCCCCCGCCGGGCGCTCCCACCGGGAGCCACCACCCCTCGCCCCCCGGGAGAGGGACGGGGTGAGGGGATCGCGCCCCCGGGTTGAACCCCCGCGAGCCAGCCCGGGAGATCCATCGAGTCCATGAAGAGGCAACAGCCAGGGTCCGGGTATTGCACTGTGCACCGGCACACCTTGGAAAGGATGCTTCATGACTCGCGTTTCACGCCCCCTCACCCCCCGACTGCTGTTCCTCCTGACGTGCGCGCTGTTGTGGGGAGGGTGTGCGGCGTTGGGGACGCTGGAGACGGCGGACACGGTGCCGAGGGGCAAGACGCGGCTGAACGCGCAGGCGTGGGTGCAGGGAGTGGATGACGGGAAGAAGCCCGGAGTGCTGCCGCAGGTGGCGGTGTCGGGGCGAGCGGGAATCGCGGACGGGTTGGACATTGGAGGGCGGGTGTCGCTGCAGGGGGTGGAGGGCTCGTTGAAGCTGCAGCTGGCGGGGAGGCAGGAGGGGGAGCCGTTCGTGATGTCGGTGGCGCCCACGGTGGGGGCGGTGCTCTTCTCGCACGCGTGGGAGGAGGCGGAATGGAAGTCGAAGACGCAGCTGTACGCGGCGCTGCCGCTGCTCTTCGCGTTCCGGAGTCCGGACGGCTCCCAGCTGGTGCTCGGGCTGCGTCCGACGTGGATGCGGTTCGAGGAGCTCTATGATCCGGACATCCGCAACATGCTGGGGTTGGGGGCGTCGGTGGGCTACGCCTTCCGGGTGAACCCGGGCCTGCGCGTGATGCCGGAGCTGGCCATGCTGCTGCCGGTCTACGAGCGGGTGGGGGGTTCCTGGACGCAGATGCGCGAGGAGCCGAACCTGCAGTTCGGCGTGGCCTTCCTGATGGATCCAACGCGCTGAGCGCGGAGCAGGAGCGGGGCGAGGGCGGAGGAGCCCGGCCCCGCGGCGTGTAGCTGCGGCTGCACGCTGTGCAGCGCGGTGCATGCGAGCGAGTACGGGTCCCCGCCGCCCGAGCCGGGCGAGCCCTGGCAGGACCCGTGCACCACGCGGAGGCATGCACACGACTCCCTCTCGACGCTTCTTCTGGCTGGGCCTGCCGCTGTGGACGGGCTGCGCGGCGATGGGCACGTTGCAGACGGCGGACACGGTGGGCGCGGGGAAGACGCGCTGGAGTGCCCAGGTGATGGCGCAGGGGGTGACGGACGGGGGAGAGGACTCCGTGCCGCTGCCCCGGGTGGCGGTGGAGGTGAGGCACGGGCTCTCGGAGCGGGTGGAGGTGGGGGCGAGGGCCTCGACCTTCGGACTGGAGGTCTCGGGGAAGGTGGAGCTGGTGGAGTCCAGGGGCTCGCCGTGGGCGGTGTCGCTGGCGCCGGTGGTGGGGGTGCAGCAACTGACGATGCGATTCGACCGGGCCATGGCCTACAGCGAGCAGCGCTACGCCGCGTTGCCGGTGCTGGTGGGGTGGGCCTCGGTGGGGGGCTCGCAACTGGTGCTGGGGCTGAGGCCGACGTGGCTCTACTTTCCCCGGGTGCTGTCGACGCCGGCGGAGAACGCCTTCGCGCTGGGAGGCTCACTGGGCTACGCGTTCCCGGTGGGTTCGCGCGTGCGCCTCATGCCGGAGGTGGCGGTGATGCTGCCGGTGGGGCCGCTGCCCACGACGACGGCGATGCGCACGGAGGGGTTGAAGCCTCACGTGCAGCTCGGCATGGCCGTCATGCTGGACAGCGGTGGAGACGAGTGAGTCCGGCGCGGTCCGTGCCCTGAGTTGGAAGCAGCCCGGCCGGAGGCGCTTTCCGGAGCCGTGTTCCACGTGGAACACGGCCGCCGCGGAGCGCCGGAGGGAGACGGTCCCCGCAGAAGGCCGCCGCATGTGAGCCGTGAGGCTGGACGGGTTCTCCTGGCGCGAGCACGGACCTCGGAAGCGCCGCCCCTTTTCCTCGCTGGCGCATGACCGCGCCGGAAAAGGATCGGACCCTGAAGAGGAAGAACCCGTTGGCGGCGGGGACGAAGCAGAAGGCGCACGCCAGGCCGAGCAAGCAGAAGCACTCGAGGACTGGGAGCGGGCAGCGAGTGAGGAAGAGCACCCGCCGTGCTCCCTCCATGCGCGGAGGGCGCTCGCGTGGGGAGGCGCCGTCCGGGATTCGTCTGGAGCTGACGCTGACGGGCAGCACCGCCTGGAAGCTGCTGCGCCTGCTCCTCGTTCTGGCCTCGGTGGGCTCGAGTCCGTTCGTCTTCCGGCGGAGCATGGAGGTGCTCTGGGCGACTGGTGCCGCCACGGCGCCAACCCCTGGCGCCTCGACGGAGGGCGCGCAGCGGAACCACCTCGAGTCAGGGAGGTAGCGGAGCCGCCTCTCCGCATCCGCGCCGGAGCGGGGCGGGAGGCTGACGGCTCGTGTCCTCGCGTCGGCCAGCCACCCGGGGTGGGAGCGGGGGACCGCCTCGGATGCATCAGTCCCCGGCGCTCCTGAAGTTCACGGGAGAGCTAAGCCAAACCGACTAATTCCGTTCAGGGGTAGTGGCGCGGGTAGGCCGTGCCGCGCACCATCGCCAGAAGCAACCCCTGAACGGAATTACTTCGCTTGGCTTAGCTACTACCTGGGGCGGGAGTGCTGGCGGGCCACTGGGGACTGTGGGGGTGTTCCACGTGGAACGTCCGGCCGAGCCGTGCACTCGCGGTTCGAGGCGGCACGGGGAGACACGGGCAGACTGCGCCCCATCGAGCACGCACCTGGGTCCGGAGCCCGAGCTTCCGTGGGCCCATCCGGAACGGGTGCCCCGTCCATCCGGAGCGTCACCGCGGGGCGGTGGAGCGCGGGATGACCCGCCAGTGAGAGCCGGCTCTCCATGGGGTGGGCGCGGCGGGGATTCGAGACCGGGGCACGGATGCGCGGAGTCCTGGAGGGAGTGCCTTCCGGGCGAGGGGCTCCTGGTCGAGGAGGCGTGTTCCACGTGGAACACGTGGGCTCCGGCGGGATGCAGCAGGAGGGATGGGGTGGGGCATCCGGTGAAGAACTCCTGCCGGAGAAGTTCCACGTGGAACAGCGGAACCCGGTAGGCACAAGGAGCGGCAAGCTCAGGCCGGGCTGCGGAAGGGGAGGGGGCTCCAGACAGGGACAGGTTCCATGTGGAACCTGCCGGTCCGGGTGTCTGCGAGGGGCGCTGCGGTCCGCCGCCCTGTTCAGCGCCTGGAGGGGGCCTGCTGGGGCCTCCCGGGTCGGGAGGTGTTTCACGTGGAACGCGGGCTCCGGGCGAGAGGCGGCAGGAGGGATGGGGCGGGGCACCCGGTGAAGAACTCCTGTCGGAGAGGTTCCACGTGGAACAGCGGAGCCCCGACAGGCGGAAGGGGCGGGGATCTCGGGCCGGGCTGCGGAAGGGGAGGGGGCTCCAGACAGGAACAGGTTCCACGTGGAACCCACCGGTCCGGGTGTCTGCGCGGGGCGCCCCAGTCCGCTGCCCTGTTTGGCACCTGGATGGAACCCTGCTGAGGCCTTCCGGGCCGGGAGGTGTTCCACGTGGAACGTGCTGCCCGGGGGTCGGCAAGAGGCCACGAGGCGAGGCCCGGCTGGAGGTGTGAAGGGTCTCCCAGCGGGTGTTCCACGTGGAACAGCCAACCTGGAACGGACGGAGGGACAGGGGAGGCTGAGCGCGGGAGGAGAGGCTTTACGGTCCGCTCCGAAGGTTGGACGAGCGGCTCTCTGCCTGGGAGTTGTTCCACGTGGAACGTCAGGGCCGAGGACCCGGCTGTGCGGCTCCACCTGGGCGCATCCGCTGGCTGCAGGGGCTTTCTGGCCGAGGCGTGTTCCACGTGAAACGGCGGCTCCATTCAAGCCGGGTCGGACAGGGTGATTCGGCTGGGACTCCGGCCCCTGGATGAGAGGCTTTCAGGCCGAGGCCTGTTCCACGTGGAACAGCGGCCCCCTGCCGAACCAGGCAGGGCGGGGGTGCTCTGGCTGAGCCTTCGAATGCTGGAGGAGAGGCTTTCAGGTCGAGGCGTGTTCCACGTGGAACAGCGGACCTTCATCCCAGGCAGGGGAGGGCGGGAGTCTTCCCGGTGTGGTTGCGAGGGTTGGAAGAGAGGCTTTGGGGAAGGGGATGTTCCACGTGGAACGTCGGAGCCACTCGGGCTGGGGAGGACGGGGGTGTTCCGGCTGGGGCTCCGGCCGCTGGAGGAGAGGCTTTCTGGCCGAGGCGTGTTCCACGTGGAACGGCGGACCCCTTTCGGGCGGTGCTGAGCGGGGTGCCTCGGCTGGGACGCCGACGGCCAGAAGAGAGGCATTGGGACACGCGGGATGTTCCACGTGGAACAGCGGACTCGGGTTGCGCTGGAGGTGCGCTGGAGGTGCGCTGGAGCTGCGCCGGACCGGAGGTTGAGCGAGAGGCCATTCGGCCCCGGGAGGTTCCACGTGGAACGCGTCTGTTTTGGGCGAGCCTGTCCCCAGCGCTGAGCCGCTCCCGTTCTTCTGCCCGCGGAAGGGAAGCGGCGCCCAGGGCGCGCGGTGAAGGCCTTCTGTCCGGGAGGCGTTCCACGTGGAACGGTGGGCTCGGGCCGGGGGCGGCTCCACTTGGAAGCGGGAGGCTGGAGCCTCGGTGTTCGGCGCCTCCGCGAGGATGCGAGGGCGCTGTCCGGCTTTTGCCCGTGGGTGTTCCACGTGGAACGTGTCCGCGAGGACCTGGCGCCGTCGGCGAGTCCGTGGCTCGGGCCTGACGCGGGGAGGGCGCGCCGGGTCCCCGTGTTCCGCCAGCCGGTCCGGCCCACGACCCTCACCCCCGCCCTCTCCCAGGGGGAGAGGGGGCCTTCCACGGCTCCAACCTGGGGCCTCGATACCCTCACCCCGTCCCTCTCCCGGGGGTGTACCCCCCGCGAGGCCAAGGAGGGATGTCAGGCAGGCGAGCTAGAAGTCTGATCCGGTCGCGGACTGGATCAGCCGACGATTTGATGGATCAATACGGGAGTCGGTACATGCCTCCCCCGCAGAGCCCCCGGGCACTCCCGGGGCGTCGCAAGGATGGGCCACGTGGGTCGAATCATCTGCATCTCCAACCAGAAGGGCGGCGTCGGCAAGACGACCACCGCCATCAACCTCGCCGCGAGCCTCGCCGCCGCTGAGCGCAAGGTGCTCCTCGTCGACATGGACCCTCAGGGCAATGCCGGCAGCGGACTCGGCCTCAAGCGCGAGAATCTCCAGGGCACCGTCTATGACGCCCTCCTCGGAGGCCGTCCCATGGGCGAGCTCCTCCACTCCACCGAGCTGCGCTTCCTCCAGGTGGTCCCCGCTACCCCGGACCTCACCGGCGCCGAGGTCGAGCTCGTCAACCAGGAGCGTCGCGAGTTCCGCCTCCGCGATGCCCTCCGGCCCCTCGCGGACCAGTACGACTACATCCTCATCGACTGCCCGCCCTCGCTCGGCCTGCTCACCCTCAACTCGCTGATCGCCGCGGACTCCGTCCTCATCCCGCTCCAGTGCGAGTACTACGCGCTCGAGGGCCTCTCCCAGCTCAACCACACCATCGACCTGGTGCGGCAGGCCTTCAACCCCGAGCTGAAGATGGAGGGCATCCTCCTCACCATGTTCGACTCGCGCGCGAACATCGCCAACCAGGTCGTCGCCGACGTGCGCGACTACTTCAAGGAGCAGGTCTTCTCGGCCGTCGTGCCGCGCAACGTGCGCCTGTCCGAGTGCCCGTCCTTCGGCAAGCCCATCCTGCTCTACGACATCAAGTCCAAGGGCTGCGAGAGCTACCTGGCGCTCGGCCGGGAGATCATGCAGCGCGAGCCCAACCCGCCCCCCGCTCGCAAGGTGGCGTAGCGCGCCTCCGAGCCGGTCCCCGCCCGCATCCTTATATAGAGGCGAGCGCTCGACTGGCTCCCCCTCGCCCGGCCGGGGCTCGTGTTTCCCGCCCGCCGGGCCGCTGTCCAGGTGCTGAACCGGGCTGGAGCGCTGAACCCGCTCCGCTCAGCCCCGCCGGGCTCCCGCGTCCCCCCGGCCGAGGCGGTGCTGTCCAGGGATGTGGCCGCCCGGTCCCCTCCGGGTGTGCAGTGCCGGGCCCCCGGCGGAGACACGCAGTGCTGAACGGTGACAAGCAGAAGCGGGCGTTGGGCCGTGGCCTCTCCGCCCTCATCCCCCAGGCAGCCCCTCCTCCCTCCGCGGCCGCCGCGGCGGTGGTGCTCCCTCCCGAGCCTCCCGCTCCTCCCAAGGGCAGCGTCCTCAAGCTCCCCATCGAGGCCATCCACCGCGACACCCTCCAGCCGCGCCGCCACTTCGACGAGGAGAAGCTGCGCGAGCTCACCGAGTCCATCAAGGCCCAGGGCGTCCTCATGCCCGTGCTCGTGCGCAAGGACGGCGAGGGCTACAAGATCATCGCCGGCGAGCGCCGCTGGCGCGCCTCGCAGCTGGCCGGCCTCCACGAGATTCCCGCCATCGTGCGCGAAGTCACCGAGGTCGAGGCCTTCGAGCTCGCCCTGGTGGAGAACCTCCAGCGCGCGGACCTCAACCCCATGGAAGAGGCCGAGGGCTATCACCGCCTCGTCGAGGAGTTCGGCCTCACGCAGGAGCTGGTGGCCCAGCGCGTCGGCAAGGAGCGCTCCACGGTGGCCAATGCCCTGCGCCTGCTCGGCCTGCCTCCGGAGGTGAAGGAGATGGTGGCCGTGGGCAACCTGAGCGCGGGCCATGCCCGTGCGCTGCTCGGCGTGCCCCGCATCCCCGAGATGACGGAGCTGGCCCAGCAGGTCGCCGCGCGCAAGCTCAGCGTGCGCGACACCGAGAAGCTCGTTCAGCAGTCCAAGGGCACCAAGGTGAAGGACTCGGGCAAGCCGCAGAAGCAGAGCCCCCAGGTGAAGGCCCTCACGGAGGAGCTCCAGCGCATTCTGGGCACCAAAGTGCGTTTGGTGGAGAAGAGCAGTGGAAAAGGCACCATCGAGGTCGATTACTTCTCGTACGATGATCTCGATCGCATCCTGAAGGTACTCAGGAAGGAGTAGCGCGTGGCGCTCCTCGGGAAAAAAGAAGAGAAGACCAACGTACCGCTTCTAGGCAGACGGGAGGATGAATCCGTGGCAACGCGTCCGGGTGAGGTTCACACGCTGCTCGGCAAGGGCAGCGAGTTCGAGGGGAAGCTCACCTTCGAGGGACAGGTTCGTATCGACGGGAAGTTCAGCGGGCAGATTGTCACCAAGGACGTGCTCGTCATTGGCGATGGGGCCCGCGTCACGGCGGAGATCAACGCCGGCACCGTCATCATCAATGGCACCGTGGAGGGCAACGTGCGCGCCGCGCAGCTGATTGAGCTGCACGCTCCCGCGCGCGTGAAGGGCAGCCTGGAGAGCCCCGCGCTCACCATGGACCGCGGCGTCGTCTTCGAGGGCACCACGAAGATGGAGAACCTGGGCAAGGGCGGAGGCTCGCCGCCGCCTCCGGGTGGTGAGGTCAAGAAGTAGTGGGCCGCGCCGTGGGCCAGCCCGTGCGCGCCGCCCTGGTGGCGCTGTGCTGGCTGGCCGCCGGCTGCGGTGGTTGCAAGCAGGAGCAGCAAGAGGTGCCCGTGGCTCCGGAGGCAGTGGCCCCGGAGCCGCGGTCCGTCCCCCAGCGGCGCGTGGGCGTGAAGGTGCCCATGCCGCCGGGGTGGACGGCCCAGGTGGCGCAGGATGGGAGCTTCCAGTTCGGCCCGCCCGGCCGCCCGGTGTTGCGCGTGGACCTGCGCCCCGGCCAGGGCTCCACGCTGCCCACCCCCGAGGCGCTCGTCCAGACGGTGGAGAAGTCCTTCGCGGGCTTCGAGCGCACGCTGGAGCAGCAGTCGGGGGGCGAGGACTTCTCGTTGGTGCGGGTGCAGCTCACGCCGAAGCTCGGGGACGGGGGCATGGGCGCGCGCTACCCGGCGCTCTTCGGCGCGCGGCGCGTGGAGAAGGACCTCTTCCTGTGCGCCACCTTCCCCGGTGTCACCGCCGACGAGGTGCTGCTGGCCTCCGAGGCCTGCCGGGGCATCGAGTTCCAGCAGCCGCGCTGAGCGGACCTCCACGCCAAGCCTCACGCCGAGCCTCACGCAGGGCCCCGCAAAGACATCGGGCGCGGCCACCCGGAGCCCCATGTTCTCCGGGTGCGCGCCCGATGCTTCCCCCCTCGCACCAGCGCACCGGCCCTTCCCCCCGGACGGACGGAGCGCTGGTGGATGCGTGAGGTGGACGGCTGAATGTCTCGCGGGGTTTCCGCGGGTGGGGCTGCCGTCGACAGGTGTGTGCGCCCGCGGACGCTCGCCGCGAGGTTGCTCCCCGTGAGTGTCGGGTGGCCTTCGCTTCCGCCCCCGCAACCCCGGGCGGGCAGGCGTATTCCAGCGCTCAGTGCCCGCCGGTCACGGCGAGGGCCAGCGCGCCCACGGCCAGGGTGACGGCGAACACGAGCAGCAGCCAGCGGCCGAAGCGCCACCCGCCCACCACCGTGGCCATGATGCCCTTGGTGAGGGTGTTGGAGGCGGTGCCCAGGAAGAGGGTGGTGACGGCCACGTCCTCGGGGAGGGCGGCGGTGCGCGCCAGGTTGGCCATGGAGAGGGTGATGGCGTCCACGTCGGTGAGCCCCGCGAGCAGTCCGGCGAGGTACGCCCCACGGTGCCCGAGCGACGCGGTGGCCGCGCTCGCGCCCAGCAGCACCAGCGCGAAGAGGAGGGTGAACTTGAGGGCCGAGCCCAGGGCGAAGGGGTTGGAGAACTGCATTTCAGAGCCCTCGCCGCGCACCTCGCGCACCTCGCGCGAGCGGCGGTAGAGCAGCGCGCTGGCTACCAGCAGGGTGGCGGCCATGGCCCCCATGGGCACCGCGACGAGGCGCACCATGGGCGGGTTCACCACGGCCACCTCGCCCATGACGCGGAGGAACATGAGCGAGGAGGCCAGCATCACCGCCAGCGCACACCCCTGGGCCAGCTCGCGCGGGGCGCCCTTGGCGCGGCCGGAGAAGGTGAGCGTCACCGCGGTGGAGGACACCAGCCCGCCGATGAGCCCCGTCACCACCAGCCCCCGGCGCGAGCCCAGCGCCTGGATGGCCACGTAGCCGGCGAAGCCGATGCCGGCGATGAGCAGCGTCAGCCAGCCGAGCTGCCTCGGGTTGAGCACGTCCAGGGGGCCATAGGTGGCGTCCGGCAGCAGGGGCACCACCACCACGGCGACGAAGAGCAGCTGCACCCCGGCGGACACGTCCCGCTTCTGCAGCCGGCCGAGGAAGGCGTGCAGCTCCGGCTTCATGGACAGCAGCGTGGTGGCCACCACCGTGAGGCCCGCCACCACCAGCACCTTCACCCGCATGGGCTCGAGCACGCCCTGCGTCAGCGCGAGCGCGCCGAGCAGGAAGCTGAGCAGCAGCGACACCTCGGAGGTGAGGCCATGCGAGCGGCCCTGCCGCACGTCTCCCGCGTAGGACACCACCAGCAGCGCGCCCAGCGCCGCGAGCGACAGCAGCATCAACCAGGGGCCCAACTGGCGCGCCACCAGCACCGAGGCCGCTCCCGCCAGCGACACCAGCGGGTAGGTGCGCGAGCCGCCGAGGAAGGACTCGCGGCCCTCGCGGGGCTCCGGCGCCGAGTACTCGCGCTCCTGGCCGATGAGGAAGCCCGCGGCCAGGGCGAGTCCGAGGGAGAGGAAGGGCTCGTAGCTGTCCATGGGCCTCCTCTACCAGACGGAGGCCCGGCGTCCGTCAGAAGAGGGGCCTGGGCGAGGGCGAGAGCGTGGCGTCATCCACGAGGGGCTCGCTCGTCACGGCGGGCACCCGCGCGCCCTCGCCGAAGCCCTGGGCGCCGGAGGCCAGCGGCCGGGCTCCCGAGAAGAGGCCACGCGTCCGCTCCAGCAGCCAGCGCATGCCGAGCACCGCGTCGCGGAGGAGGGCCTTGGGCGCCTCGCGCGAGAGGAGGGGAGGGCCCTTGAGCGTACCCACCGAGCCCTCCACGGGCATGGGGTTGATGCCCACGCCGAGCTCGTAGACCATCTTGCCGCCGAGGGTGGCGGTGTAGACGGCGGCCACGTTGGCGGCGAGCCCGAGCGCGCACTGGACGCGGGACGGAGGCCGGCCGAGCCGCCAGAGCGTCACGCCCACCGCGCCCAGGGTGATGACGGCATTGCCGAGGCCGTGGAGGAACACCATGTCGCGGGCGCGGGGCTCCTCGAGCTTCACCTCCTGCGAGGCGGCCAGTCCGGCCAGCCCCGAGAAGAGGGCGCTCAAGGTTCCGGCCACCCACAAGCGCCGGCCCACCTGGGCCCAGGCGCGGTCGCCGGTGGTGACGGCGATGAGGTCGGCCACCGTGGCGGTGGGGAGCAGGGCGAGCGGGGCATGGACGACGGCCGGGTGCAGCTCGTGAAGCAGCATCTTCATGGAACGGTCTCCTGAGGGTCAGGGCGCGGGGCTGGACGCGTCTGGGGCCTCGGGTTTTCAGTTGTGCGGAGGGAAGGCCGCGGGCTCGCCGGTGGCGCCGTTGCCATCGGGCTGGGGCCCGGACTTCTTCTCCTCGGGGGTGGAGCGGTCCTCGCCCTTGTGGCGGATCCGCTCGTCCTCGCCCGCGCCCTGCCGGGGGACCGTCGTCTCGTCCGGGTTCTTCCGCTCGTTCTTCCTGTCCATGTTCCCACCTCGCCCGTGAAGGAGTTTTCGGGAAGCTGGGCACGCCGGGGTGGGCCGTCACGAGCCGGAGCGAAGGCGGGGCCGCCTGCCTGGTGGGCATGCGCGCGGGCCGTCCGGGGCTGTCGTGCAGCACACGCCGGGAGAAGCGGGGACTCGTCGCTGGCGGAGGCTTCGGGTGGAGTGGGCGGGATGAACGACGAGCAGCCGCGGCTGACGGCCCACGAAATCTACGAGCACGTGGTGAAGGCGGGACGCGAGGAGCTGACGCGTCCGGTGGGGCAGTTGGCCTGGTCGGGGGTGGCCGGTGGGCTGCTGATGGGGCTGAGTGGGCTGGGGGTGGCGCTGATGCGCTCGTTCCTCGGGGATGGCGAGGGGGCGCGGCTGGCGGGCTTCGCGCTCTACCCGGCGGGATTCATCGCCGTCATCCTCGGGCGGGCGCAGCTCTTCACGGAGAACACGCTGTTTCCGGTGGTGGTGGTGCTGCGCGAGCCCGCGAGGCTGGCGCGGATGTTCCTGCTGTGGGCGGTGGTGCTGGCGTGCAACGTGGTGGGCGCGCTCCTCTTCACGCTGCTGGTGAGCCGCACGGGCGCGGTGAAGCACGAGGTGGTGCGCAAGCTCGGGGCGCTCGGGCGGGAGGCGGTGGAGCGGGGCAGCGTGGAGCTGTTCTGGGGAGCGGTGGTGGGCGGGTGGCTCATCGCGCTGGTGGCGTGGCTGGTGTCGGCGAGCCACAGCACGTTCGGGCAGCTGTCGCTCATCTGGTTCTTCACGTTCATCGTGGGAGCGGGGCACTTCGCGCACTCCATCGCGGGCAGCTCCGAGGTGCTGGCCGCGGTGCTCACCGAGGGCCTGCCGGTGAGCCACTTCCTGCGCTGGCTGGCGATGGCGGTGCTCGGCAACGCGGTGGGGGGCGTGGGGCTGGTGAGCCTGCTCAACTACGGGCAGGTGGAGACGAACACCGAGGCGCCCCGCCCGCCCTCGTGACGGCCCCGGGTAGCGCCAGGTCCGGTGCTGCGCTGTCGATGCTCGTGGTGCCGGGTCTCCAGAGGCCGAGAGGCCGGGTCGATGGGGATGGGACACGTTGGCCCTGGAGGCGCGTACAGGGAGCCTCTCCGGGTCCGAGCTCGAGCAACTGGTCCGATTGTCGGACCAGTTGGTGCTGGGCGCGGCCGGGAGGGCGCACCCACGTGCTTTCCTCAGGGGACTGTTGGCGGTTGGCTCATCCGGTTTCAGGGCCGTGGTGTGGAAGCTATTCGGGTGTCCGGTCACCGTCGGAGTAGAGGCTGTCGATACCTTCTCCCCCAGTGCCTGCTCCGAGCCTCCGGAGGACATGTTCATCGGATGCGAGGAGCAGCGGGGGGAGGTCTCGCCTCAGCGCTTCCACGTCCCGGTCGTACAGCCAGCTCAGTGTTTGTTGAGACCAGTGTCGGACTGCCTCGGACGAAAAGAGGGGCCGCACGACTCCAGCCATTCCCCAGAAGGCCCGCTCCAGCGACTGGACGAGCAGGAAGTGCCCGGGACGATCCACCGCACCCGCTGCCATCCGGAGGAGCGCGAACTCCTGCGCCACCCAGCGCCTGGAGCCATCGTCCCAGCGCGCACCCTCACGAAGCGCGAAACAGGCATTCGAGAGCCGCTCGAGCTCCTTCTCGGAAGCGTGCTCGCAGGCGAGCACCAGTAACGTGACGAGCGTCTCCCGCTTCAGCTCGAAGTATCCCTCCAGCAGGCGTCGCCTTTCTGGCCGTGCGCTCTTCATGGCATGGATCACCACGCCCAGACTCTCGAGCGTCACGGCGTGCTCGACAGCCACTGCGCGTGACTGTCGCCCGGGGTGCCGCACGACCAGCCCACGCGCGGCCAGACGCAGGAGCGCCTCCCGAATCGTCCCTCGGGCCACGTCGTAGTGTTGGGCCAGCCTTCTCTCTGACGGAAGACCGCCACTCCTGGGCAGTCTGTCCTGCGAAATCATGCGCTCGAGATCCTCCTCGATGCGCGCGACGAGCTTCGTCGGTAACACGTGTTTCATGTCCGCCTCCCAGCTGGCGGCATTGCAGCAGGTGGGCCAGCCAGGGAACGGAGTCACAGCCGAGTGAGGAACGCTTCGCGTCCGTCGCTCGCACGGGATGCGTGTCCAACTCAGGGACACGGCACCCGGGGCATGGTGCCTGGAGAGCAGAAACCTGGAGCCGAGGCGTCCCTCCTGGCGCGCGATGCGTCGACTGGTCCAACAATCGGACCAGTTGCGCGAGCGCGCGCCCGGAGGGTCTCCCCCCGCGGGTTCGGACCCGTGCTCAGCGCTTGAGGGCAAGCGAGAGCGCGAAGTCGCCCGCCGCGTCCGTCCAGCGCTCGGCCAGGTACAGCCCCGCGGCCGCCAGCTCCGCCTCCACCTGCTCCGGGCGGAACTTGCAGCTCACCTCCGTGCGCAGCACCTCGCCCTCGGCGAAGTTCACGTAGCGCTCCAGCGCCGGCAGCTTCACCGTCTGCGCCCGCTGCGAGATGAGCCTCATCTCCACCCAGCCGTTCTCCTCGTCGAAGGGCGCCAGGTGCTCGAAGGCCTCGGGCGCGAAGTCCGCCCCCAGCTCGCGGTTGAGCACGTGCAGCACGTTGCGGTTGAAGGCCGCCGTCACCCCCGCGCTGTCGTTGTACGCCGCGAAGAGCCGCTTCCGGCACTTGAGCAGGTCCGTCCCCAACAGCAGCCCCTCGCCCGGCTCCATCCCCGAGGCCAGTTGCCCGTAGAAGCGCGCGCGCTCGGCCGGCTTCAGGTTGCCAATGGTTCCTCCCAGGAAGGCCACCAGCCGCCGGCCTCCCTTCGGCAGCCGCTCCAGGTGCCGCTCGAAGTCCCCCACCACCGCGTGCACCCGCAGCCCCGGGTACTCGCCCGCCACCGCCCGCGCCGCCTGCCTCAGGAAGGCCTCGCTCACGTCGAAGGGCACGAAGCGCTCCAGCCTCCCCGTGCTCCGCAGCGCGTCCAACAGCAGCCGCGTCTTCTCGCTGCTCCCGCTGCCCAATTCAATCAGCGTGTCCGCCCCGCTCGCCCGGGCGATGTCCCCGGCGTGCGCCAGGAGGATTTCCCGCTCGCGCCGCGTGGGGTAGTACTCCGGCAGCCGGGTGATTTCATCGAAGAGCTGGCTGCCCCGCTCGTCATAGAGCCACTTGGGAGACAGCTCCCTCAGCCCGCCCTCCCCGCACAACCCGGCCAGCACCTCCGAGCGCAATGCCCGCTGCGCGTCCCCTGGCCGCACGTGCACCTCCACCGTCACCTCCGGCTCGCGCCGCATCCCCAGTCCCGTGCCGCCCATCCATCCCCCCTGTTGCATGTCTCACCTCGCGTCCCGCGCGCACCTGAAGCCGGCGAAGATCTGCCGGCGGATGGGGTAGTCCCAGTTGCGGAAGCTGTTGCGCACCGCCACCGGCGCGCTCGCCCACGCCCCGCCCCTCAACACCCGGTACTCCGTCCCGAAGAACACCTCCGAGTATTCCCGGTACGGAAATGATTTGAACCCAAAGTAACCATCGAAGGTGCTGGAGGTCCACTCCCAGACATCCCCGAGCAGCCCCCAGACGCCGTCCACGCTCTGCCCCGCCGGGTAGCCGCCAATGGGCGAGGGGCCCCAGGTGTCGCCGCCGAGGTTGGCGTGGCCGGCGTCCGGTGCCGCGTCGCCCCAGGGATACACGCGGGGCCGCCCGTCCGAGCCCGTCGCGGCCTTCTCCCACTCGGCCTCGGTGGGCAGCCGCTTGCCGGCCCAGCGCGCGTAGGCGTCCGCCTCGTACCAGCACACGTGCTGCACGGGCTCGTCCTTGGGCAGCGGCTCCACCCACCCGAAGCGCCGCCGCAGCCAGGTGCCGCCCTGCTGGGGCAGCCAGAAGAGGGGGTGGCGGATGCCCTGGGACTGAATCCACGCGAAGCCCTGGGGGTCCCACCAGCGGCTGTCGGTGTAGCCGCCGGAGTCGACGAAGACGGCGAAGTCCCCGTTGGTGACGGGGTGCGAGTCCAGGAGGAAGTCCGGCACGTGGACGGAGTGGGCGGGGCGCTCGTTGTCGTAGGCCCAGGGCGCGTCGCTGCCCAGGCGCACGGGGCCGCCGGGGAGGAAGACTTCGTGCTGGGCGGCGCGGGCGGGACGGGGACGGGCGAGCGCGGCGGGCCGGTACTCGTGGCTCGTCATGAGCTGCAGCGTGGCGGCGAGCGTCTCCAGGTGCTGCTGCTCGTGCTGGGCCACCATGCCGAAGACGAAGCCGCCGCGGAGCAGCGGGGCCGGCGAGTCCTCGGGGAGCTGCTGGAGCCATTCGAGCGAGGCCTCGCGGACGCGGGCGGCGTAGGCGAAGGCCTGCTCGGGGGTGAGCAGGGGCAGTTGGGAGCGCGAGGCGCGCGGGTGGCGGAAGGCGTCGTAGAGGGCGTCGAAGGCGGAGTCGGTGAGGGCGGGGGCGCCGAGCGCGCGCAGCAACCACTGCTCCTCGTAGTTGGCCAGGTGGGCCACGTCCCAGACGATGGGGGACATGAGGGGCGAGTGCTGGCGGGTGAGGGCGTCCTCGGGGAGGCCCTCGAGCATGCGCGACAGGCGCGCGCGCGCGGCGGTGAGCTCCGCGACGGCGGAGGGCTTCCAGGGACGAGGCTCCGGCTGGCCCGTGTCCCGGCGGGTCTCTAGGGGACTGCGCATCGTGCCTCCGAAGTTAGGGAGTGGTGGGGGGTGGGGGGAGTGTCCCCGTCCCGGCGCGCGAGCCCCCCGTGAGACAGCGTACGCCCGGCGGGCGCCGTGAGGGAGAAAGCAGGGGAGCCGGAGTCACGCGAGGGCACCGGGAGACGGGGACTTGGGATGTCTGGAGCCCTACAACCCCTCGCCCTCCGGGAGAGGGTCGGGGTGAGGGTGCCCGGGTCCCGGGTTGTGCCCGTGTGAAGCCCCCTCTCCCTCTGGGAGAGGGCTGGGGTGAGGGTCGTCGGGCGCAGAACGAATCCCCGGAGCGCGGAGCGGCTCGAGCGGAGTCACGCGAGACACTGAGGAGACGCCGTGGGCTCCTTTCCCAGGGGCAAGGATCTCGGCCCAGCACCTCGTGTCACCGGCCCGCCACGGGCCCGCTCCCGTGGCGAGCGAGGGCACGGGGGAAGAGACGCGCGGCCGGAGCTGTTCCCCCCTGTTGCCCGGCTGCCCCGCGGCGGCACATGCGCACGCGGGAGCCCGGAGTGGGAGAGACGCGATGGGACAGGCGCGGAACGGCCGTTCGGAGTGGTTCGAGTTGTCGGAGGAAGGCTGGAGGCGCTCCAACCGGGCCCGGCCGCTCGGCCAGCTCGTGCGCGAGGCGCTGCAGAACGCGTTCGACCAGGGGGCGCGCCGGGTGAAGGTGCGCCTGGAGGAGGACGAGGTCCGCATCGAGGACGATGCGCCCGCGGGCCTGGCGCGCGACGAGTTCGCCTTCACGGTGTTCCTCGGGGAGAAGGACACGCCGCCCACGTGGCGGGGGCGCAAGGGCCGGGGCCTCAAGGAGATGATCGCCGCGAGCGACCGGGCCGAGGTGGAGACGGTGGGGCGCACGCTCGTCTTCGACGAGACGGGGCGGCACGTGAAGCCCAACGCGCGGCAGGTGGGCACGTGCCTGCGGCTCTTCCGGCGCACGAGCGCGCGCGAGCGCGACGAGGCGGTGCGGCTGTTGCGCCTCACCATCGCGCCGCCGGGGGTGGAGCTGCTCATCAACGGGCGGGCGGTGAGGCCGCCGAGGGCGATGGACTCGCTGGAGGGCTGCCCGCTGGAGACGGTGGAGCTGCACCGGGGCGTGGAGCGGTACGTGGAGCGGGGGGCGCGGGTGGACCTGTACTACCCGAGGCCCGGCGAGACGCCGCACCTGTACGAGCTGGGGCTGCCGGTGGAGCCGCACCACCTGCCGTGGCACGTGGATGTGCAGCAGCGCATTCCCTTGGCGGCCGAGCGCGACGCGGCGAGGGACGGGTACAAGCGGCTGCTGGCGGGAATCCTCCTGGAGTCGCTGGCGCCGGAGCTGAGCCGGCAGGAGCTGGCGGGGGCGTGGGTGACGGAGGTGCTGGCGCACTTCACGCTGGGGGAGGAGGCGCTGGGGGCGTACGTGGAGAAGGTGCTGCCGGCGAGGGCGGTGCTGTCGGTGGGGCCGCGGGTGGATGACCGGGCGAGGCAGCTGGGGGCGAAGGTGGTGGAGCTGAGGGGGATGCCGCAGGCGGCGCTGGAGCAGTTGGAGACGGTGGTGGAGAGCGCGGAGGCGTACGTGGAGCGGATGGAGGGGCCGCCGCGGGACGTGGTGGTGGAGCCGGGGGCGAGGGCGGAGCGGCTGGTGGGGGTGGTGCGCTGCCTGTCGAGGGAGCTGACGGGGAGGGAGGTGGGGGTGGAGTTCTTCGAGCGCAAGGTGAGGGACGCGCGCGCGCACGTGGAGGCGGAGTACGACAGCGAGCGGCGGGTGCTGCGGGTGAACATGAAGGGGAGGGTGAGGCTGGACGAGCCGTTGGAGCCGAGGACGCTGGGCATCATCCTGCACGAGCTGGCGCACGAGGCGGGGGACGAGCACGACTTCGCGTTCATCGACCGGCTGGAGGGCTTCGCGGGCAAGGCGCTGCGCTGCCTGGTGGACCGGCCGGACTTGCTGGCGCCCTACGCGAGCCCGAGGAAGCGCACGGGGTAGAGGGGCGTCGCGACAATCCCTCCCCAACCGGCATGGGCTGCCCGTTTGGAGGCAGCCCATCCGGTTCTGCGCTCACTTGGGCTGGTCCCACGAGTAGTTTTCCACGGTGAGTACGTCACACTCTGTCCCCGCTATTTTTCTGCGGAAGCGAATAGCCGAATCCGACGTGATCGTGCCCAGAGTCCCGAGTACCCAGTCGTTGGCATTGTGGATGAGGCACTCCAATTCCTTCCCTGCCGCCGTTCTCGCCTTGCACCGGCCATTGATGACTCCCCCGCCGGCCGTCCATTCCAAGGAGCAGCCGATATACTGCGTATTGTCGGCACTGTTGCGCGCGTAACCCATCGAGCCCCAGGCCTCATTGGTGTTCGAGTTGATGGTGACCTGCCCCGAGGACTTGTAGCCGGCCCACGCCGCGGAACCGAATGCGGTGGCTGCGAGGAACAATCCACCTGCCGCGAGCTTCTTCACGTTGGGACTCATGTCGAGTTGCGTCTCCGTTGAGGGAAATCGGGGGACCGATACCCAGGCACGTTGGATGTGCCATGTTGAGAGAGCGCGAAGGTCGTGGATGTGAGGGAGAAGGTGCGGTGTCCTTGGAGCTCGGTCTTCTCCGAGCGGCCATGCAGCCCGCGCCCTGTTTCCTCAGGAGCCCTTGCTTCACGGCTCGACGACCCTGGCGTTGCCGCCACTGCGGCGGGTGGGCTCATGCTGCTGCGGGGCCACTTGCCGGGGGGCTGGCTCTGGCGGGTTGCTCTTGGCTTCGCATTGCAAGGAGCGGCATCTCCGCCGCCGGACGTCGAGTCCGTGCCGGAGGCGGGGGAGACATCGCTGTGCGGGCCGCTCCGCTCGGGGGACAAGGCGCGCGGGGTCCGGCCCGTCACTTGCTGTATGTCGCGCCATCGCCAGCGGCGGGCCGCGGGCGGAAGGACCTCGGGGAAGCGAGGTCGGGCGGGTGACGGGAAGGGCAGGAGGAGGTTGACCTTTCAGGTCACCTGCCCCACCCTACCCAGGTATGGTGCACGATCGACAGCGTGACGTGGATATCTTTCCCCGAGCCCCCACCCGGGAGCAGTGGGCGGCGATGAGCAGGGAGGAGCGGGAGCGGGTGGTGGAGTCTCTTCCCGCGGAGGTGACATGGGAGGAGATGCCAATGTCGGAGGGGGACCTGCACACCGAGGCGAAGTCGCGGGCGGTGGATGCACTCCGGGGCTACTTCAAGGCGCCGCGGCGCCGGGCGTACGTGAGCGCGGAGTTGCCCATCTACTATCCGGGGGAGAGGCGCTTCGCGCCGGACCTGCTGGTGGTGTTGGACGTGGAGCCGCACCTGCGCGGCAAGTGGGTGGTGAGCCACGAGGGCAAGGGGCTGGACTGGGTGATGGAGGTGCACGTGGGCGGCGACCGCAAGAAGGCCGCCGAGGACAACGTGCGGCGCTACGCCCGGCTGGGCATCCTCGAATACTTCATCTACGACCGCGCCAGGGCGCGTCTGGAGGCGTACCGGCTGCCCTCGCCCGATGCGAGGGAGTACGTGCGGATGGAGCCGAAGCAGGGCCGGTACTTCTCGGAGGTACTGGAGCTGCAACTGCAACTGGAAGGCGCGCGGCTGCGATTCTGGGCGGGCAACGCCCTGCTCCTGGAGACGGAGGAGATGACCGACCGGTTGAGGGAGATGTTGAGCAGGGAGCAGCGGCGGCTGGCGGAGCTCCAGGACGAGCGGGAGCGGCTCGAGGCCCGTGGGAAGTGAGTCCCCCGCCGCTCCCCCGCCCGCCTCACTTCACGGGCTCGACGACCATGGCGCTGCCGCCGCCGCGGCGGGTGGGCTCGGCGGCGGCGGTGACGGTGCCATCCGGGTGGAAGCGGATGGCGGTGAGCGCGCCGATCGGCCCCACATCGGTGAACCCATGCCCCATGGCGGTAAGCTCCGTGGCCTCGGGCGAGGCGATGAAGGCGGGCTCGGCCTGGCTCCGGTTATCCGTCGAGTTGCGCTGGGACACGCGAGGCGCGGCGAGGGCCTGCGCGATGGGCATGCCGAAGTCGAGGTGATTCACCAGCGTCTGTCCCACGGTGGTGATGATGGTGGAGCCGCCGGGGCTGCCGAGCGCGAGCACGGGAGCGCCGTCCTTGAAGACGAGCAGGGGGCTCATGCTGCTGCGGGGCCGCTTGCCGGGGGCGGGGGCATTGGGGTGGGGCGCGTCCGGGGAGGCGGGCAGGTCGAAGTCCGTCAGCTCGTTGTTGAGCAGGAAGCCGTAGCCGGGCACCACCATCCCGTTGCCGCCCTCGCCTTCAATGGTGCACGTGTACGCGACGATGTTGCCGGCGGCATCCGAGGTGGTGATGTGCGTGGTCTCCTTGTTGGGTGCCGTCTCCTCGGCGGCGGGGCGGGCCACCTCGGGCAGCGGCGGAGTCGAGGTGGAGGCCGCCCCCTGGAAGGGGAGGGGATTGCCGGGGGCCACGGCGGAGGTGGAGGCCCGGGCCTCGTGAATCGCCGAGCCGCGCTGCGCGGCGTAGTCATGGGACAGCAGCCCGGCCTCGGGGATGGAGACGAAGGCGGGGTCGCCGAGGAAGGCATTGCGGTCGGCGAAGGCGAGCCGCGAGGCCTCCAGGTAGAGGTGGAGGAAGCGGGCGTGGGACAGGGCGGAGGGCACGTAGGAGTCGAGCGGTTTCAACGTGAGGGCGAGCGTGACGCCGCCGCTGCCGGGGGCGCCCATGCCGTAGAGGGTGTGGCCGCGGTAGGTGCTCGTCACGGGCGGGCGGACGATGGCCTCGTAGCGCTCGAGGTCCGCCAGCCGCATCACGCCGGGGCGCACCTTGCGCGAGGCCCCGGGGACGAGCGGCGGCCGGGTGACGGTGGAGACGATGGCCTGGGCAATCTCGCCCCGGTAGAAGACGGGGACGCCGCCCTGGGAGACGAGCCGGTACGTCCTCGCGAGGCCGGGGTTCTTGAAGGTGGAGCCCACGGGCCAGGGCTGCCCATCGGGGCCGAGGAAGAGGGCGGCGGAGCTGGTGAAGTCGCGGAAGCGCTCGACGTTGTGGCGCGTCTGCTCGGCGAAGGTGGCGTCCACCGGGAAGCCCTGCTCGGCGACGTGGATGGCGGGCTGGAGGACATCGGCGAGGCGGCGCGAGCCGTAGCGGCGCAGGGCCTCGCTCCAGCCCATGAGGGAGCCGGGGACGCCCACGGACAGGCCGCTGGTGACGAATTCGTCGAAGGGCAGCGGCGCGCCATTCTCGTAGAGGCGCGAGCGCTCGAGGCCCGCGGGGGCCGTCTCCCGGTGGTCCAGGGTGACGACGCGCTTGTCCCGGGCGAGGTAGACGAGCATGAAGCCGCCGCCGCCGATGCCACAGGAGTACGGGTCGGTGACGCCGAGCACGCTGGCGGCGGCCACGGCGGCGTCGACGGCGTTGCCGCCGGAGCGCAGCACCTCGATGGCGGCGGAGGTGGCGCGCACGTCCACGGTGGCGGCGGCGCCTCCGCGTCCGGTGGCGGTGGGGGTGGAGGCCGGGAGGGGCCGGGCCTCGGCGTGGGGCGCGGGGGAGGTGGCGCAACCGGGGCCGAGCCCCAGGCCCAGCAGCGCTGCACTGACGGAGAAGAGGAGCCTTCGCATGGGGGGCGGAGCCTACCAGCGGATGTCCATTTCCTGGCGCTCGCCTGTCTCGCGGTCTGAGAGGATTTCGGGCGGAGTACGCTGGCAGTGGAAGCGGGACGTACCCGGGTGCGCGCGGATGACAGGCATTGCACACGCGAGCCGGGCGTGTGTCGGGTTTGCGGCGTGGCGCGGGGGGAGCCGATTTGTCGGGCCCGGGCGCGTCCCTACCATGCACGCCCGGAAGCGACGTGGGGGGACGGCCGGTGGGGGCCGTGAGACGGGTACCGGGCCTCGGCCTCTGAGGGGCGGGCGGGAAACCCAGACATGTCTTGGGAGAATGCATGGACCATCGGGTCTGGTCTGCCTGGGAGGGGCCGGGGGACGCGCTGGCCTTCCTCCTGCGGCAGGAGGCGGGTGGGGTGGCCCGGAGGCGGGAGCACGCCTTCCGCCGGTACGGCTTCTCGGACGAGGACTGGAGCGTGCTCCAGGACGCGCCGTTGAGGGCCTTCCTCTGGGTGGCCACGGCGGACGGCCCGGCGGACCCGCGCGAGCGGAGGGCCTGCCAGCGGGTGCTGGAAGCGGGCCTGTACTCGCGCAGCCCGCTGCTGGGCCGCATCTGCGGCGAGTCCCTGCGCCAGCTCGAGGCCTGGGGGCCCGAGCGCCTGGGGGAGGTGCCCGACCTGGAGCCGCTGCGTCCGCTGGTGGCGCGCGTGGCGGAGCGGTTGGGACTGGGGGAGGCCGCGCGCCTGCACGGCTGCCTGCTGGAGGTGGGCCTGCGGGTGGCGAGGGCCTCCAACGGCTGGCGGGGCCGGCTGCTGGGCCGGGTGCGCGGCGAGGAGCGGCTGGCGCTGGAGACGCTGGCCGAGACGCTGGGGCCTCCGGACGCGGGCGTCTGACGCGGTGACGCCGTCGCGGTGACTCAGGTGGGCGACTCGCGCTGTCCCGGCCCCAGTCCCCACGGCCCGTGGCGGTGGGTGTCCTCCAGCTCGCGCAGCTGCATGCCGCGCATGATGTCCTCCTGGGTGACGGTGCCCACCAGCAGGCCGTCCTGCACCACGGGCAGCTGCGGCAGGCGGCGCTGCCCCATCTGGCGCAGGGCCTCCCAGGCGGTGGCGTCGGGGGTGAGCTCGGGCACGGGCAGCGCGGCCTCGCGCGCGCGCACCTGGGCCCGCTGGGACGCGGGCACCTGGCGCACCGTGGCCAGCGTCACCAGCCCCACCACGCGCCCGCCCTCGAGCACGGGCAGGGCCCGCCGCCGCTCGGCCTGCATGCGCGTGGCCACCTGCTCCAGCGAGTCCTCCGCCTCCACGGCGGCCGTGCGTGGCACCATCAACTCGCGCACGGGCACCCGGTTGAGCAGCGATTGCATGAGCACCTCGCGCGACTCGGCCTCGGCGCCCATGAAGACGAAGAAGGCGATGATGACGAGGATGAAGTTGCCGCCGAAGAGGCCCAGCATGCCGAAGAGCAGGGCGAAGCCCTTGCCGATGAGGCCGGCCGTCTGGGTGGCGCGGACCCGGCCGAGCCTGCCGGTGAGCACCGCGCGCAGGATGCGGCCGCCGTCCATGGGGAAGGCGGGCAGCAGGTTGAAGAGCCCGAGGAAGATGTTGAGCGAGCCCAGGTAGAAGAAGGCGAAGCGCAGGTTGAAGGAGCGCGCGCCCTCCAGCAGCACGTAGGTGGCGAGGAAGAGGCCGCCGAGCACCAGGCTGGTGACGGGGCCCGCGAGCGCCATGAGGGCCTCGTGGCGGGGCCCATCCGGCATGCGGGTGATGCGGGACACGCCGCCAATCATCAGCAGGGTGATGTCGGAGACCTCGCCGCCCTTGCGCAGGGCGTAGAGGGAGTGGGCCAGCTCGTGCACGAGCACGGAGAGGAAGAGGGCCACGGCGAGTCCCAGGCCCCACAGCATGGGGTGGCCCCGGAGGGCCTCGGGGGGCACGTCGGCGGCCAGGGCGGCGCCGCGGAAGGCCTGGCCGAAGAGGAAGGCCAGGAAGGGCAGCACCAGCAGGAAGGAGTAGTGCACCCGGATGGGAATGCCCCGCAGGGTGGCGATTCGGAAGGCTCCGCGCACGGTGTCACCTCGCTCTGGGAAAGGTGGGGACCGTCACGCGTTGAACCATCCGGCGGAGACACGGCGGGCCGCCACCCGGCCCGGGGCCGAGGAGGCGGGCGAGCGCTCGCCTCGACAGGCTACCCCCACGCCACTACTGTGCCCCGCCATGAAGCTCACCCTGCGGAACCTCGGACGGCTGCGCGAGGCGACGATCGACCTGGACAAGGACCTCATCCTCCTGACGGGGCCCAACAACACGTCCAAGACATACGTCGCCCATGCCCTCTACGGGTTTGGGAAGGAGAGCTTCTCGGATACCACCGTCGCGGCGAGAATCGTTCTCGACGAACTGGCCCCAGGGAACCCAGAGACCGAGCAACGCTTCGGATTCGACGTCATCGAATTCGTGGAGCGGTTCCTGCCAAGGCTCCTGGAGGAGAAGGCCAGGGCCTTTCTCACGGACCTTGCGGAAATCCTGGCCTCCAGTGAGGAGTTCGTTGCCCGGACCGAGGTGAAGCTGGAACTGGGCGCGGAGCAGTTGGCCCGGGCCAAGCATGACTTGCTCGCGCTGGAAGAGAAGCACGTGCTCAAGGAGATGGGGATGACCGAGCTGAAGTCCGCCGGAAGTCCCATCTGGAACTTTGACCGCCTGCCCAGGGCTTCCGCAGCGGGCGGAGGGGGGGCTCCCTCACCATCCCGTGGATTACTTTCGATGCGTGTCTTTGCCTCTGCGCGCCTCGGAAGTGTGCTCGATACGCATCTGCTGCGGATTCCGCCGCACACGCATGTGCTGACGGCGGAGCGGGCGGCCATCCAACTCTTCAGCCGGGAGTTATCGCTCAAGCGTACGGAGCTCGTGGATGACTTGTTGAAGCTCAAGAGTGGTCCCCGAGTAGATGCCGGACAAGCGATTGAGAATGCGCTGGAGCAGCGCGCCCAGCGCTATCCGCTCGCCATCCAGGATGGCCTGCTCATCGCCAATGATCTCGCGAGGTTCAAGGCGGTAAATTCCTCCTTCGCCCCACTCGCCGAGCAGTTGGAACGAGGGCTTCTCGGGGGGGCCATTCGCATCGATGAACAGGGCGAGATGTCGTTCCAGCCGAACGACTCGGATGCGCACCTGAGCTTGCATCTGTCGTCCTCATCGGTGAAATCCCTTGCGGGACTCTCCTTCTTCCTTCGCCACATCGCGAAGAGAGGCCAGTTCCTCATCATCGACGAGCCCGAGTTGAACCTCCACCCCGACAATCAGCGCAAGGTGGCCCGGGTGCTCGCTCGGCTCGTGCGCTCCGGCATCAAGGTGCTGATCAGCACCCACAGCGACTACATCATCCGCGAGCTCAACAACCTCATCATGCTGAGCGCCGACAAGGATGGGAGCGTGCGGCAGCGGCTTGGCTATGACGAGGGGGAGACGCTCTCGCCCGAGCAGGTGGGCGCCTACCTCTTCGACTCCGAGAAGGCGAACCCCATCACTGTCACCCCGACGGGAATCGAAGTGGCGACCATCGAGCGGGAGATCAACGCACTCAATGCCGTGTCGCAGGACATCTACTTCACCCTGTTTGGTGGCACGGGCGGATGACGGGCCTGCTCGACGCGGTGCGGGACATCCTCGAGCCGGGGCGCATCGTCCGCGCTCCCATGACGCTGGAGGAGGAAGCGGAGGCGAGCCGTTGCCCGCCCCTCCAGGTGCGGGGTTCCTCCCAGCACTGGGCCCTGCGTCTCCAATCGGATGACCACCTGCCCGTGCTGGCGGCGCTGGCCAAGGAGCGCAGCGTGCGCCGGCTGCCGGACTACCTCGTGTTCAGCGAGCCGCGGACCCCCGCGCAGCGGCCCGAGGACGTGGCCTTGCAGGTGCTGGTGTGCGAGCTCAAGTCCAGTGCGGTGGGAGCCGAGTCGGCCTTGGCTCAGGTCCAACTGGGCAAGTTGCTCGCCGAGTACCTGGTGCGGGTGGCCGCGCACACGCTGGGCGAGCCAGAGGCGCCGAAGCTCTGGTGCTGCGGGCTCATCGCCAGTCCGGAGTTTCCGGCGAGCATGCTCGCCAAGGGCGGCATGCGTCCGGGCAAGGTGGAATTGCCCAACCGTTTCGACAAGTTGTCGAGGATGCGCATCTACCACTCGCCGGGAGGCGTGGAACTCCGCCTGGAGAGCTTCTTTTCCTGACGTGGTGAGCGCACGGCCAGGGGCCTGACGCCACGAGGACGCCGGCCCGGGCCCGGGGGGCGTCAGATGTTGGGGCTGGGCTCGGAGATGCCCTCGAGGGTCTCGCCCACCTTGTGCTCGCTGACCTCGCCGGACAGGTCGCCCAGCGCGACGATGCCCACCAGCTTCTTGCTGCGGTCCACGACGATCATCCGGCGGATCTGCTTCACCTTCATCCGGCGCAGCACGTCGTCCACGTTGTCGTCATCGAAGCAGTACTCGATGCCGGAGCTCATCGCGTCAGCCACCTGGGTGGTGTTGGGATCCTTCCCCAGGGCGATGGCGCGCACGACGATGTCACGGTCGGTAATCATTCCGAGGATGCGCTCGCCGTCGCAGACGGGGAGGGGGCCCACGTTGAGGCTGCGCATCTTCTCGGCGGCGTCGCGCAGGGTGTCATTGGGGTTGATGACCTCCACGTCGCTGGACATCACTTCACGAATCATCTGGGCCATGGCCGCTCCTTGGTGGGTGCCCCTGGTGGGGGTGCCGGGAACCGACTCCTCTGGAGAACCGTGGGGAGCATCCCGGCGAGGGGCAACGCGGGCCGGGGCCGTCCACCCGGAGGGCGCGCGAGCGGACGGGGGCTCTCAAGGGGGAACGGGGAAGGCCAGGGTGGAGAGGAGGGCGTTCTCGGCCTGGCGGGAGTCCAGCCGGGTGTGTTGCACGACGATGGGGACGTCCGAGGTGAAGACGCTCGAGTAGTCGGTGTCGCGGGGGACGGGGGCGGGGTGCTGCAAGTCATTGAAGCGCAGGTGGAGGGTGCGGCGGGCGGGGACGGTGACGCGGTAGGGGCCCACGGGCTCGCGGTCGGCGAAGTAGAGGGTGACCTCGACGTGGGCATCCTGATCGCCGGTGTTGAGCAGACAGGCCGTCTCGTGGCTCGTCATGGCGGGCTGGGGCCCGGTGCTCTGGCTGGGGATGTAGCCCTCGGCGATGGCCCACTGCGTGTGTCCGATTGGCCTGCCCATGGTGGCCTCCTCGCGCGGCACTACCCTCCGTGAGGTGGGAAGGGGAGGCGAGGAGCGCAAGCAAGGGAGAAGGGCCCGGCTGGTTACTCCCTCTCCCTCAAGCCGGCGCCATCCACTGTCCGGGCTGGGGCGCATCCCGCCAGACATGGCGGCCGGAGTCCGGGTCCTTGTGGAAGCGCATGAAGTCTCCCAGCCCGGTGTCGAGCGCGCGCGCGTCCAGCGCCTCGGCCACCTTGCCAATCAAGTCGAGCACCTCATCCCCGGTGCCGTGGACGATGAGCTTCACGCGCGGGGTGGGCTCCCAGGGGCCGAGCTCGAAGGTGATGGAGAAGCCCTCTCCGTGGAAGGAGCCCTCGGCGGGGGTGGGGAAGAAGAGGGTGGGGAGCACTTCGCGCAGCCGGCGGATGACGGCCTCGCGAGGCCCGAGCGGCGGAGGCGACCAGCCTTCGGGGAAATCCCTCACCGAGTCGAAGCCCGCCGCGCCCATCAGGTAGATGATCCAGCTCATGCCGCACCTCGTGATCCACCAGCTTGATGAGAAACACAATACGGGAGGTGTCTGACGTTGCCGGATGAGGGGATTCAGGGGGGTTGAAGTGTCCGCTCGCCGCCGGACCCCCCCGACCGCGGTGCAACCCCGCGATCCGACGCGGGAAAAAACGGTTCAGAAAACCGCACGGGAGCACCCCTTCAGGAGGCGTCGGACCGCTGCCGGGCGCGAGGCCCTGAGCGGGAGGAGCGAAGGGGGGGACCTGCCGGAACTGGCCCGCGGCGGGATGGCCCTGACGTCCGGGCGCGCTATCCGACCTTCGCGCAGGGAGTCCGCGAGCAGGGCCCGTTGTCGGGTGCGAGGCCCCGGGAGGGCTCGGGAGCGGCAGCCAGGGTGTGCACTTGCAGCGAGGTGGAAGCGGACTGCGCGTGCGGCACCAGGCTGTCTGCAAAGTGCCAGCGTCGCTGGATACGCGAGCGGCCGTGTGGCCATGAACTCCAGGCCTGTCGTGATTGAGATAGGATTGGGAAAAGCTCGCGCGGCGGGGGCGGGCGGAAACGGCGACCATGCAGCCCAGAATGACGATGCGGACCACGTTGGAGGGGACGCACCCGGCGGATCCGGTGGCGTGGCTGCGGTTCATCCAGCGGGAGCTCTGGGTGAGCTGGCGCTTCGTGGGAGGAGACGTGTCGTCGGCGGTGGTGCCGCCGCTGCTGTTCATCGTGGCGGCGGGGGGCCATCACGGGCTGGGCGCGGGCGAGGTGTGGGGGGCGCTGGCGAGGGGCGTGCTGTACTTCTGGCTGTTCGCGTATGCCTTTGGGCTCTCCAACCAGCTGGTGGGGGTGGAGGAGGACCGGGTGAACAAGCCGCACCGGCCGCTGGTGCGCGGCGAGGTGTCGGTGCGAGGGACGCGCTGGCGGTGGGTGGCGTGCATGACGCTGCTGACGGGGGTGGGGTTCGGGTTCGGCGTCGGGAAGTGGGCGCTGCTGTGGCAGCTGATCATCGTGGTGCACAACGAGGCGGGGGGAGCGAAGCGGTGGTGGGCGAAGAACCTGCTGATTGCCTTGGGGGTGGTGACGCAGCTGGGGGCGGCGTGGGAGCTGGTGGGGCCGCTGACGGCGGTGACGTGGCGGTGGATTGGCTTGCTGGCGAGCGTGGTGTTCCTGCTGGTGTCGCTGCAGGACCTGCGGGACGTGGAGGGAGACAGGGCGAGCGGGCGCAAGACGTTCCCGTTGGTGTTCGGGGAGAAGCGGACGCGGTACGTGCTGGGGACGCTCTTCGGGCTGCTGCCGCTGGTCATCCACGAGGTGTTGATGAAGCCGCTGGGGCTGACGGCGGCGGTGGTGGCGTGTGACGTGGGGCTGGCGGTGGTGAGCGGGGTGATTGCGGTGCGGGTGCTGGGGTGGAGGACGCCGAAGGCGGACCACCGGACGTACCTGCTGTTCACCTACTGGTACTGCCTGGCGCTGCTGAGCACGATCGTGGTGCTGTGAGGGCTCAGCGCAGCTCGAGCGTGCGCACCATCTCATCGAGGACGGCCTGGTTGGCGGGGTAGTCGAGCCCGCGAACGGCGAGGGTGCTGACGCGGACGACGGAGTCCCCATCACCGATGGCGTAGAGGTACTCGCGGGTGCCCGGGGGGAGGAGGGGAGACTCCTGGGTGGCGCGCAATTCCAGACGGACGGCGGGGCGGCCGGCGAGGGTGAGCTGCTCCTGCTGGAGGACGTCGGAGCTGGAGCTGGTGTTGCCCTGCACGAAGGACTCGAGCGTCATGGGCTCGCGCTTGACGGAGATGGCGACGAGCGGCTCCTCGCTCTGGGGCTGCACCTCGAAGGCGGTGGGGTGGAAGAAGCGGCAGGGCTCCACGGCGTTGCCGGTGTTCGTCCGCCACGCGGAGGGATAGGCAATCGAGTAGCGGCTGGCGGGGTTGGAGCACCGGGTGAGCGAGGGCGCCTGGGGACGGGCCTCCACGCGCTGGGGCGCACAGCCGCCCGTGGCGAGCACGGCGAGACAGATCATCATCCGCACGGTCACACCTCCTGGAGTCACGAACCTGTCCGACTGTTGGACACCTTTTGAAAGAACGCGCCCGGAGGGTCCCCGGGGATGAACGGGCTCAGGGTTGCTGGAGCTCGAGGACGAAGCCCTCGGCCGTGTACGGCTCGGTGGGGCCCTGCTGGACACCGGTGCCGAAGTCGGCCGCGCCGTGGAAGGAGCCCGCGAGCACCAGCGCCTCACCGGACCAGGCCATGCCCGCCAGGGAGAGGGAGCCGGACGCGTCGAGCGGGGACCAGGTGCGGCTCCAGCGGAGGTGGCCCTGGGGTTCATACTCGCGGACGTGGAAGGCGCCCCGGGCGTAGGTGTAGGGCTCGGAGAACGTGCTGGCGACGGCGATTCTCCCCGAAGGGGAGATGGAGAAGGCACTGGCGCCCAGGGGGAGCGGCTGAGCCCAGGCGAGGTGCCCCTGCGCATCCAGCGCGATCAGGGTCGGTCCGGCGGCGCGCAGCATCCCCCCCGGCCACGTCAGCGTGCCCGTGAAGGAGCCCACGCCCACCACCATGCCCGAGGCCGTGGCCTGGAGGAGGTAGCGGTACGTGCCCACCCGGTCGGAGGGAAGCTCCCGGGCCCAGAGGAGCTGGCCCTGGGGCGAGAGCTTCATCACCACCACGGTGGCCTGCGAGTCCGCGCCGAAGGAGCGGCCCTGGAAGGTGGCCTTGCCCTCGAGCTCGCCCGCGACGAGCACGTTCCCCTGGGAGTCGAAGACGGGAGGCGAGTACTCGAAGGGGGTCTGCGGGTAGTCCGGTGGGAGGGGGCCCGGGGAATAGGAGTGCACGAGGGACCAGCGCGTTGCTCCCTGGCCGTGGTGGACGCCGATGCCCGCGGAGCTGAGGCTGTACGAGAGGAGGTGGCCGGCGGAGTCCTTGAAGAAGGGGCCGATGCCGCACTCGTCTCCACACAGGCCGATGACGGTGGGCTGGTTGCCGAGGGCATCGAACCCGTAGGCGATGGCACCGCCGGGGCCGGACTCCCCGTGGTTCCAGCCCCAGGCGAGGAGCTCGCCGGAGGGAGCCACGGACAGGCCCCGGAGCGAGACGTGCGGCGAGACGCCGGGGCGGGCCCAGAGCAGTTGCCCATGCGAGTCGAGCATGGAGGGAGCGGCGCCGTCGGGCGGCTGGGAGATGAGGGCGATGTGGGCGCGCGAGTCCGTGGCGAGGGCCGTCACCCGGTGCGGGAACGTCTTCACCCACGCGGTGGCAGGAGCGCTGCCGGGAGCCACGCAGACGGTGGCCAGGCGGTCCTCGCCGCAGGTCTGGCCGGAGGGACAGGCGTCACAGCGGAGCGTGCCACCGCAGCCGTCGGACAGCTCGCCACAGTGGGCGAGGGCGTCCTCGCAGGTGCGAGGAGTGCAGGCCTCGCAGCGCCCCTGTGCGCAGAGCTGGCCCGGCGCACAGCCGCCACACAGGAGGGAGCCGCCGCAGCCATCGTCGGCCACGCCACACTGGGCCCCGAGCAGTGCGCAGGTGCGCGGAGTGCAGGTGACGACGGGCGGGGTAGAGGGAGGCGGGTTGCCGGTGGGAGGCGTGCCGGTGGGAGGAGCCTCGGCCGGAGGCGTCGCGGCCGGTGGGGACTGAACCGGAGGCTCCTGCACGGGAGTGGAGGTGCAACCGGCGAGGCACAGCAGCACAAGGACAGACAAACCCCGGAGAGACATGGCTCTGGCTTCCTCCTGGGCGGCCAAGCTGGTGACGGGAGTGCCCGTGCGCCACGAGTGAGCGTCAGGAGTCAGGGCCAGACGACAGTAGAGGGAGGAGGGAGAAGGGCGGGCAGGCACGGCACCATTGGCTGGCCGGGGGAAGAGGCGCGGTATTTCCCCTCTCCCCTCGGGAGAGGGACGGGTGAGGGTATCGAGCATCCCAGGTTCCCCCCTCGAACCCCCGCGCGCGATTCCAGACAGTTCCCGTGCGCTCACGGTTCACAACTGGAAGCCCGCGAAGCGCGGTGATTGTTGCCCCCTCGGGTGCTCTCTAGGGTCGAAATCCCTGGGAGCCGGGCATCCGAGCGCGGTCCTCCAGGGTGCTCTATGGCCTGGATCTTCACACCTCGCGCGAACACCCTGGCCCGAGTCGCCGCGGCGGGGCTGTTGGCGACGCCGGTGCTCGGGGCGGTGGGGCTCTGGGCGTACGCGCGCAGCCCGCTCGCGCAGAACATGCGGCAGCCCATCCCGCAGCCGGTGCAGTTCGACCACCGGCACCACGCGGGGGACGAGGCCATCGACTGCCGCTACTGCCACAGCACGGTCGAAATCTCCTCGAGCGCGGGCTACCCCTCGCAGGCCACGTGCATGGGCTGCCACGGGCAGATCTGGAACCAGAGCCCGCTGCTCGAGCCGGTGCGCCAGTCCTACTTCGCGGACCGGCCGATTCCCTGGAGCCGGGTGCACGACCTGCCGGACTTCGTCTACTTCAACCACTCCATCCACGTGAACAAGGGGGTGGGGTGCGTGACATGCCACGGGAGGGTGGACCTGATGCCCTCGGTGCAGCAGGCGCAGCCCTTGTCGATGGGGTGGTGCCTGGACTGCCACCGCGACCCGGTGCCGAACCTGCGTCCCCAGGAAGCCATCACTTCGATGCGCTGGGAGCCGGGGCCCGGGGACCCTCGGCCCGAGGAGCTGGCGCGGCGCTACGACATCCAACCCCGGACGAACTGCACGACATGCCACCGCTGACCGACCGCTATCCGTTGCCCGTGCTCCAGGACCCGCCCGGGGCGGGAGATGCGCGTCCACGAGCCTGGCGCAGCCTGGAGGAGCTCCAGAACGCACCGGAGCTGGCGAGGGCGGCGGCGCATGAATTCCCCCCCGGTGCTACCGAGCCCCCGCGAGGCCTGGACCGGCGTCGCTTCCTGCAGCTGGCGGGAACGACGGCGGCGCTGGCGGGGCTGGCGGCGTGCAAGAAGCCGGCGGAGAAGGTGATGCCGTACACGCACCAGCCGGCGGACGTGAAGCCGGGCATTCCGAACGCATACGCGACGGCGTGGGAGCCGGAGGGCTACGGAGCGGGGCTGGTGGTGACGAGCTGGGAGGGCCGGCCGACGAAGGTGGAGGGCAACCCGGACCACCCGGCGAGCCTCGGAGCCACGAACCACCTCGCACAAGCGTTGCTGGTGGACCTCTACGACACCACGCGGGTGCGAGGCGTGAAGCAGCGAGGCACGCCGCGCTCCTTCAAGGAATACCTCCAGGAGCAGACGAGGCACGCGAGCCAACTGGAGGCGAGCGGAGGCGAGGGCCTGTGGCTGCTGCTGGAGCCCTCGGCATCGCCCACGAGGCGCGAGCTGGTGGAGCGCATCCGCCAGCGTTTCCCCAAGGCGCGCGTGGAGACGTACCACGCCCTCTCCCGGGAGAACGCGTACGAGGGAGCGAGACTCGCGTTCGGCCGGCCGTTGGAGACGCGGGTGCGCTACGACGAGGCGCGGGTGGTGCTGTCGTTGGACGCGGACTTCCTCACCCAGGGCCCGAACGCACTGCGCGAGGCGCGCGAGTTCTCCCGCTCGCGGAGGCCGGAGCGAGGGGAGATGAGCCGGCTGTACGTGGCGGAGGCCCACTACAGCGTGACGGGGATGAACGCGGACCACCGCTTCCGGATGAAGCCCTCGGAGGTGGAGCGCTTCGCCCTGGCGGTGCTGGGCGAGCTGGCGCGAGCACAGCAACTGCCGGGGCTCGAGCGCTACCGGGAGCTGGAGCTGGGCTGGCCGGAGAAGGCGCGCGAGGTGCGAGCGGTGGCGGGGGACCTGGCGAGGACCGGGGAGCGCGCCGTCGTCGTGGCGGGCGAAAGACAACCACCGAGAATGCACGCGCTGGCGCACCTGCTCAACACCGCGCTCGGGAGCCAGGGAAGACTCATCACGCTGTACGAGCCCGGAGTGGAGGCGGTGCGAAGCGGGCCGGAGGTGTTGCGCGAGCTGTCCGAGGCGGCGAGCGCGGGCCGGGTGGACACGCTGGTGGTGACGGCCTTCAACCCGGTCTACACGGCGCCGGTGGGAGTGACGCTGGGGGCGGCGCTGAGCGCGGTGCCCAACGCGGTGTACCTGGCGTTGCGAGAGGACGAGACCTCGAAGCACAGCGCGTGGGTGCTCCCGGCGGCGCACGTGCTGGAGTCCTGGGGAGACACGCGAGCGGTGGATTGGACGGCGAGCATCCTCCAGCCGCTCATCGAGCCACTCTTCCAGGGGCTGACGGAGCTGGACGTCCTCTCCCCGTTCGCGGGAGTGGCGGAGCAGACGTCGCACCAACTGGTGAAGGCGCACTGGCAGCGAAGCACGGGGAAGTCAGGCCCAACCTTCGACGACACGTGGGACCAGTGGCTGGCGGTGGGCACCATCCCCGGCACCCAGACACAAGGCACTCCGGCCACGCTGGACACGGGAGCAGTGGAAGAGAGCATCCGTTCCTTCGCGCGTAAACCCTGGCAGGGCCTCGAGCTGAACCTGCTGCCTGGCTACAAGATGCGGGACGGGCGGTACTTCCACAACGCGTGGCTGCAAGAGCTGCCGGATCCGCTGACGATGCTCTCGTGGAGCAACGCGGCGCTGCTCAGCCCGCGCACGGCCGAGCGCCTGTCCCTGAAACCACGGGACAAGGTCAAGCTGACGTTCCGGGGGCGCTGGGTGGAGGCACCGGTGTACGTGCTACCCGGGCACGCGGACGACACGGTATCGCTGGAGCTCGGCTGGGGGCGCGAGTGGAGCGGCAGCGCGGACGAGCCCGAGGTGCACGGAGTCAACGCATACCTGCTGCGGCACGGGGACGCGCCGTGGTTCGCCGAGGGCCTCCAGGCCGAGAAGTCCGAGGGACGCGGACGCTACGCGACCTCGCAGGACCACTGGTCGATGGAGGGCCGCGAAATCGCGCTCCAGGACACGCTGGAGACGTTCGAGAAGAAGAAGCCCGAGTACCTCGAGCACCTGAAGGGCCCGGAGGAGAAACTCTACGAGCCCTTCAAGTACGGCGAGCCCTACCAGTGGGCGATGGCGGTGGATCTGAACCGGTGCATCGGGTGCGGGGCGTGCACGGTGGCGTGCCAGGCGGAGAACAACATTCCGGTGGTGGGGCGGGAGCAGATGGAGCGGGGCCGGGAGATGTACTGGCTGCGAGTGGACCGGTACTTCGAGGGCTCGTCGGAGGAGCCGAAGGCAATCCCACAGCCGATGATGTGCCAGCACTGCGAGGCGGCGCCGTGCGAGTACGTGTGCCCGGTGAACGCCACCGTCCACTCGGACGAGGGCCTCAACGAGATGGTCTACAACCGGTGCGTGGGCACGCGGTATTGCAGCAACAACTGCCCGTACAAGGTGCGCCGGTTCAACTACCTCGACTACCGGCCGAAGGTGACGGAGCTGGAGAAGCTGGGCTTCAACCCGGACGTCACGGTGCGGATGCGCGGAGTGATGGAGAAGTGCACGTACTGCGTGCAACGGATTGAACGGGCCCGCATCGAGGCGCGCAAGGAGCGGAGGCTCATCGACACCCAGTCCCTCCAGTCGGCGTGCGCGCAGGTGTGCCCGACGGAAGCGATCGTCTTCGGCTCGCTGCACGCGAAGGACTCAGAGGTCGCGAAGCGCCACGAGGACCCGAGACACTACGCGGTGTTGCACGAGCTGGGAACGAAGCCGCGCACGGCGTACCTGGCGCGCATCAAGAACCCGAACCCGGAGCTCGAGCATGGCTGATCCGCTGGAGCCCATCCCGCTCATCGAGGGAGCGCAGAGCGCGGAGAGCCTGACGGGCTCGCTGCTGAAGCCCACCGAGCGGAAGGCGGGCCGGGTGTGGTGGGCGCTGTTCTTCCTGACGCTGGGAGGGACGGGACTCTTCGGGCTATCCATCGCGGTGACGCTGGTGCGAGGCATTGGCGCGTGGGGCAACAACATCCCGGTGGCGTGGGCGTTCGGCATCATCGACTTCGTGTGGTGGATTGGCTTTGGCCATGCGGGGACACTCATCTCCGCCATCCTGGTGCTCTTCCAGCAGAAGTGGAGGGCCTCGGTGAACCGCTTCGCCGAGGCGATGACGCTCTTCGCGGTGATGCAGGCGGGGCTCTTCCCCCTGCTGCACCTGGGGAGGCCGTGGCTCTTCTACTGGCTGGTGCCCTACCCGAGCACCATGAAGGTCTGGCCGCAGTTCAGGAGCGCGCTGCCGTGGGACATGGTGGCCATCACCACGTACTTGCTGGTGTCGCTGATGTTCTGGTACCTGGGGCTGCTGCCGGACCTGGCGGCGGCCCGAGACCGGGCGGCGACGCCGCGGAGACAGTTCTGGTACGGGCTGTTCTCGCTGGGGTGGACGGGCTCGGCGAGACACTGGCACCACTGGCGCACGGCGTACCTGCTGATGGCGGGGCTGGCCACGCCGCTGGTGCTCAGCGTGCACACCATCGTCAGCTTCGACTTCGCGATTGCCCAACTGCCGGGGTGGCACTCGACCATCTTCCCGCCCTACTTCGTGGCGGGGGCCATCTTCTCGGGGCTCGCGCTGGTGCTGACGCTGCTGTTGCCGGTGCGCCGGCCGCTGGGCCTGCACCACGTGATTACGGACAAGCACGTGGACATCCTGGCGAAGCTGCTGCTGGCCACGGGGCTGATGGTCTCGTACGGCTACCTGCAGGAGCAATTCTTCGCCTGGTACAGCGGCGACGAGTACGAGATGGCCACGTATGCCTTCAAGCGCACGGGCACGTGGGGCTGGCTCTTCTGGCTGCAGATGACCACCAACGTGCTGGTGCCGCACCTCTTCTGGTTCTCGAAGCTGAGGACCAACGTGGTGGTGGTGTGGTTCGCCGCGCTGGCGGTGGACATGGGCATGTGGGTGGAGCGCTTCACCATCATCGTGCCGTCGCTGGCGCATGACTTCCTGCCGCGCAGCTGGGAGCACTACTCGCCCACCTGGGTGGACTTCGGGCTGCTGTTCGGCTCGATGTGCTTCTTCGGCTTCCTCTTCCTGCTCTTCCTCAAGTTCATCCCGCCCGTGCCCATCAGCGAGGTGAAGGAACTGCACCAGGAGCTGAGCAAGGAAGAGGCCCCCCCGCTGCGCGAGAAGGAGGCCTGAGCCATGCGCTACTGGGTGGTGGGAGAGTTCGGCTCGGGGGACGAGGTGAAGAAGGCCCTGCGGCGGCTGGGCGAGCTGGGGTACGCGAAGGAGACGCTGGATGCCTTCTCGCCATACCCGGTGGAGGGAATCGAGGAGGTGCTGGAGCTGAAGCCCTCGCCGCTGCGCGGGTGGGCCTTCGTGGCGGGGCTGACGGCGGCGGGGGGCGCGTACGCGCTGCAGTGGTGGACGAACGCGGTGGACTACCCGCTCAACGTCGGCAACCGCCCGCTGCACGCGGGAGCGGCCTTCGTGCCCATCACGTTCGAGACGATGGTGCTGTGCGCCTCGCTGACGCTCTTCTTCGGGCTGATGTGGCTGTTCCGCTTCCCGAGGCCGCACCATCCGCTCTTCGAGCTGGAGTCCTTCCGCACGGCGTCGACGGGAGGCTTCTGGGTGAGCGTGACGACGAAGAAGCGGGAGGAGGCGGAGCCGGTGCTGCGGCACCTGCGCGAGCTGGCGGCGAGGAACACGGCGGTGGTGGAGGAGAAGGAATGAGGCGCCTGCTCCTCGTGCCGCTGGCGTGGATGCTGGCGGGCTGCCCGGTGGACTTCCAGGGGTGGGGAGGGATGAAGCAGCAGCCCAAGGCGCTGCCCTACCGGGAGAACACCTTCTTCGCGGACGAGCGGGCGATGCGCCAGCCCCCCGCGGGCACGGTGCCGAGGGACAGGCGAGGCAAGGACCGCTTCTTCCTCACGGGGCGTGACACGCCGGATGGCGGGTACGTGGAGACAATCCCTCTCACCCTGACGACGGAGCGGGTGGAGAGCGGGCAGCGCTCCTTCGACATCTACTGCGCGACGTGCCACGGGGTGCTGGGGGACGGGGTGGCGCAGGTGGCGAGGAACATGGGGCTGCGCGAGCCGCCGTCGCTGGTGGACCTGCCGGCGTACCCGGACGGGTACTACTACGACGTCATGACGCAGGGGTACGGGCTGATGCCGTCCTACGCGGACAAGCTGACGCCGGAGCAGCGGTGGGCGGTGGTGGCGTACGTGCGAGCGCTCCAGGCGAGCCAGCGGGCGAGGCTGGAGGACGTGCCGCCCGAGGCGAGGCCGCAACTCGAGAAGGAGGGCACTCCATGAAGGTGATGGAGCGCTTCACGGGAGGGCGAGCGCCCATGCTGGCCGCGGGGGCGGTGGGCGCGGTGGGGCTGGGCGTCACGGGGCTCGGCTTCGCGGTGGACACGAGACGAGCGCTCTTCAGCTACCTGTTCGCCTTCGCGTACTGGGCGGGGATCGCGGTGGCGTCGCTGGTGCTGCTGGGGGCGTGGCACGCGTCGAAGGCGCGCTGGCCGGTGGTGCTGCGGCGCATGTTGGAGACGATGGCGGCGACGCTGCCCCTCTTCGCGCTGCTGTTCCTGCCCATCCTCCTGGGGGCGAGCCACCTCTACCCATGGCTGGGCGAGCCGCCGCCGCTGTCCGAGAAGGACCTGAAGAAACTGGAGCACAAGCGGGCGTGGCTGAACCTGCCGTTCTGGGTGGTGCGCTCGGTGCTGTACTTCGCGGTGTGGAGCGCGGTGGGGGAGCTGCTGCTGCGCTGGTCGCGGAGGCAGGACGAGACGGGAGACCTCACGCTCACGCGGTGGCAGTGGTGGCTGGGGGCGGGGGCGCTGCCGGTGGTGGGGCTGGCGATGTCGTTCGCGTCGTTGGACTGGCTGATGTCGCTGGAGCCGCTGTTCGTCTCGACGGTGTACGGGTTGTATTGGTTCTCGGGGGCGTTCGTGGGGGCGCTGGCGATGCTGACGCTGGCGACGACGCTGGCGCGGGGGCCGAACCTGTATGGCGAGCTGGTGAATGACTCGCACCGGGCGAGCCTGGGCAAGTTTCTGTTCGCCTTCAGCGTCTTCTGGGCCTACATGGCCTTCAGCCAGTTCTTCCTCATCTGGATTGCCGACCTGCCGCACGAGGTGCCCTGGTACGTGCTGCGAGCCAGGGGCGCGTGGGAGCCGGTGGCGCTGTTCATCGTGAACGCGCGCTTCGTGTTCCCCTTCCTGGTGTTGCTGTCGAGGCCCTTCAAGCAGCACCGGAGGACGCTGACGGTGGCGGCGGGGTGGCTGCTGGCGGCGCACGCGGTGGACACGTGGTGGCTGGTGATTCCGGTGGTGAGCCCTGGGGGGCCGAGCCTGCACTGGGCGGACGTGTCGGCGTTCCTGGGAGTGGGAGGAGCGGCGGTGGCCTTCACGCTGTGGAGGCTGAGGGGGCACGCGACGGTGCCGGTGGGAGACCCCTACCTGCACGAGTCCCTGGGGTACGGCGAATGAGCGGCGAGGACGAATCCAAGGGGGAGTGGAAGACGCCCGAGCGCGACGAGCGGCCGGTGAGCGGGAGGCGTGTGAGCGGGGTGTTCGCCGGGGCGCTGATCATCTTCACGTTCTTCGTGGTGGCCGCGTGGGCGCAGCTCCAGCAGCGCCTGAAGACGCTGAGCCCCGCGGGGCCCTCGCAGCCCCAGGCGCTGGGACGAGCGGAGCTCAACATCGTCAACACGGGGCTCTTCCAGCTGGACACGCGGGCGGAGGACGAGAAGGCCGGGCAACAGCGGAAGCTGCACGGGTACGGCTGGGTGGACCGGGACGCGGGGGTGGTGCACATCCCCATCGAGCGGGCCATCGAGCGCGTGGTGGCCGGGCAACCGCGGCGGGATGGAGGCGGGCCATGACGCCAGCGGACGAGTCGTTCGGAGGCACGGTGAACGAGCTGTTCCGGCGGATGCTCTTCCTGCCGGAGCAGGCGTCCACGGTGGCCAAGGACGTGGACTTCCTGCACTACGTCATCATCACGACGGCGATGGTCGTGGCCACGCTCATCTTCGGGGTGACGGCGTACTTCCTCATCCGGTACCGGAGGCGCTCGGAGACGGAGGTGACGCGGAACGTGCAGACGACGCTGGGGTGGGAGGTGCTCTTCGTGGGGCTGCCGCTCACGACGTTCCTGGTGTGGTTCTTCATCGGCTACCACGACTTCATCCGGATGCAGACGCCGCCGCCGGACGCGATGGACGTGTACGTGGTGGGCAAGCAGTGGATGTGGAAGTTCACCTATCCCGAGGGCCCCAACGCCATCGGAGTCCTCCGGGTGCCGGTGGGCAAGCCGGTGAGGCTGCTGCTGACGAGCCGGGACGTCATCCATTCCTTCTACGTGCCGGCGTTCCGCATCAAGCAGGACGCGCTGCCGGGAGCCTATACCCAGACATGGTTCCAGGTGACGAAGCCGGGGAGCTACCGGGTGATGTGCGCGGAGTACTGCGGGCTGAAGCACTCGGAGATGTGGGCCGAGGTCCTCGCGCTCTCGGAGGAGGACTACGAGGCGTGGATGCAGGAGCAGAAGCGGGGCCTGGTGGCGCGCCGGGACGCCAGCCCGAGCGCCCCCGAGCGGGAGGAGCCGCACAAGCCCGCGCGAGCGGCGGCGCGCTACGACGCACAGTCGCCGCACGGCGAGGTGATGTACGGGGAGCGGGGGACGCTGGCGGAGCGGGGCGAGCGGGTGGCGGCGGAGCGGGGCTGCCTGAAGTGCCACACGGTGGATGGGACGGCGCACATCGGGCCGACGTGGCTGGACCTGTACGGGCGGCGCGAGCGGCTGACGAGCGGCGAGACGGTGGTGGCGGACGAGGCGTACCTGACGGAGTCGATGATGAAGCCGCAGGTGCGGGTGGTGGCGGGGTTCGAGCCGGTGATGCCGACGTTCCTGGGAGTGCTGGAGGCGGCGGAGGTGGCGGCGCTGGTGGAGTACATCAAGACGCTGCGCAGTGCGCGGCTGGAGACCATCCGGTCGGAGGGGCCCGTGTATGAACCCATCGGCGGGAAGTAGTCAGCCAGCCGTGACGTATCTCAACCACGAGACGACGGTGCGCTCGTGGCTGCTGACGCGCGACCACAAGCGCATTGGCGTGATGTTCCTGGTGGGAGTCATCTTCGCGCTGCTGCTCGGGGGCATCTTCGCGATGGTGCTGCGGATTGAATTGCTGACGCCGGGGCCGACCATCATCAGCGCGCTGACCTACAACCGGATGTTCACCCTGCACGGGGTGACGATGGTGTGGCTGTTCATGATTCCGGCGATTCCCTCGGCGTTCGGCAACTTCGTGCTGCCCATCATGCTGGGGGCCAAGGACGTGGCCTTCCCGAGGCTGAACCTGGCCTCGCTGTACATCTACGTGGCGGGCTCGCTGCTGACGCTGTTCGGGATGCTGTGGAGCGGAGCGGACACGGGGTGGACGTTCTACACGCCGTACAGCACGACGTCGCCCACGGCGGTGACGCCCATCCTGCTGGGGGTGTTCGTCATCGGCTTCTCCACCATCATCACGGGGCTCAACTTCATCACCACGGTGCACACGCTGAGGGCGCCGGGGATGCACTGGACTCGCATCCCGCTCTTCGTCTGGACCATCTACGGCACGTCGATCATCCAGGTGGTGGCGACGCCGGTGCTGGGGATGGTGCTGCTGCTGGTGTTCTTCGAGCGGGTGTTCGGGGTGGGCATCTTCGACCCGTCGAGGGGAGGGGACCCGGTGCTGTTCCAGCACATGTTCTGGTTCTACTCGCACCCGGCGGTCTACATCATGGTGCTGCCGGCGATGGGGGTGATTACCGAGGTGGTGTGTGCCTTCAGCCGGAAGAACATCTTCGGCTACAAGATGATCGCCGCGTCGACGTTTGGGATTGCGTTCGTGGGGTTCTTGTCGTGGGGCCACCACATGTTCGTGTCGGGGCAGTCGACGTTCGGCTCGGGCATCTTCGGGGTGCTGAGCATGCTGGTGGCCATCTTCACGGCCATCAAGATCTTCAACTGGGTGGCGACGATGTACGGCGGGAGCATCGAGCTGAGGGTGCCGCTGCTCTACGTGCTGGGGTTCATCTTCCTGCTGATGTTCGGGGGGATGACGGGGGTGGCGTTGGCGACGACGTCACTGGACGTGCACTGGCACGACACGTACTTCATCGTGGCGCACTTCCACTACATCATGGTGGGGGCGGTGCTGATGGCGTTCCTGGCGGCGCTGCACTATTGGTGGCCGAAGATGTTCGGGAGGCTGTACCCGGAGCGCTGGTCGTTCCTGGCGGCGATGACGATCATCTTCGGCTTCATCGTGACGTTCCTGCCGCAGTTCCTGTTGGGGAACCTGGGGATGCCGCGGCGCTACTACCAATACCCGGCGGAGATGCAGTGGCTGCACGTGTTGAGCACGGCGGGGGCGTCGCTGCTGGCGTTCGGCTTCGGGCTGATCGCCGTGTACCTGCTGTGGTCGCTGAGGTACGGCCCGGAGAGCGAGCCGAACCCGTGGGGCTCGAGGGGATACGAGTGGCACAGCGGCTCGCCGCCGGCGCCGCACAACTTCACGGAAGCACCGCGCTTCGAGCGCGAGGTCCACGACTACACCGTGCCCGAGGCGCCCCGTGTCTACTGAAACGTCGCCGTGGGAGGAGCACTTCGGGAGCCGGGAGAACCAGAGCAAGGCGGCGCAGCTGGGGATGTGGATTTTCCTGGGCTCGGAGGTGCTGCTCTTCACGAACCTGTTCGTGGGGTACGCGGTGTACCGGTACTACTACCCGGAGGTGTTCGTCGAGGCGAGCAAGCACCTGGCGACGGGGTGGGCGACGGTGCAGACGGTGCTGCTGGTGACGAGCAGCCTCTTCGTGGCGTTGGCGGTGCACTACATCCGGCAGGGGAGACAATTCCTGACGGCGCTGGTGCTGCTGGTGGCGATGGGGATGGGGGTGGGGTTCCTCGGCATCAAGGGGTGGGAGTACTGGAAGCACTGGACGGAGGGAGCGCTGCCCGGGGAGTTCTACCGGCTGGAGGACTTGCCGGTGCAGGGAGGGAGCCTGTTCTTCACGCTCTACTTCCTGCTCACGGGGCTGCACGCGGTGCACATGCTGGTGGCGTTGGGGCTGCTGGGGTGGCTGGTATGGGGAGCGGTGTCTGGGAAATACACGGCCGAGTACCACATCCCGGTGGAGGTAGGCGGGCTGTACTGGCACCTGGTGGATGTGTTCTGGCTGTTCATCTACCCGCTGCTGTACCTGGTGGAGTGAAGGGGGAGCACCATGGCGGAGAAGAAGAGGACGACCTGGGGGTACGTGGGCGTCTGGGTGGTGCTGGTGGTGCTGACACTGGCGACGTGGGTATTGGGGACGAAGGCGAAGCTGGGCCCGTACTCGTTGCCGACATCACTGGGAATCGCGGTGTTGAAGACGGTGCTGGTGGCGATGTTCTTCATGCACCTGGTGGAGCAGCGGGGGGCGAGGAGGGTGGTGCTGCCGGTGGCGGTGCTGTTCCTGGGGTTGCTGCTGGGCGTGAGCGTGTTGGAGGCAATGACCCGCATCCGGATGGCGAGGCCGGACGGAATCGACGAGGAGCTGGAGCCGAAGCGCCCGGCGTCGACAAGAACAACCCCCCCAGGTTCAGGACCCGAGAACCCGAGGTGGATGGGCAACTGAGGTTCCAGAACCCAACCCCGTCAACCTCCCCTCTCCCTCTGGGCAGGGCGAACGCATCTAAAGGTCAGTAAATACGGCCATCAAGACGCGTAGCAGATAATCGTTGTCCCAGCCGGCCAGCTTGCGTCGGCTGGGCACGCCCGGTTTTTCCGTCGACTCTCGCCTCAGAGCGGTCAAGGCCATGCGGCTGAGCAGCGCGAAGTTCTGAGCGCCGTTGTGGTCGCGGATGCGGCGCGAGTCCTCGCCCAGGCACACGTCCAGGCTCCAGTGCAGGCCATTCTCCACGCCCCAGTGGGTGCGGATGATTCGGGCGAGCTTGCGCGCCTTGGGTGGCAGGCTGGTGAGGTAGTAGTGCCACTGCACCTGCGTCTTGCCGCCCTGGGTGCGCTCACGCCGCATCATGACGGCCGTCTTGAGCTTGGGCCATGTGGAGGCCGACTTGGGACAAGCCTCGAGCTTGAGGGCAACAGCCCAGGCACTGCGCACCTCGTGCCGGCCATGCCCCTCTTCTTCGCTGCGAGAGTGGGAGTCCACCCGGGCACGCGCCTGGCCCTCACGCACTGGGGCGAACAAGTCCTGCACATACGCGTACAGCGGCCCGCGGTTGCCCTTGAGACACAGCACGTAGTCGGCCTGGGCCTGCACCACGGCCTGGGCTACCTGGGCCGTGCACCCGTTGGCGTCCACCGTTACCACCGCCCCCTTCAAGTCCAGCAGCGCCAGCAGCTCGGGTATGGCCTTCACCTCCCCGGGCGCCCCCTGCACAGCCGCTTGTGCCAGCAGCAACCTCTGCTGCGTGGCCCACACGTGCACCAGGTGCAGCGGTGAGCCCGCCAGCGCCTTGCCCAAGGCGCCTCGCACGCTCTTGCCGTCCACCGCCACTACCTCCTCGCGCAGTGTCTGGGCCATCTCCTGTACCCAGCTGCGGAAGCACGCCTCGAAGGCCTGGGGCCTGAGTGCGCAAAACACCCGGCGAAATGTGTCCGCGCTGGGCACTCCATGTGGAATTTCCAAGAAGGTGGCGAACCATCTGGCCCTCGTCCTGGCGAACAGCGCCAGCTGCTTCCACCCGTCTGCCCCGGCTATCACTCCACACAGCGCCATCACCAGCACGTTGAGCAGTGCATGCCGTCTGGTACGCGCCACACGCGGGTCCCTCAGCGTGCCGAAGTGCTTGAGAATCAGCTCAACGACCTGCCCGCCCTCTCCCTCGCCCTGCCCCATTGCCGCCCCCATATGGGAGCCACCCTATGGAGCCAGTCTGACCTGGCAGGTGGGCCACCTGCCAAGTCACTGATTTCCTTGCCCTTTAGATGCTTTTCCCCTGCCCTTCGGGAGAGGGACGGGGTGAGGGTGCCCGGGTCCCAGGTTGAGTCCGTGGCAAGCCCCCTCTCCCTCTGGGAGAGGGCTGGGGTGAGGGTCTACGCAGGCCTCTCCACCGTGGCCCCGAGTTCTGCGAGGAAGGCGTCCGGATCCGCGAGCGAGACGAACACACGGCGAGCCATCACGGGGACAATGACACTCATCCTGTGAGGCTGTCGCAAGCGCACCTCGACGACGTTCTGGAGCGAGCCGATCAGCCCCACGGCGTCCGAGCCGAGCCGCCAGCCGATGCCGCGGTAGAGGGGCCAGGGCACACGTGCCGTGCCGCTGACATCCGCGCGAGGGACACGCGCCTCGAAGGAGCCGAAGCGGAAGGTGACGGAGTCAGGCTCCACCTCGACATAGGAGCGAGAGCGGGTGCCCCCGAACAGGGCGAGCAACGGGTACCAGGCCCCGAGTTTCATGGCATGTCGCATGGTCGTCCCCCCGTGGACAGAGAGGGCACAGGGTAAGCACCCGGAGGACACGCCTCCATCCGCCCCAGTGCTCCTGGGGTTTGACCGTTGCTTTCGAAACGGAGTTCTCACCTCGGCTAATACGGGTAGCGGCGGTCCCGCGAGGCGACGAGGCGGACCATCATCGGAGCGTGGTAGCGCGGGTCCATGCCGAGCGCCAGGCTCAGGTCCAATCCGGGCAGCTCCCAGGTGCGCTCGGACTGCTCGAGGACCACGGGGTCCTCATCCGTGAGCTCGGCCTCGGACTCGAGGTGCCCGAGCTTGCCGGGGCCGAAGCGGGAGATGAGCCGCGCGGCGAGCGGCTCGTAGACGGCCCTTCGCTCCTGCCCCAATCGCAGCCAGCACGCGTCGATCTGCTCCTGCGGTGCTTCCTGGAGGTAGCACTCCACCTGCGGGTTGTCCGAGCGCTGGATGACGAGCACCGCCGGGGGATGTCCCTCGAAGCGCATCACGCGGATGTCCACGGTGCCGAAGGGCTCCAGGCGCGCGTCCGAGGCCAGGACCTCCACGGCCAGCAGCTCGCGCCCGGCCTCATCCGTCCAGCCGGTGGGCCGCGGCTCCGTCTCCGTCACCTGTGCTTCGGGAAAGCGCGCGCGCAGGCTGTCCGCGGTGGTGCTCCAGCCGATGGGCCCGAACACGTCGGGCAGGGGCGTCTGCGCGGGGCTGGCGGCGGGAAGCGGCGCGGTGGCACGGCAGGCACAGAGCAGGGTGAGGACGAGGAGCCACAGGGAACGGTGCATGGCGGGGACCGATGCACGGCGCGGGCCGTCAGTTCAACCTTCATTATGATGGCGGCACTGAAACTGAATTTCCCTTATTCCAACCAAAAGCTGTTTTTGTTATGGTTTGGGGAATAACCGTAACGGAGGCCGCATGCGACTGAGCGTTCTGGGTGGTCTGTTGGCGACGGCGCTGATGGTGGGTTGTGGTGCCCCGATGGAGCAGGAAGAGGGGACCGAGCTGTCCACGCAGGAGGCGCAGCTGCCCGACTGCTCGACCACCGGTGACACCCTGCGCAGCTACTACCGCGATGCGAGCTACACGGACCTGATCGGGCAGCGGGGTTGCTCGTGCGGCATGTGGATGAGCTGGGGCACGACGTCGGTGTACAACCAGCTCACCCCGGAGTGCTAGGCCGCCTGCTCAAGGCGCCCCGCAGTGAAAGCCCGCCGCCGTTCGCCTCGCGGCGGGCTGTAGTCGCAGGAGCACCCCGCTCCAGGCTCGCGCTCAGGGGACCACTTGCAGGGCCCACTCGTTGCCGGTGCCGGTGTTCCACGAGGTGACGCCCTGGGCGGTGTCGGGGCGGTGCAGGGAGTCCCCCTTCCACGACTTGAGCTGCACCTTGCTGCCCGTGCACTCGACGGTCCACGTGTTGCCGACGCCCCTGTTCCACGAGGTGACGGCGGCTGGCCATCGGGACGGTGCAGGAAGTCGCCCTTCCACGACTTGAGCTGGATTTCCGCGCCACAGTAGGGGAACGGCTGCGCGGCGGGCGTGGTGGACAGCAGGGCGGAAGCAAGGGTCGCGAGCATCCTGGGCATCTCCTCACATCAAGGGTTCGTGTCTGACTGGAGGTCTGCCTGGCGGAGGGCACTCGTTCGAGCGCCGTCCCTTGGGCGTGCCTCGCGGGGGTGCTTCACCAAGAGCCAGGCCACACCCTCCGAGCCGGAGCCGGAAGTGAGGAGTGGGAGTGGATTCAAGGCCTTGGTGGCGCGGTGGGGAGCGCCGGCGGACCGCTGACGCGTCCGGCAGGGAGCCGAGTGGGGAGTGCCTCCTGCGCGCGGCCCACCCATTCCCAGACATGCCGGGACGGGCGTGGAATCATCCAATCCCAATGCAGTGTTATGAATGATACGAATTGAAAAGCCTGTCAGACGGCTCCCTTATACCCAGACACGCGGCGGGGACGTTCCCTGGCCGCGAGACCCGAGAGGGTCTTGTCCCGGAGTGGGAGCACACCATGGCGAAAGCACACACCCTGAGCGACAACTTCAATGACAACTCGACGGACACCAGCAAGTGGCTCCCTTTCGGCACGTATCGGGAGGTCAACCAGCGCCTGGAGCTTCGCCTCGAGGGGAGCAGCAAGACCGCCTCGGGCTACACGTCCAACGTCGCGTATGACCTGACGGACTCCAGCTTCACGCTCGAGGTCCTCCAGACGCTGAGGCCCGTCCTGGGGGCGCGCACCTTCTTCCGGGCGTTCGTGACCGAGGAGGTGAATGAGGTGGGTTTCCTCGTCGAGAACGGCATCCTGTATTGCGGCCAGACCGTTGGGGGGACGCGCACCGCGCTCGCGAGCGTGCCCTACGAGCCCGCGCGGCACCTCTGGTGGCGGCTGCGCGAGAACTCGGGGACGACGTACTGGGAGACCTCGGGGGATGGCAAGAGCTGGAGCGTGCTGGCCAGCAAGGCGGACCCGATTTCGCTCACCGCCGTCAAGCTGTCCTTCGGCGCCGGACGGGATCTGCAGTTCCCCTCGTTGGGGCTGGCCATCTTCGACTCGGCCAACACCCCGGACGCGGGCCTCCCCCGCCGGGTGGAGGAGCGGCGCCTGTCGGCCCAGCGCGTGCGCGAGCAGGCCGCGGAGCTCGCCGCCGCGCGTCCGCACGCCGCGCACGTCAACAACAACGACGAGGTGAACTACCCGGGCCAATCCTTCGTCGGCAACTACTCCAAGGGCCTGCGCCACGACTCGGTGGGTGACCCGGAGCCCGTCTCCTACGGCTCGCTGTTGCGTGCCCTGGAGAGCCGCGACCCCGGTGACTTCGAGGAGATCCTCCTGGGGGGCGCCAAGAAGCTGACCAATCCGCAGGCGGGGCTCGCCTTCGACCTGGAGGCCCCGGACGCCCAGGCGTTCACCCTGCCCCCCGCGCCGCGCTTCGACAGCGAGCAGGCGGCCGATGAGCTGGGAGAGCTGTACTGGATGGCCCTGGCCCGCGACGTGCCCTTCATCCAGTACGCCACCGAGGCCGGCACCTCCGGCAGCATCCTCCAGCGTGCCATCGACTCGCTCAACAACGAGTTCCCCAGCTTCGGCGGCACGCGCACCGTCACCGCGCAGAACCTCTTCCGCGGCATCTACCCCGGCGAGCAGGTGGGCCCGTACGTCTCGCAGTTCCTCCTCAAGGGCAACGTGGACCCGCGCAAGCCGGCCGGCCAGGGGCGCGACGCCACCGATGGCTACATCACCTACGGCTCGCAGGTCATCGACCAGCGGCAGTGGACGGTGAAGGGCTTCCCGGAGATTGGTGCCGCCGCCGACTACCTCACCCGCTTCACCGAGGACTGGCTGCCGGTGCAGAACGGCCGGGATGACCGGGGCAAGGACCAGCTGGACCTGACGCAGCGCCGCTTCATCCGCAACCTGCGCGATGGGGCCAACTACGTCCACTTCGACCAGGTGGTGAACGCCTTCTACAACGCGGCCTTCCTCCTGATGTCCGAGCCCACGGGAGACCAGAAGCAGGGCAGCACGGCGGGCACGGGCCGGCCCATGGTGGACCTGGAGTTCCCCTACAACCCGGGCAACCCGTACGATCCGCCCGGTACGGCGGGTGACTCGCGCACCCAGGTGGGCTTCGCCACCTTCGGCCCCATCCACCTGCTGCAGACGCTCATCGAAGTGGCCGGACGCGCCGGGCGCGCCGTGTGGTGGCAGAAGTGGGGCGTGCACCGCCGCCTGCGCCCCGAGGAGTTCGGCGGGCGCGTGGACAACACCCTCAACAACCGGCGCTCCTACCCGTTCAGCGCCGGCATCCGGAACTCGCTCGGCAACACCACCGGAGGGCTCGGTCTGCCCTTCAGGGCGCGCTACGGCAGCGGCACGTACCTGCTGCCCCAGGCCTACCCCGAGGGCGCGCCCACGCACCCGGCCTACGGCGCGGGCCACGCCACCATCTCCGGCGCGTGCGTCACCATCCTCAAGGCCTTCTTCGACGAGAAGACCCCCGTCGAGAACCCCGTGGTGTCCAACGCGGATGGCACCGCGCTCGTGGCCTACGCGGGTGCGGACGCCTCGCAGCTGACGGTGGGCGGCGAGCTCAACAAGCTGGCCGGCAACCTTGCCCTCTTCCGCAACGCCGCTGGCGTCCACTGGCGCAGCGACTACACCGAGTCGCTTCCCCTGGGCGAGAAGATCGCCATCGGCCTGCTCCAGGAGATGAGCCGCACCTTCAACGAGGACGACGCCTTCTTCCAGCTCACGAAGTTCGACGGCACCACCATCCGCATCTTCGATGGCTGCGTGGAGCCCGTCCCCGCCTCATGAGGTGATGACGCCGCACGGCCGGCCGGGGACCACACTTCCCCGGCCGGTTCACGCGGCTCATTCCCAGTCGTATTCCAGGTCGAGGATCTTCCCCGCGGCGTCCAGGCGGAAGGTCCACTTGAGCGAGACATCCTCGCCGTACACCGCGCGGTAGACGCGCTTGCGCGACTCGCCGTCCCGCCGGTCCTCGAGCAGCGTCATCCGGCGCAGGGGCGGCTGGAGGGCGTTGTCCGGGGTGCCGAAGCTTCGCAGCATCGGCACCAGCTCCTGCTGGGCGCTCGGCGCGAAGGCGGCGTCCTCGAGCGTGCCGTTGAGCAGGCCGTCCACCGCCCCGCGGAGCACCGCCGTCAGGGCCGGCTCCGCGTCCGGGATGCCAGGCGCGTCCAGCTCCGGCAGCGGCGGCAGGTAGAGGCTCGCGATGTTGGGGGCCAGCAGCGGCAGCAGCCCCTGCGCGTTGGTGAGGACGATGACCGTCAGCTTCTGCTCCGGCACGCGCAACACGTCGGCGAGCGAGCCACCCCCGGCATGCCCGAAGGTGGACAGGCCCCGCAGTCTGCCCAGGCTGAAGGCCACGCCGAAGCTGCCCTCGCGGCCATCGTTCAGCTTGAAGGCGGTGGCGGCGGCCCGCTGCGTCTCGGGGCTCAGCAGCGTGCCCTGGTCCATGGCCACGGCCCAGCGGGCCAGGTCCTTCACGCAGGAGAACGCTCCGCCCGCGGCATAGGTGTGCGGGGGGTAGAGGAACCAGGAGCGCTGCTGCACGCCGTCCGCGTAGCGGTAGGTGGTGGCGCGGCGCGGGATGACATCGGCGATGCGCACCGGCCCCTGCTGCCGGGCGTGCTCGTAGCGCGTGCACGTGAAGCCGAGCGGCTCGAAGACGCGGGTGCGCAGCAGCTCCTCGAAGCGCTGGCCCGTGACTTTCTCCAGGACATGGGTGAGCACGACGAAGTCCGTGAGGCCGTATTGGCTGCGCTCGCCGGGCGGGGAGGCCAGGGGCTCCTTCCGGGCGGCCTCGTACCGCTCGGCGACCGAGGCGCTGGTGCTCGTCTGCTCGTCGGCACCATCCTTCAGCCCCGACACGTGGGCGGCGAGGTGCCGCACGGTGAGCGCCTTCCAGCTCTCGGGCGCATCGGGCAGGTACTTCGACAGGGGCTCGTCGAGGCCGAGCTTCCCCTCCTGCACCAGCAGCATCACCAGCGTGCCGGTGAAGATCTTCGTGGCGGAGGCGATCTGGAAGGCGGTGTCGGGCCCGGACTTCGCCTCGGACTCCAGGTCCGCGAGGCCGTGCGTGGAGAGGTGCTCGATGCGGCCGTCGCGCACGATGGCCACGGCCGCGCCGGGGACGTGGTTCTTCTCCAGGACGGCCTGGAGGTAGCCGTCCGTGCGGGTGGAGGAAGAGGTCGCGCAGCCCGGGGGGAGCAGGAGCGCGGCCAGAAGCAGAAGGGCTTGGGTGCTCGAACGCATGCCGCCCGGGTAGCAGGTGAGAAAAGGCGTGTCGACAAGGTCTTGCCAGCCGGGCTCCACTTCCTTAGCTTGTGGCGAAGGTGCCGAGGGGCGCCTGCCCGAAAAGACGACGTCACCCTCGCTTCACCCCGCGGTTCGACATGTTCTCGATGAGTTCCTTCCACGGCCCCTGAACGGGTGAGGGCCGACGACGAGGGATTTGTCATGGGAACAGAGTCCCGCACTGTGACTCCCCACAGCCTCCGCGAGTGCAAGGTCCGGGCATCCATCCTGCTCAAGGATCTGCTGTCCGCCGAGCCCTCCCGCGCCACGAGGGCCGCGGAGCGGCTGTGCGCCCTGCCTGCCTTCGCGCGCGTGTCTCCCGGCGAGCTGCTCGCCCGCAGGGACTCGGTGCGCCGCAAGCACGCGCTGGCCGTCATCGCCCATGAGCAGGGCCATGCCTCCTGGGCGGCGCTCAAGCAGGCGCTGGGCGAGGAGGAGGTGCCCCAGCTCGACACGGAGGCGTTCTTCTCGAGGAACCGCGGCGCCTTCCTCAACCGCTGGTTCTCCTCCTACGAGGAGGCGCTCGCCTCGCTGCGGGCGCGGGGAGGCTACCTCTTCCCCTTCCGCGAGCAGTTCTTCATCACCGACGCCGGCTTCCTCGCCGCGCTCGGGGTGGACCCCGCCGACGCCGACTGGGCGCGGATGGGCTTCAACTGGGTGGAGCCGCTCGACCCGGCCGCCCGTGCACGGCTCGAGCAGAAGCTCATCGCGCTCGGCTACGCGGGCTGACGCACCCGTCATTGCTTCACGACGCTTCACGACTCACGACCTGGAGGAGACACGTATGTCTGTGAATGACCCTGGAGCCCAGCAGGGCGGCCCGTCGCGCCGCGCGGAGTTGAAACGAGCCTACAAGGAGAAGCCTCCCCCGATGGGGGTGTACGCCGTGCGCAACCACGCCAATGGCAAGGTGCTGGTGGGCTCGAGCGTCAACCTCCCGGGGATTCTCAATCGCACCCGCTTCGCGCTGTCCACTGGCTGCTACCGCACGCACCCCGCGCTGCAGGAGGACTGGAACCGCTACGGCGCCGACAGCTTCTCCTTCGAGGTGCTCGACGTCCTGCCTCCCACGGAGGAGCCCCGCGCGGATCCGAAGGAGGAGCTGAGTGTGCTGGAGGCCCTCTGGCTCGAGCGGCTCCGCCCCTATGGCGACGCTGGCTACAACGGCTCGCCGGCGTGAGCGGGCCGTGGCGCTCCGTACGAGGTGGCCTGTACGGAGCGCCGCCGTGGCTCAGGCCCCCGGTGTCACTGGCACGCGGCCACCAGCCGGCGCTCGGGCCGCGCTTCCCAGTGACGCTGATGGAAGGCGTAGCCGGCCACCAGCGGCAGGGTCACCGTGGCCTCGCCATACACCATCTGCTCGGCGGTGGTGGCCACCTTCCCCCAGCTGCTCGCCTCGCGCAGCGTGGAGCCGGAGAGGGCCCCATCCCGCTCGTCCGCCACGGTGAGCTGCACGGCGTACTTGTGCATGGCCACCGGCTGGCCGACGAAATCGGCCGCCACCACCACGTCCTGGGCGAAGTTCTTCGGCACGCCACCCCCCACCATGAAGAGGCCCGAGTCCTTCAGGGCGAGCCGGCAGCGCGTCAGCTCCAGGAAGTCCCGGGCGCTGTCGAGCGAGAGCCGGGGCTTGCCCTCGCGGGACCACTGGTGGTGGACGAGCCCGAAGCCCGCCGAGCAGTCGCTGAAGGCCGGGCAGAAGATGGGGACTCCCGCCTCGTGCGCGGCGAGCACCACGCTCTCCCGCGTCTTCCCATGACGGGCGAGGTAGGCGCCCATCTCCCCGATGAACTCCCGGGACGAGTAGGGGCGGGGCTCCAGCTCGCTGGCGAGCCGGGCGATGGTGGCATCGCACTCGCGCAGCTCGTCCTCGTCGATGAAGGTGTCGTAGATGCGGTCGATGTGCAGCTCGCGCAGGGTGTTGTCGTCCGCGTGGGGGCTGCCTCGGTAGTGGCGGAAGCCCAGGGCCTCGAAGAAGTCCTGGTCCACGATGAGCGCCCCGGTGGAGACGATGGCGTCCACCATCCGGTGGCGCACCAGGTCCACCACCACCTGCTTGAGGCCCGCGGAGAAGAGCGAGCCGGCCAGGCACAGGATGACGCCGCAGTCCGTGTCCTCGAGCATGGCGTCGTAGAGGGTAGCGGCGCGGTGCAGGTTGCGAGCCTGGAAGGCCATGTGGCCCATGGCTCGCACGAGCGGACGGACGTCATGCGCCTTGATGTCGATGTGCTCGATGGTGTCCCGGAGCAGCTCTGCCTTGATGGGAGTCATGCGGTGTGCTTCCAAGCGACCGGTGGAACGTCCCGGGGGCCTGGGCCGCGAGCAAAGACCACCCGGAGCGTCCTACGGCCCGGCACGGAGTGCGGGCCGCCATCGGAGCGCCGGATGGCTGCAACGGCGCCCTCTCTGACATGAAAAGGGCGCCGCTTCAAGCGGGGCGCGTCAGGTGTCTGTCTTGGGGCCCTCGGAGCCGCCGGCTTCCTTCGTCTTCTTCGCCGGCTGCTTGTCCTTGAGCGTGCCCAGGCTCGTGCTCCACCACTCCGGGCACAGCAACAGGAAGAGGCCACCAAACACGACCATGCCCACCAACGAGACCAGAATCAGTTCCATGTGTTCGTCTCACTCATTCGCGACGTCAATGCGTGTCATGACGCCGGCCCCGGCCCGTGCGATGAGGTGGCACCTCCTCCGCGGCCGTGGTCCGGCTCCTCAGGCTCTCGACGGGCGGAGGGGTGGCGTGGCGCGGATGTGCCAGGACACACCTCTCCCGTGCGGAACAGCGCGGGGAGGGCTCAAATGAGGAGCGTGCGGATGCGGAGGAAGACGGGGGGGCCCTGGGCCTGGGGCATGTCCCAGAGGGCGAGCGAGAGGCGGCTGCCACCCTCGGGAGCCTTGAAGAGGAGCCCCATCGGCGGAGGTGCCGGAGGGATCGCGAGCGAGGCGGCGTGGCTGGAGACGTCCACGAGGGCTGGTGCGGGGAGGTCCCGGTCCAGCGCGTCGCAGCAATCCTTGCGCACCATCGCCTCATCGGGCGAGGCGTTGCGCGCTTCCTTCTCTTCGTGCGGGCAGTGGCAGTTGCGGGTGGTCGCGGCTTGCTTCGGGCAGTAGTGCGCGAGCCCCACGCCGCTGGCGACGGCCTGCCAGCCGAGCAGAAGAGCCAACGTGAAGATGCGAAGTGCCAGCGCCACGGTGCCCCTTCCTATACGTGGGCCGGGTACTGGCCGCAACCGGGGCTGCCCGCCGTCTACCCGGCCAGGTACACGGCACTCGGGGCGCCGACGTAGTCGATGACCCGGTCCCGCCGCATCCCGAGCCGCTCCGCCACGCGGAGGGAGGCCACGTTGTCCACGTCGATCAGGGCCACCACCGGAACGTCGGGGATGTGCTTCCGGGCCAGCGTCAGGGCCACGCGGGCCACTTCCGTCGCATACCCCGAGCCCCACCACTGGGGGCTGAAGCGGTAGGCGAGGTTGAGCACCGTCTGTCCTTCGAGCTGCTTGTGGCGCACGCCGCTGAAGCCCACGACGGTCCCCGGCGCGTCGAGCCGCTCCACGGCCCAGTACCCCACGCCGAGGCGCGCCCAGTCTTCCAGCCAGAGCGCCAGCAGCTCGCGCGCGGCGTCCAGGGAGCGCACGGGCCCGGAGCGGCTGAAGCGGTTCGTCTCCGGGTCCGCATGGATGGTGAACACCGCGTCCAGATCGCTCTCCTGGAGGCGGCGCAGCAGGAGCCGCTCGGTCGTCGTGCGCTCGAAGTGCTGAATCATGGCCGCGCAGATTGCGCCCGAGGCGGACTCGCGCGCAACACGGCGCGCCCTAGTCCGCCGTGGCCTGGGCCTGGGAGAGGGCCATCAGGTCCTGCGCGCTGCCATTGAAGTAGCTCTGGTCCACTGCTCCGGGGATGCCCGGCACCGTGCCGCTCTCCGAGTACTGCCAGAAGAGCCAGCGCTTCCAGCCCGGCGGCAGCTTGGGCTCCGTCGCGTGGCTCGTGTATTGGGCGAGCCAGAGCGGGTGGTCCACGAAGTAGGGGTGGTTGCAGAAGCTCATCTGCCACGTCTGGTGATTCGTGTAGATCATCGGCTTGCGCCCGAGCTCCTTCTCCACCCCCTGGGAGAAGCGCTGGAGCATCCCCGAGAGCTGCTCGCACGTGAAGCCCTGGTACTCGGTCTTGAACTCCTCCACGTCCACCACCGGGTGCAGCTCGCCGGGGTCGCTCTTCAGGTGCCGGGTGAAGAGCGCCACCTGCTGGTCCACGTCATGCTTCGGGTGGAAGAAGTGGTACGCCCCCCGCGGCAGGCCCGCCTTCTTCGCTCCGCTCCAGTGCGAGGCGAAGCGCGGATCCACCACGCCCGTGGAGTCCGTCGCCTTGATGAAGACGAAGGACGTGGAGCTCTTCACGCGATCCCAATCCACCGTCGGCTGGTAATGCGAGACATCGATGCCCCGCGCCCGCGCCGCGACCTGGTGGGCCGCGGGGGTCTGGGTGGCGGTGGGAGCGGCCGTGCTGGGCTCCTGCACCGCGCTGGCTTCGGCGGAGGCGGGGGCCACGGCCGGCGCGGCGGGTGCAGCCACCGGGGCCGCGGCTACCGCCACGGGTGCTGTTGCGGCGGGGGGCCGAGGCGGAGCCTCCGGTGAGGTGCAGGCCACGGTCAACATCAGGGGTCCCAGCAGCTTCAGCGACTTCATGCGTTCATTCCACGAGGTCATTGCCGTGCACTCCTTCAGTAGACGACGAAGCTCAGGGTGAGGTTGGGGCGTACGCGCTGCGTGCCGCCCAGGGGCAGGTGGACGCCTCCGCCCAACACGAGCCCCAGCTCCCGCCCATTCAGGGACGGGGTGTAGGTGACGAAGGCATCCCCACCGCTGCCCTCCAGCGACAGGAAGTCCGAGGAGAGCCCTCCGGCGAGGCCCACCGGCCCCCACTTCACCACCCGCGCCGAGGCCCCCACGCGCAGCAGGCTCTCGGAGCGGAACGAGGTGCCCATGGTGGCCATCCACGACGGGCCCCACTTCAGCCCGCCCGGCGGCCCCTCCAGCGGCGCATTGGCATAGGTGAAGCTCGCATCCACCAGCCGGGCCGACGCCAGCTCCCGGTACTTCCCCGTGCCATCCGCGGAGACCTCCTGCAGCTGGATGCGCTCGGTCATCAGCGAGCCGTTCGTCTGCTGCAGCACCGTGCCCTCCACCCGGAAGAGCTGCTGGAGTTGGAGCTCCTCGTCGCCCTGCACCCAGATGTTGGGGTCCTTGAGCTGGACGCGGCCTTCCGGGTCCGTGAACTCGTAGGCGATGACCGGGTGGGCCGAGGGCACCGCGGGCTCGCCCGAGGGCGGCGGGGAAGGGGGCACCTCGTGCGCCGTCTGCGTCCCTCCGTGCTCGCGCTGCTGGAGCCGGAAGGTGGCGTCGGAGAGGCTCTTCACGGCGAGCGCATGCTCGCGGCGGAACTTCTCGAAGTCCGCGTCCTTGGCCGTGAGCAGGGCCTGGTACTTCTCATCCACCGTGGCCTGGGTCACCAGGTGGGCGCGCGCCGTGCCCAGCTCGGTGTTCAGCGCCTGCATCTGCTTCTCGCTCTCGGTGAGCTTGCCCTGGAGCTGGCGCTGGTACTCGTTCTCACGGCGCTCCCAGTCGGCGTCCCGGTAGCGGTGGTAGGCGTACGCACCGCCCGCCGCCGAGCCGAGGGCCACCAGCAGGAACGCGAGGGGTTGGGTGGGAATGCGGCGTGACATGGATCTCCTCCGGGGGAGGGCGCGCTCCCCGGCGCACCGCGTCCATGCGGTGCCGGCAACGATTGAGACCCGTGGCCGTTTTTCCCGGGCAACGCCCCCGATGGAATTTCGGGGGGGCGAGGGCAGCGGTGACGACAGTCAGATGACGTCCGGGCTTCCCACTTGTGAATGGGTGTGGGAGGCCCGGTGTTTCGCGCGTGGGCGCGACGCTCACTCCCGGGGGAGCACGCCGAGCAGCACCAGGTCCACCAGCGACGCGAGCCAACGCTTCGAGAGGTCCGCGTGCTCAAGCATCGCCCGGTGGATGATGGCGCCCACCAGCGCGGAGATCAGCTGCTCGCCGTTGGCTCCCGCGCGCTCCGCGCGCGCGCCTCACCCGGGAGCGGCTGGCCGAGGCGCTTCGCCGTACCGTCGCGGACGAGGCGATGCGCGCGCGGGCCGCAGCCCTCGGGGAGCGGATTCGTGCCGAGGACAGCGTCGCCGAGGCCGCCGCGCACTTCGGGCGCCTGGCCTCCTCGCTCCGCGCGGCGTGAGCCTGGGGGCGCAGGCACGGTGTCCCGGGCAAGGGGGTCCTCCCTTGCCTGCCTTGAAGGGGAGCAGCCAGCCCTCCCCGTCCGAGGGCCCGGGTCGTTCCGCGCTTGCGCAGCCGGGCGGGCTCGACGCGGCTGGCTGCCCTGCCTTGCCGGGAACCGTTCAGGGTCACACGTTCAACCCGATGGAATGGGCTCCGGGAGGGACGGGATGCTGCAACCGCTGATGGCGCTGCTGGCCGTGGCCAGCCTCGGCGCGGCAGAAGGAACGGCGACTCAGGCGCGCTGCACGGTGGACACCGGGGCGGGGTCGGTCACCGTCCTGCGCACCGAGGACTGCGCGGAGCTGACGCAACTGCGCGAGGAGCGGGAGACGCTGCGCCAACGCCTGGCCGAAGCGCGGCGGGAGCCCCAGGACCGCGGTGATGACGCCACGGGTGGCTCCGGTGAAGAAGGCACCGTCGAGCCGCCGCCGTCCGCCGAGCCCCCGTTGCCCGCCGCGCCGGTGGAAGCGAACCCCCCCGAGGAGCGGAGCGCGGTGACGGAGGAGTTGCGCGCGCTGCGCCGGGAGGTGGCCGAGCTGCGCCAGTCGGTGGCGGAGGCCGAGGCCCGCCGCGCCCTCCCCGCCGCTCCGGTGCAGGCGGCGAAGGCCGAGCCGGTGCTGGAGGAGAAGTCGGAGCGCGAGGAGGCGCTGGAGCTGCTGCGCAACACGAACATGCTGACGGTGCAGAACGCCGACCCGGCGGAGCGCGAGGTGCTGGGCGAGGTGAACGTGGCCAACCGGACGCAGACGGGCGAGGTGGGCTTCGTGCTGCAGCCGCAGGTGCGGGTGGGCACGCCGTGGAAGGTGGAGTTCGGCGCGGGCGCGCAGTTGCAGAACCTCGCGGGCGAGCAGGAGGGCACCACGGGGGCGGTGTCGGCCTATGCGCTGGGCCAGCTCGTGGACGAGAAGGGCGCGCGGCCCCAGCTGGCGCTGTGGGGCCAGGTGACGAGCCCGCAGGGCGAGGAGGGCGTGAGCGCGGAGGCCCGCGTGCTGGCGACGAAGACGTTCGGCCAGACGCGGCTGCACGGCAACGTGGGCTACAGCGCTCGCCAGGACACGGAGGATGACTACCTGCTGGGGCTCGCGGCGGACCATCCCATTGGAGACAGGCTGCTGCTGCAGGGGGACGCGTACTACGTGAATCCCCTCGGGGCAGAGGACGCGTCGGTGAACGCGAGCGTGGGCACGGGCCTGCGGGTGGGCTCCTCGTTCGTGGTGACGGGGGCGGTGGGGGTGAATGCGACGAACGAGGACGTGGCGCCGCGGCTGTTGTTCGGGGTGCTCGGGCGTATCTAGGGAGGAGCCATGCCGCTGCTCTACCTGCTGATGGGATTGGGACTGCTGGCGCTCTGGGTGGTGGCCCTGGTGCAGGGCGGCGTGGTGGGCTGGTTCCTCTGGCTGACCTTCGGGGTGGCCGTCGGCGTGGTGACGCTGGCCATCCTCAACTTCGCCTACGAGTGGAGGCGGAGGGCGACGTGAGCAGGGGCCGCGTGTGCGCGGCGGTCGAGAGGAGGCAGGCCGTGGAGAGCTGGAAGATGCCCGAGAAGGACCTGTCGACGAACGAGCTCGTCCGGCGGGCGATGAGCGAGGCGCGGCTGTTGGCCAAGGCGGAGCTATTGCACGCGAAGGTGGAGCTCGCGGAGGAGGTGCGGGCGGCCCGCGCCTCGGGCATCTTCGTGGGGGGCGGCGCGGCGCTGGCGCTGGTGGGGCTGGCGCTGCTCTTCGTGGCGGGCGCGGCGGCGCTGGCCCTGCCCATGTGGGCCGGGGCGCTCATCGGCGCGGGCGTGGCCTTCGTGCTCGCGGCCGTGCTCGGGGCGGTGGGCTGGACGAAGCTGCCGAAAAAGCCCATGCGGCACACCCTGGAGCGCATGTCGATGGACCTCGAGGAGCTCCGGCAGCACATCGAGCTCACGAAGCACTGAGGCCGCGTGCTTCCGGTGCTCAGCGCAGCCAGCCGATGAAGCCCTGCAGGGGCCGGCCGATCGAAGCCGAGGGCTCATCGACCCGGACGCTGGTGGCGAGGAGCTCCTCCAGGGAGGTGCGGGCCTCGAAGCGGGAGCGCTCGGCCACCCGGAGTGACTCGAAGGAGTGCATCGCGCATCCGTCCCTGTCCTGGGGGCGGCGCGCCACCACGGCCATGAGCAGGTACGCATCGTCGGGAGAGAAATCGAGCACCACCAGCCAGGGGTACCTCGTGCGGTGCTCCACCCGGGGCACGCTCCCTCCCTCCACCCGGTAGAGCGCGGGCGGTGGCTCCATCGAGGCGATGCAATCGCCGCCGTACCCGCGATAGGTGGTGACGTAGGCCACGGGCTGCTCATGCATCCAGGCCACGTGCTGCGCGAAAAGGGGATGGAAGTCCGGGGGCGCCTCCAGCTCCTGGCCATTCCACAGGGGGGCGGGCGGCTGCCGCTCCCAGCGAGGCTCGGAGGGGAGCAGGAGCAGATGCTGACCATCGGGGGACAGGGAGCCTCGTGCGTGGCGCTCCCGTGCGCTCCCGCCGAGCCGCAGGGTGACGAAGCTGCCGGTCGACCAGGGTTGATCCGGTGGCGTCTTGCACTGCAACGAGAAGAAGAACTCCCCGCGCTCCACCGGCCAGCCTCGGGGTTGGAGCAACCCCCGCTCGGGAGAGGTGAACACGGTCTCCCGGCGGCCGCTGGCAAGCTCCACCGCCTCGACGGTGGCGAGCGGGCAGCCCCGCGGCCGCCCGCGGGACTTCTTCTCGAACGACTCCAGCACGTACGCCACCCGGCTTCCATCCGAGGACCAGAGGATGGCCCCGGCACGGACGTCCCCCTCCAGGGGCGTGTGTTCGCGCAGGTCCACCAGCAGGCGGCGCTCCGTGCCGTCGGCGTTCACCACCCAGAGCAGGCTCCACCCCGCGATGGCGGTGGTGCCAGGGCGTCCGGCGGTCTCCACGTAGGCCACCCGGCGCCCATCCGGAGAGATGGCCACGCCATTCCACCCCAGCTCCGTTCCGGCCAGCGGCGTGGCCACCACCCGGCCTGTCCGGGTCAACGCGTAGCCCGTGTCTCCGGAGGGCGTCCGGACCCACAGGTTGGACTGCTCGAATCGCAGCAGCCACGGCCCTGGCCCCGTCCGGCCAGGGTCAGGCGCGGGCTCCGGCACGACGGGTGGTGCCGGACGTGCACCCAGGCACCCCAGGCCCAGGAGCAGCAGGGCCGTGACGGCCAGGCGCTTCCCGCGCATGCGCTGCGTGCGTTGCATTCTCCGCCTCCAGGGTCCGCGAGGTGTTGCCCTTCCCAGGATGAACCCGGGCATGCCCCATGTGCATGCCCGGCGTCCACCCTGGTAACGGCCCGGGGTGTTCCCCCGGTGATGAGGACTACGGGTCGATGGTGACGCTCGCCGAGGCGGTGTTGTCCTGGTCCGCGGTGTCGTACTGCACGCCCGTGACCTCGACGGAGGTGGTGACGCTGCCCACGCTCGTCGGCCGGACCACCACGCTCACCGTCGTGGAGGCGCTACCCATCAGCCCACCGAGATCACACCCCACCGCCAGCCCGTTGCGCTTGCACTGGCCTTGCGCGCTGGAGACCGAGACGAAGTCCGCGTTGGCCGGCAGCTCCTGCAACACGGTCACCTGGGTCTCGGGGAACGTGCTCTGGTTGGTGACGGTGAGGGTGAACGTCAGGTTCGTCCCCACCGGGCTGGGATTCGCGGACGCGGAGAGGCTGGCGGACAGATCGGTCGGTGCGGCGACGACCTCGCACGCATCTCCCTGCCCGTTGGCGTCCAGGTCTTCCTGCCCCGGGTTGGGGGCCATGACGCAGTTGTCGTCCACGTTGACCACGCCGTCCCCATCCGAGTCGAGCGCCGCGCCCACCGTGTAGAGGGAATCGGGGTCGAACTCCTCACTGGAGAAGGGCGCACCCGACAGGGACGCACTCCCTTCGGCATTGCGGCGGAAGTCGAAGCGCAGCTTGGACCAGTCCTCGTGACCCTCGAGGAGCGTCTGGACCTTGTCCTTGCAGCCCCTGGGCTCGAACCAGGTGATGTCCACCGGTTGGGGGGCCGGCTGGATGATCCCGTCGCCGCTCCAATCCACCTCGACCGAATTCGCCGGGGCCTGCAAGATGTCAGTGCCGTTGGTCGCCCAGTAGATGGTGTCCAGGGGGAACGGGATGATGGAGTGCTCGTCCATGTTGCGCTCATCCAGCGGCTCGAGCACGCTGTCGGAGTAGTCCAGCTTGCGCGAGGGATGCACGTCCTTGGCCTGGAAGAAGTAATTCATGACGCTCACGTAGTTCGGCTTGCAGTTGGTGTCGTCCGCACCGCCATGGCGCAGGCCCAGGGTATGGCCGAGCTCGTGCATGTACGTGCCAGCCACCAGCTCGTTCATCCCGCACTTCAGGCCCTGGTCGGCACCCACGTCATCATCCGGCGTGCAGGACTGTCCATCGCCTCTCGCGTCCCGGAGGCCCTTGGCGAAGTTGGCATCGGTCGCGGGGTCCTTGTCGAGGATGGAGATGAGCAGGTCATTCCCACCGTACTCGGCGATACCCGTGGCCTTGGCCTGCGCTTGCCGGTGGGCGAAGAGCGCATAGCGGGTGGAGATATTGCGGGCGCGCAGGATGTTCAGGCAGTTGGCGTTGCCGAGCCGCTCCGACGAGCGGCCGAGGGAGGCCGTGCCGCAGAGGTTCTGCACGTCCCCGTACTTGTAGTCCGAGAAGTACTTGAGCGGGCTGGGGATGGGGATGTCGGTGCGGAGGGTGCCGTTCTGGAAGAAGGCGAGGGTCTGCTCCTCGGCCACCGCATCATCGATGAAGTGGTGCAGCCGGATGCCATGCCGGGCGAAGGCGTCATGCACGGCCTTGAGCCGCAGCGGGTGGGGCATGTGGCTGTGCGCCGTGTCCTGCATGTAATCCAGCTCGACGATGAGATCCTTGATGAGGGGGTGGGTCCTGTAGAGCCCGGGCAGATCCAGGTCCACCGTGCCATCCTGGTTGAAGTCGATGCCGCTCTGCTCCCAGTGGTCGGCCAGGGCATCCTCGTCCGAGTCCAGATGCTCTCCGCGCACGAGGAGGAACTGGCCGCTGCTCGTCTTCGCGTAGAAGGCGACCCGGTGATCTCCCCGCCGCTGCTCACGCGTGGCGCCGGAGAGGTCGGTCCGCGCATTGGCGATCTCCGGGTAGGCGGACCCGTTGCCGCTGCTGAACTCGGAGACGACCTGGTCTCCAATCGAGTCACCGACCTGGATGACGGGCATCGGCATGGACAGCTTCACCGTGGGATCCGCGTTCACGCCGTCCACATCGACGCGGACGGTCCAGATGCCCTTCTGGGCGGTGAAGGTGCCCATGGCGTTGGCCTTGTCGGGCGTGGCCACGAAGGTGACGACGAAGCTGTCATCCAGGACGCCCGCCTCGCCGAGCGGCTGATGGGCCACGGCGATTCGCGAGTTGTTGTCGTACGAGGCGAAGCGGTAGGCGGAGCCATCGATGTCGAAGCCGAGCTCTCCGAGCCTGCACAGCTCGCCGCTGTCACACGTCCCGTCCCTGTTGCCGCTGTTGTCCCGCTGGACGTGCTCCACCTTCACGCCCGAGAGCCGCACGAGCTTGCGGCCACCGGCGTTGAGCTGGAGGCTGGCGAAGATGCCCGCCGGGGAGTCCTGGTCATGGGTGGGAAGCAGCGTGCAACCCGGCGTGGTCTCGCCGTAGAAGACGATGACGCGCCCATCCGGGCTGATGGCGGCGAAGCGCCCCAGCTTCGAGAAGCAGGAGGCGTCGGCGATGGTCTCCTTGCTGCTCAGGTCATAGGGGGTCAGCGAGATGGGACCGGTGAGCAGGTTCTCGTTGAAGACGACCCGGCCGTCGTTGGCCAGGGCCGGCCGGACCGACCAGCTGACCGGCAGCTCGTGGGCGACCGAGTCCTTGGTGACCAGGTAGTTGGTGACGGAGTTGCGGATGGCGGCGAAGGCCATCTGGCCATTGTCATTGAAGGCGGGCCATGCGCCCACGGAGGTGTAGCGCGTTCCGCTCCGCTCGACGATGGTGTTGGTCTCCTGTCCGGTCCAGATGCGCTCCCAGTAGCTGGTGGTGAGCGAGTCCTGGGAGGCCACGTGGCCGGCGGTGTTGATGCGCGGGCCCGAGCCATACCTGCGGCTGGAGGACGCCAGCGGCGTCAGGGTGGTGGACCCATTGTCGATGAAGAGGTTGTCCGCGCCCGAACTCACCTTCGCCACGAAGGTGACCCGGCCTTGATCATTGATGGCGGGCGCCTCGTTGATGAGCTGCTGAGAGGGGTTGGCCGGATTGACCGGCGCGACCAGCCCCTGGCCCGACATCGCCACCACGTCGAGCTTGTAATACCTCCCGGAGATGCTGGTTCCCTGCGTGATGGGCTGCTCGAGCGTGGGCCGCGCGCTGGGTGCTTGCGCGGGCTCGCTCTCCCAGCAACCACTGCCCATCACTCCCATCAGACAGACAAGTCCCCCCCCAATGCTTCTTCAATGGCACAAGATCCTCGTATTGGTGCAGGTGTTGAGACGCGGCTCCGCTCCTCGTCCAGCGCCAAACCCAAGCGGAAAGACTGCCAACGGCAGAGCGGGCGGCCTGCAAATGACACAGGGCTGTTTTGCGGTCAATACAAGTCTTTCGTTCTTGTCTGATGGAGTTTTTTCACCGGCGCGGATGGGAATGCTTCCATTGCGTTACGGCTGGACAGTGGATGCAAGGAGTTGCTATTGGGGCGCGCGCCTTGTCAGGAAAGACAGGCCCGAGTGAAGCCATACGGGCTTACACTTACAAACAAGAGGGAATCATGACGCACACGAAGAAGGCATCGCTGCTCGCAGTGGCCGGACTGCTGCTGGGCGCCACGGTGGCGTACGCCGCGGTCACGATGGAGTACGACACCGACCGCATGGGGGGCGACTACACGAGCTTCGATCTCTCCTCCGCGGACCCGACGTTGTGCAGCACGGCGTGCGACAACGACACGTCCTGCCTGGCCTATACGTACGTCAAGCCTGGCATCCAGGGCACCAACGCGCGTTGCTGGCTGAAGGGCGTGGTGCCGACCGCCACGACGAGCACCTGCTGCATCTCTGGCGTCAAGCAGTAGTCCGTTCGACAGGAGGGGCATTCCCTGGCGCGCGGGTCCTGGGGGGGGTTCACCGCGCGCGATGGGGGCTGGTGCCTCGGGAGGCTGGCACGGCCCCGAGCCGGGCCGCTAGGGTTCCGCCCGCGCCGGGGCCATGCAGGCTCCCGCGACACGTTCCGGAGACATCGACGATGCGGCTGCGCACGACCCTCCTGCTGGGCCTGCTCACTGGCTGTGCCACCACGGCCTCCTCCACCCAGACGGAGGCTCCCGCCGAGGCCGCTCCGGCCTCGGGCAAGGTCGACCTCGAGGCGCTCGCCGCGCGCGAGCTGGCGCCGCTGTCCAAGCAGCCCCTATCCGCGCCGGATGGCTCCTTCACCGGCGAGGTGGAGGCCGCGGGCGCTCCCACCCTCCAGCAGGAGGAGGGAGTGCTCCTGCTCAGCGTGCCGCTGGGCACGGGCAGCCCGTTGTCGTGCTTCGTCTACTCGCAGCCGTTGGACGTGGGCGGCGCCCTCTACCAGTTGGTGCAGATGGCGGGGCAGCGCACGGACCTCCAACTGGTGCGCACCACGGACGTGCGGCTCATCGGCGACAGCCCGGTCGTGTACGCCGAGGCGCAGTACCTGGTGGACACGCCCAAGGGCAAGGCGGCGGGCCATGCGAAGATGATGGTGTTCAGCCACGACGAGCTGCCGCTGGTGTGCACGCACGACGAGCTGGGCTACGCGGAGAGTTTCAAGCGCATCACCAGCGCGCTGGCCGGCTCGCTCAAGAGCGCCGGCGAGACGCCGCCCGCCCCGCGCTACTTCTCGTTCAGCATCCTGCGCGTGAAGGGCAACCCGGTGGGCTTCGAGAAGACCGTCATGCGCGACGCGGCCGGGGGCGCGCGGCTCAGCGAGAGCGAGTCGAGCTTCCTCATCCCTCGCTCGCCCACGGATGTGGTGGCGCGCGACAGCGTCTCCTCGGAGCTGGCCGACAAGGACGGCAAGCTGGTGTCGCGCGACTACGCCCGGGCCAACAACGGCGAGCTCGACATCCAGATGTCGCTCCAGCAGGTGCAGGGCCGCGAGTACCACTACGAGGGCAAGTACAGCGGCAAGGAGCTCAATGGCAACTTCACCGCCCCGGCGGAGCTGGCCTCGGAGCCGGGCTCGGCGCGCCTGATCCGCGAGCGCCTCCTGACGGGCAAGGACCAGGAGCTGACGCTGTACTTCTACACGCCCTCGTCCAACCCGGTGGAGCCGATGCGGCATGTGCTGCGCAAGGGCCCGGCCGGCGCGCGCGAGCTGAGCCTCGAGATCGGCTCCGTGAAGGGGTCCATCACCGTGGACGCCCACGGGATGATCGAGAAGGTGGTGGTCCCCCTGGGCGGCGACTCGGAGCTGGTGCAGGAGCGCGTGACCGTGCGCGGGACGCCGTGAAGCGCGCCTGAACGCAGGGTCCATGGCGGCACGGCGGCGCGCGTGCTAGTGCGCCCCGCCATGCCGTCCACGTCCGGGGCCTCGCGCGCCCGCCTGTTGCTCGCCTACCTCGCCTGTTTCGTCCTCTGGGGCTCCACCTGGTCCGTGGTGAAGGTGGGCCTCGAGGACCTGCCGCCGCTGCGCTTCGCCGGCACGCGGATGATGCTCGCCGGGCTGGTGCTGCTGCCCTTCAGCGGCCTGTTGCGCGCCCGGCTCGGCGCGCGCACCTGGGGGATGCTCATGGGCGTGGGGGTGCTGCAGATCGCCCTCCCCTACGGGCTGCTCTTCGTCGCCCAGCAGTGGATTCCCTCCAGCTGGTCCGCGCTCCTCTTCTCCACCTACGCGGTGTGGCTGCTGCTGGTGGGGCGCCTGCTGCTGCCGGATCAGCCGCTCACCCCCCTCAAGCTGCTGTCCGCGGGGCTGGGGCTCTCCGGCATCGTCGCGCTCCAGTACGAGCACCTGCACGGGCTGGGCCTCACCGGCCTGGTGCTGGCCGGGTGCGTGCTCACCCTGGTGGCCACCGTCTCCATCTCCCTGGCCAACGTGCTCGTCCGGCGCTCGCTGGCGCACGTGCCCACGGGCCTCTCGGTGTGCGTGCAGACGCTGAGCAGCTCCGTGCTGCTGCTGGCCGCCTCCGCCGCCTTCGAGTCCCACCTGCCCGGCCACTGGACGCCCCGCGCCCTGCTCTCCATCGCCTACCTGGCCGTGTGCGCCACCGCCCTCACCTACCAGCTCCTCTTCTGGCTGCTCTCGCGCGTGCCGCTGGCCGTCGTCGGCGTCATGCCGCTGCTGGACACCCTGGTGGCCGTGCTGCTGGGGGTGGTGATGCTCGGCGAGCGCGTGGACTCCTCGCTGCTGCTGGGCGGCGCCCTCATCCTCTCCGGCGCGGCCCTGGCCAACCTCCCGTCCGCGCCCGCCTCCAGCGCCCCGGCCCCCGGGAAGGCCCCTGAAGAGGCCCTCGAGGCGGCCCCCACCGGCGCGGCACCCCTGGCGTCCGCGCCCGGGCAGGTGGCCTGAGGCCCCTGAGCCGCCCCCCCGCTGTTCACGGCCCATCACTTGGGGCCGGAGGTCGGCTAGGATGCCGCGCTCGCCATTCCGTGGGGCAACCTGCCCCACCGACGGCCGAGCTTGTCGCTCACCCAACAGAGGGGGTTCCGAAATGACCACACCCCGGGTGGAGAGCCCGCACGGAGCGTTCAGGCCAGCGCCTGATCGGCTATACCTGCGGCGGCCGGACGAGCCCTTGCCATCGGACACTCGGCGGATGTTTCCCAGGGACCGTTTTACCTGGAGCCCCGGGTGTGTCAGGATTTCCGGGATGTGCACGGACGTCAGGATCCTGTTCGCGAGGAGCGGGGCAGGGCGAGCAGGACCGGCAACGGGAGGGCGCACGGGATGAGCGGCGTCAGCGAACAACTGCACACGATGCCCTCCGAGGCCGAGCTCGAGGTGGAGCACCGGCTGGCCAACGTCACGTCGCAGGACACCATGCGGGGCATGTTCTTCCGGAGCGTGAAGGAGGCCATGTTCGCGCTCAATGGCCAGGTGGCCATGGAGGAGTGCCTGCAGGAGTGTGGCGGGGTCCGCACCTTCGTGGACCTGTTCGCCTACCCGGCCGGGGACTTCCTGCGGATGGCGCGGCGGGCGGCGTGGAGGATGGAGGGGGCGGCCGGCGGCTTCGAGCAGGCGATGCGGATGCTCGGGTACATGGGGACGGCGGTGTTCCTGGGCAGCCAGGTGGGCAAGGCGATGCAGGTGCTCATCTCGGGCACGCCCAAGCGCGTCATCGAGTACCTGCCCATGGCCTACAAGGTGACGACGCCGGGCGGCGGTGCCTGCTCGGTGTCCTTCCCGGACCTGACCACGGGCATCGTCTCCTTCGAGCGCGACTTCCTGCCCAGGCCCTATGTGGAGGGCTCGCTGGAGGCGCACCTGAAGCAGGCCGGAGCGCGCTCGGCGCGAATCGTCGGCCGGATGACGGGGCCGCTGAGCTGCGAGTACGAGCTGACCTGGGATTTCTGATCCGCGGGCGCTGAGGCGCGCTCAGGGCCTGGGAGGCGGGGCGAGCACGTCGGCGCCCACGTCGGACAGGCGGGGCAGCCCGGCGAGCGCGAGCGCATGGGCGGTGTCCTCGCGCAGCGAGTCGAGCACCTGCCGCACTCCGTCGGCGCCCCCGGTGGCGAGCCCCCAGAGCACGGGCCGGCCGAGCAGCACGGCGTGGGCCCCGAGGGCCAGGGCGCGCAGCACGTCGCGGCCGGAGCGCACGCCGCCATCCACGAGCACGGGGACGCGGCCCTGGGCGGCCTCCACCACTTCCGGGAGGGCCTCGGCGGTGGCGAGCGCGCCGTCGAGCTGGCGCCCACCGTGGTTGGAGACGAGGAGGCCGGCGGCGCCGTGGTGGAGGCACTCGCGGGCGTCATCGGCGCGCAGCACCCCTTTGACGAGCACGGGCAGGCCGGAGTCCTCGCGCAGGCGGGCGATGTCCTGGAAGGTGACGTCGGGGGCTTGCTCGGCGAGGGCGCGGTGGGTGAGGCCCTCGAGGTTGGCGAGGAAGTCCTCCTCGGGGAGCGGGAGGGTGGAGTCGCCCCGGTTGCGGCGCTTGTGGCCCACGTAGGGGGTGTCGCCGGTGAGCACGAGGGCACGGGCCCCGGCGGCGGCGGCGCGCTGGACGAGGGCGCGGGTGAGGCCCCGGTCCCGGAAGACGTAGACCTGGAACCACCAGGGCCCGGCGGTGGCGGCGACATCCTCGATGCGGCGGGAGGAGCGGGAGGAGAGGACGAGGAGGGAGCCGGCCTCGCGGGTGCCGCGGGCGGTGGCGAGCTCGGCGTCGGGGTGGGCGAGGGAGTGGAAGGCGGTGGGGGCGACGAGGATGGGGGAGGAGAGCGGGGTGCCGAGCAGGGTGGTGGAGGTGTCGACGGAGGAGACGTCGCGCAGGATGCGGGGGCGCAGGCGCAGACGGGCCCAGGCGGCGGTGTTGGCGGCGAGGGTGGCCTCGTCGCCCGAGCCACCGGCGTAGTAGTCGAACACGGCGGAGGGCAGGCGCTCGCGGGCGCGGGCCTCCAGCGCTTCGGAGGGGAGCATGGCGGAGAGCTTACACGTTGCCCCCTCTCCCTCTGGGAGAGGGCGGGGGTGAGGGTCTGCCTCTTCTGTCAGAGTTCCGAGCATGAGTGCCGCGTACCCATGTCCCTGCTGTGGCTACCGCGTCTTCGACGAGCCCCTGGGTTCGTACTCCATCTGCCCGTACTGCTTCTGGGAGGATGACGCCCTTCAGCTCGAGTTCGCGACGACGCACGCGGGAGGGCCCAACAACGTGACGCTGCTCCAGGCGCAGCGCAATCATCTGGAGGCCGGCCTTCTGGCGGCGGCCACGGTGAGCACCAGGACGTGGACTCGCACGCCTGTCCGGCCGCCCGTCGGAATGCGCCCACTCGTTCCTTGCCGGGAGGCGGGGGGTTCCGGACAATCCGCGCCACCGGGGGGGTCCCGGTCCTAGCGGGAGTGAAGGGCCATCATGAAGAAGCTGGAGAAGAAGGTCGCCATCGTCACGGGCGGAGGCGGGGGGATCGGCGCGGCGACGGCGAAGCTGTTCGTGGAGCAGGGCGCCCGGGTGCTCATCGTGGGCCGCAGCGAGGAGAAGCTGCGCAAGGTGATGCAGGACATCAACCACGAGAACCTCAGCTACACGGTGGCGGACGTGTCGAAGGTGGAGGACACGCAGCGCTACGTGCGGCACGCGGTGGAGCGCTACGGCGGCGTGGACGTGCTGGTGAGCAACGCGGGCACCGAGGGGCCCTACAAGCACATCCTCGAGCACACCGTGGAGGACTTCGACAACGTGATCGCCACCAACGTGCGTGGCACGTGGCTGTCGGTGAAGTACGCCTTCCCGGAGCTGCAGAAGCGCGGGGGCGGCAGCGTCATCCTCACCTCGTCCATCGTGGGTGTGGCGGGTTTCCCGGCGCACTCGGCGTACACCACCAGCAAGCACGCGGTGGTGGGCATGGCGCGCGCGCTGGCGCATGACGGCGCGCCCTTCCACATCCGCGTCAACGCGGTGTGCCCGGGCGTCATCGACAACGACATGATGGCGTCCACCCACCGGCTCGTCGCCCCCGGCGCCGAGGAGCAGTTCAAGAGCACCATCGCAGCGCGCGTCCCCATGAAGCGCTACGGGACCAACGAGGAGATCGCCAAGATGTACCTCTTCCTCGCCAGCGACGACAGCAGCTACAGCACCGGCGGCGTGTACCTGTCGGACGGGGGCATCACCGCCGGCCTCATGTAGTCCGTCCTGTCGCTCGTGCTGGGGCGTGGCGCGCGTGCAGCCGGGCGCGCGCCGCCGTTCAGGGGTGCGACGGCTGGGTCAGGTGCCTCGCGGCGCGCCACAACTGGAGGCCGCCGAGGAGTGCGGCGAGACACCCGCCGAGCAGCCCGCTCCACCAGAAGGCCAGGTACGTCTTCCCCGCGCCCGGCGAGGCCAGCTGCACGGGGAACACCTCGCTGAGCTGCTCGCTCGTGTCCTGGTAGGACCTGGGGCCCGCCACCATCGGGTAGCGGACCTGGAGATCGAGCTGGAGGTGGGCGGACTTCCCCGCGAGCGTCTCGAGGGCGGGCACGGTGATGTCCGCCCAGAGCGTCGTAGGGGTGTTCTGGGGGGAGCTGGAGGCCTGCATGCTCCCGCCAAACCCGATATGCGAGGTGTCGGCGTCGAAGCGCTCGGGCGCGCCGAGCTCGGCCGCGTTCAGCAAGGTGGCGAACACCTGCCCCTGCCAGATGCCGGAGAAGGTCCGGATGGTCTGGGCGAGGTAGAGCCGGGACGTGTCCCCGGGGCCGAGCACGGGCGGCTGGGCGCCGGGGTTGTGCGGCCAGCCGCGGACGAGACGCAGGGCCTCGGGGGCGGCGCCGCCCAGGACGGCCAGCAGCACGAGCCCCAGGGCGGTGCGGCTCCCGGAGGAGGACCCGCTCGCCTCCGGCACTCCGGCCGGAGTGGCGCGCGTGCCGGGTCTGCCCAACACCAGGCTGCCCTTGCGCAGCAGCTTCTGGGCCTGGGCGAGGTTCTCGGCGAGATCGGCGTTGGTATAGGACACGAGCGCCGCGATGTGGCCGAGCGTCACGAGGAGCGCGCCGCCGATGATGAGGAGCGTCGCCTCCTGCAAGGGGTACTCCTTCATCCGGCCCAGGTAGGCGCCCACCAGCCCGATGCCCAGGGAGAAGAGGATCATCCTGGCGTGGACGTAGGCGCGCCAGGCGCTGATCATCTCCAGCGGGAGGGCGCCGCAGTGGGGGCAGGGGATGAGCTTGAGCTCATCGGGCAGGAAGAGGTTCTTCCCCAACCGGTACTGGTAGGCCGCTCCGCAGCTGATGCAGGTGCGTTGTGCCCAGCCATTGCTCTGGATGTCTCCCATGCGTGTCCCCCCCTGAAAGAGAGGGAAGCCTAGGAGCACCCTTCCGATGCTGTCCACGCGTCAGAAGGCGTAGCGTACGCGGCAGTACGGCATGCGACGGGCGAGCAGTTGCTGGAACTCCTCGACGAGCCGGCCCTTGTAGCCGGTGCGGTAGCGCACGTTGACGCCGCCGCCCTGGGACACCTTGGCCTCCTGCAGCTCGGGCCGCCACAGCAGCTCCTCGGCCTGGGGGTGCCAGCGCAGGTTCACCTCGTGCAGCCGCTCGTTGTGCGTGAGGAAGATGACTTCGGCGGCGAGCTGCTCCTTCGCCTTGTCCCCAATCGTGTCGTCGATTTGCTGGAAGAGCGCGTCGTACTCGGCCTGCCAGCCGTCGGTGACGACCACGGGCGAGAAGTTGAGGTGCACCTCGTAGCCGGCGGCCACGAAGTCGTCGATGGCGGCGATGCGCTCGGAGATGGGGCTGGTGCGCACGTCGAGCAGCTTCGCCCTGGCGTGCGGCATGAGGCTGAAGCGGATGCGCGTCTTGCCTCGGGGCGCGTACGCGAGCAGCTCGCGGTTGACGAGCTTGGTGGCGAACGAGCCCATGGCGTTGGGCAGCACGGTGAAGAGCCGCACCAGGTCCTTCACGTTGTCGCTCAGCGCCGCGTCCGCCGAGCAGTCGCTGTTGCAGCCGATGTCATAGACCCAGTAGCGCGGGTCCACGCTGTTGGGCTCCTTCTTGGGCCCGAGCTTCCCCGCGTGGCGGCGGATGGCCGCGGCAATCTGCTCGATGTTGACGAAGACGGTGACGGGGTTGGCGTAGCCCTTGTGCCGCGGCACGTAGCAGTAGGCGCAGCTCATGACGCAGCCGTTGGCCGTGGAGGGCGGCAGGAAGTCGGCGCTGCGGCCATTGGCCTCGAAGCCCATGGACTTCTTCACGCCCAGCACCAGGGTGCTGCCCTTGATGCGGTTCCACGCCTCGGCGTTGCCCTCGTTGCCGAAGAGGCCGGGGATGTTCCAGTGCGAGCGCACCGGCACGCGCTCGGCGCCCGGGAAGCGCGCGAGGATGTCTCGGCCCCGGGTGAAGTGCTCGACCTCGGGCTCCAGGTAGATGCGGGAGACGCGCAGCAGCCGGTCGAGGGGTCCGGGAGGAGGCGGCTCGGGGGGAAACAGGTCCAGGTTCGTCACGGCGTGAGGTGGGATGCGTCAGGAAGCCGTGGGTTGCTGGCCTTCCGGAGGGATCTCCGAGGGGAAAGGAGCGCCCGGAGGGGGCCTTGTTCGCTGCCCGACCCGGCATGCGTTAGGATATGGGCCATGTCCACGCGCGCGCTGGGAGTGGTCCCGGGCAGGTGGGCTAGGATGCATGCATGCCCGCCAAGGCGCCAGGAAGGGTCATCGACCTGCAGAACGAGCGGCTCCGCCGGGGCATGCCGCGCTACCACCGCGAGCCCATGCAGACGTGGCGCCGGAAGGTGAAGCTGACGGTGGCCGGGGTGTGTCTGCTGGGCATCCTCGCCGGGCTGTTGTCGGTCGCCATGGAGTCCACGGACACGGCGCCTGGAGATGACTCGGAGGGCCTGTTCGGGTCTCCCTTCCGCTCCTCCAGTGGCGCGGCCCCGGACGTGGATGAGGAGTCGGCCTGGTTCACGACCACCGGTGGTGGCCGGCGCTGAGTCCGCGCGGGCCCGTCGCGTCGCCCCGCCGACACCGAGAGGGAGCCATCCGTTAACCGCCCGCCTGCCTGAGCGCCGGGCTGGCTTGTGGGGTCCGCCTCCCGGGGCAAGTCTCCCTGGACTCCCGGATCACTCCCGGGACGGGAGGCGCTCATGAAGACGTCGCGGGTCCTGCTGCTGTCCGGACTGGTTTCGCTGCTCACCCCGGGCCTCGCATGGGCGGAGGAGCCCGCCGCGGCCGCCCCGCAGACAGGGCCCCAGAAGGCGCGGGTGCTCTTCGCGGACTACAAGACGGTGGACCCCACCACCGCCCGGGAGGCCGAGCTGCTGGCCGGGGCCCGGTGTCCGGAGTCGGGCATCGTCGCCTTCAGCGTGAGTGGCGCGGGCCACGTCTCCGAGGGCGGGCTCGCCCTGCTCAGCTACCCGACGACGCACACCCTGGAGGGAGGCGGCTGGGGCGCGGGCGGAGGCACCTTCGTCGCGCCGTGCACGGGCCTGTACTTCTTCAACGTCTCGTTCGTGAAGGACGCCTACCACTACGGAGCGACCGCGAACGACGTGTTCGTCCACGTGCTGAAGAACGGGACGGGCAAGGGCCGCGCCATGAGCGGGCAGGGCCACGTGGACCGGGACACCGGCGCATACAGCGTCACGCTCTTCCTCGAGAAGGGCGACTACGTGCAGACGTTCGCCGCCAGCGATGGAAACCTCAAGCGCCACCTGCTGGAGTACAACTTCACGGGCCACCTGGTGAAGCAGGCGGCCCACGGGCTGTAAGGGCCCGGCGGGGGCTTCCCAGGTGGGAGCCCGGCCGCCGTCACGTCAGTAGGCGCAGCCGCTCCAGTCACCGCTCGCGGCCCGCGCGTCCAGCGCCTTGCCGAGGGCCTCGGGCACCCGGCGGCGGCCGAGGCCGGAGACGGTGGCCGAGGCGGCGGAGCACCGGGCCGGCACCTGCTGCTGGCTGCCGCCGTAGGTGACGGAGATCGCCTCGGACGAGGCCATGCTCCAGCTCCCGGTGAACACGTCACGCGCGCAGAACTGGCGTGCGGACTCCGAGCCGATGGCCGTCCCCTGCTGGAAGTCCGCGCCCCCCGCTCCGCTCGCGGGGCGGTAGCCCGTGACGGTGACGGAGACGCAGTCCGAGGCGGCGCACGCGGTGCGCAGTGCCTCGGAGGAGGGGTTCTCGCAGGCCGGCTCGATCCGGCAGGAGCCCGCCGTCGTCGTCCACCACCCTGGCAGGCAGGAGTCCAGCGCCTGGTCCTGCGCGAGGGGAGTGCCTCCGTCCGGCCCCTGGCAGCCCGACAGCCACAGCGTCACCAGGGCGAGCACCCCGAGGGCGAGCACCCCGGACGGGCCGCCCCGGCTCCCGGCGCGGCGGCCACGGGAGAGCACCGCCATCACCGCGAGCAGCGCGGCGCCCACTCCGGACCCCCCCGCTGCCTGGCAGCCGCGGGCCCCCGCCTCTGGCGGCGGCGAAACGGCCTCGGGCGGCGGGGGGGCGGAGGTGCTCGTGGCCGGGGGCGCCAGCTCACACGCGGCGGGTTTCACCTCCTGGCAGCGGCTGGAGGGGCGCTGGTCGTGCGGCACCTCGACGAGCACCTCCCCGCGAGCGCTGTTCCCCGAGGCGTCGGAGACCTCCAGGAGGGCGCGGTAGGTCCGGCCGTCACGCTCCGGGCCGGCGCGCTCCGCACGCAGGCACAGGGCCTCGCCGCCCGGCAGGACGACGGCATCCACCGCCGTGGAGCCATCGCCGGTACCGTCCGCGGGCTGGCTGGACGTCACGGACTCGAAGAGCACCGTGGGCGAGCCATCACACGCATCCACCACCGAGGTGAGCACTTCCCCTCCCAGGGTGAAGGCCGCCAGGCCATGGTTGGGTGGCCAGAGGCAGACGGGGGTCACCTGGGTCTCGCGGATCTCCGGCGGCAGGGTGTCGGCGATGTTCACCCCGGTGAAGCTCGTCATGGAGCGCCCGCGCGAGTCCGTCACCATGACGCTCAGCAGGTGGTGGCCCAGGGGCAGGGTGACGTCCAGCACCGGCCCGGAGCCGAGCGGCTGGGGCGGCCCGGACTCGAACTCCTCGGCCCACTGGAAGGAGACGAGCGCGTCGCCGTCGGGATCGAAGCTCTGCTCGGCGGATAGGCGCACGGGGTGGCCACACTCTCCCCGCGAGGGGCTGTCGATGCGCACGATGGGCGCCGAGTCGTCGACGCGGGTGCTCATGTCGAAGGTGGCGCTGCCGCCCTCGAGGGCGATCTGCCCCGTCAGCCGCAGCGTGCCATCCGGGAACAGGTGGCCGCGCAAGGCGGTGGGTTGGGCGCGCCGGGAGATGAAGCGCCCATCGATGGTGGCCGAGGCATCGAACGGCGGCAGGACGAAGAACTGGAGCGAGCCGTCCGGGGCGAGGTTGCCTGGCACTGGCGCGGTGTTGAAGATGCCCAGGTCGGCCACGGTGGACTTCCCCACCTTGAAGGCGCCGGCGGCGCCGAGCTGGAGGCCCTGGAGAACCACGGGGCAGGGCGGCGTGGCGCAGTAGCCCCCCGCGAAGGAGACCGTTCCCGCCGGGGTGAAGGCCGCGACCTCCTCCCCGAGCGCGATGTGGGCCACGGAGCGCTCGGACTGCACCAGGGCGGACGCCGAGTCCCGCGTGGCGGTGCTCAGCGGCCCGTCCTCTCCGCAGCCGTCTTCCACGATGGAGGTGAAGGGCCCCAGGCTCGTGCACTCCTCGGGGCTGCTCACCCAGAGGGGGAACAAGCCCGGACAGGCGTCCCCGAAGCAGAGACTCAAGTAATAGCCCTCGACGCCGTCACATGCTTCCTCGCAGGCGTCGGCGATGTCGGGCGGACTGGCGCTCGCGGCGCAGGTCGTCACGGAGGGGATCTGCACCTCCGTGCCCGTGCATTGGTCATCATCATTGCGCCTGTCCTGGATGGTGCAGGCCCGGCACACGCAGGAGCAGCCCACCCGCGTCTTGCCCAGCGGCTCGCCGCTGCAGGCCACGAGCGCATGGGACAAACACAGCCAGGAGAGCAGCAGCAGGCAATGGCCCGGTATCGGCTTCATGGGTCCCCCCCTCGAAGGATGGAAGTACGGCGTTCACGGTGAGCTCGACGCCCCGGAGACGGAAAAAAGCCGGGACCGGCCACGTCGGCGGGCCGGTCCCGCTGTTCTCCTGGAGGCGGCTGCTAGTGGAGTGTCCACGAAGTTTTTGGACATAGTCGCGGAGCGAAGATCCGGGCTGCTTCCGGTGGCGAACACGAGCAACTGGTCCGATTGCCGGACCAGTCGGAGCATCTCGCGGAGAGAAGGTGTTCACATCGGGAGTTTTCGGCTCAAGTGCCGAGAGCATCCTTTGGCGTATCTTCGAAGCGCCGGGTCTCCGAACAGGCCAACACTTCCCGACGCGTGGCGCCGCATGGGGTCCTGTCCCGACTATGTCCAAGAACTTCGTGGACAGTCCACTAGCAGGGGCTGCCGCACACCGGCTGGCCGCTGCGGATGTACATGTCCCAACCCCAGGTGTTGTAGTCGCAGTCCGTCGGGCCGTTGTTCTCCACCTTGAACTGCGTGCCGTCGAAGTAGGTCGGGCAGGAGTTGTAGCAACTCACGCTGCGATTCCCCCACGCCCCGACGCCGTAGCCGTACATGCCGCTGGACGCGCTGCAGTAGAAGCTCCTGGACACGCCGTCCTCGTTCTTCACGTCGTAGGTGTCGATGCCGCCCTGCTCCGCGATGCCCAGCGGCCGGATGATGTTGAGCTTGTAGGTGCCGTGCTCGCGCACGAAGTAGAACGGCTTGGGCAGCGGCCGGCCGTCGATCGCGATGGAGGCCGCGGCCACGTTCCCCTCCACGTCCAGGGCGGTGACCGTGATGCCCTGGCGCAGCGCGTTCACGTCCCCCACCTCGCGGGCGAGCTTGGCCTGCTCGCGGGCCACGAACGCCTCCAGGTTCTCCTGGAAGGTGGGCTCCGTGCCCCGGTAGGTGATGCGCGAGAGGAGCTGCTGCGAGAGCACTCCCTGCACCGCCTCGGCGCGGCCCTCCTGCACCGCCCGGGCGAAGACGTTGAGCTGGGTGCCCAGCTGGTTCATCAGCGCGACATCATTGCTGGGGGCGGCGACGGCGGTGCTGGACACGGCGACGGCGGACAGAATCAGAGTCTTCAGTGCCTTCATTTCCTGCTCCTGTTTGTTGTTGGGATGCTGGGGTACCCATTCACGGGTAGCGGTCCAGGCTCACCCGCTCTCCGCCGGGTGGGCCCGGCTCCCAGCATGAGCAAGCTGCGTACCAGCAGGCGGACAGGAGGGGGCTCGCTGTGATTGCTTGCCTTTGGCGCTTCGGCGGCCGATTCGACGTGTCGAATCAGGCGGTGACGGCATGTCGAAGCCGGCCGAGCTGACACGTCGAGCGGCACCGGATGGAGTACAACGTCACGGCCCACCGGTTGAAGCAGGCGGCAACTCCCACCGGGCGGGCTCGCGCTGGAGGTGTTCCCCATGGTGGCGCCCAGGCTCCTGACGCTCTCGGCCATCGCGCGAGGAGCGCGCGCGGCGGCGATCTCCCGCATCGAGGCCGCCATCTCCCGCTGCGGGTGGCTGGTGGAGGCGCGCGCCTTCTCCGGGCTCTACATGAGCTTCCAGGTGGAGCTCGAGCGCCCGCGGTTGGGGGAGTTCGCGGGGCGGATGCGGGAGGCCGGCGCTCCGTTGGATGCGGCGTCCGAGGCGGCGCTCGCGGCCGAGGCCACCGAGGCGCGGGAGGGCGCCGTGGCCGCAGCGCTGGGCGTCACCTTTCCGGACGGCAATCCCGACCAACGCCAGGTCATCCCCAGCGTGCCGGGGTAGTCGGTGCGCGGGCGCTCACGGCCAGGCCACGTGGACCCTGGTCCTGCCGGGGCGTTCCGGCCGCGAGCGGGAGCAACTGGTCCTACTGTCGGACCAGTTGGTGCGCCGCGCGGCCGGAAGGGGCTTCGTCAGTGGCGCGGGGCGTCTGGCTTCTGGGCCCAGGGCAGCGGGGGCGCGCTGACGCCATTCACGGTGAGCCCGCCGTGCATGAAGGAGGGGCTGCCCTGGAGGAAGCCGGCGGGGAAGTTGAGCACCGGCTTGGACACCTCGTCGAGCGTGGCGAGCTGGGCCGGGGTGAGCTTCACCTCCAGCGCGCCCACGTTGTTCTCCAGCTGCTCCAGGGTGCGCGCGCCGATGATGGTGGAGCTGACGCCGGGGCGGTTCTGCACCCACGCGAGCGCCACGCGGGCCGGCGTGCTGCCCGCCTCCTTCGCCACGCGCAGCAGCACGTCGATGATGGAGTAGGCGCGCTCACCGAGGTTGGACTCCACCCACGGGCCGCGGTCCGCCTTCACCTTGCCGGCGTTCTCCCGGGTGTACTTGCCGCTGAGCACGCCACTCTTGAGGGGGGACCAGGGCGTCACGCCCAGCCCCAGCTCCTGGGCCATGGGGATGAGCTCGCCCTCCACGGTGCGCTCCAGCAGCGAGTACTCGATTTGCAGCGCCACCAGCGGCGTCCAGCCGCGGAAGTGCGCGGTGAGCTGGGCCTGGGCGACCTTCCACGCCGGGGTGTCGGAGAAGCCGATGTAGCGCACCTTGCCCGCGCGCACGAGGTCATCCAGCGCGCGCATCGTCTCCTCAATCGGCGTGTGCCGGTCCCACGCGTGCATCCACAGCAGGTCGATGTAGTCCGTCTGCAGGCGGCGCAGGGACTCGTGGGTGGCGGAGACGAGGGACTTGGCGCCCGCGCCGCCGCCGTTGGGATCTCCAGGGAAGAGGTTGCCGTAGAACTTGGTGGCGATGACGACGCGGTCGCGCTTCGAGGGCGTGCGGCCGAGGTGGTCGCCGATGATCTTCTCCGAGTGGCCATGGGTGTAGACGTTGGCCGTGTCGATGAAGTTGCCGCCCATCGCGAGGTAGCGGTCGATGATGGCGGTGGAGTCCTGGACGCTGGAGCCCCAGCCGAGCTCCTCGCCGAAGGTCATGGCGCCGAGGCAGAAGGGGCTGACGCGCAGGCCGGAGCGGCCCAGGGTGATGTAGTGGTTGAGAGGCATGGGGGGAGAGTCCCGGGGAGAGAGGTGCGGAGTGCTAACGCGCCCCCGGGTGCCCCGCCACGGTGGCGCGCGTGATGTGATGCGGTCGTGACACACCCGGGGGAACGGCCCGGCCGCCCGGGGTGTCCAGGCGGCCATGACGAGATGGTTCTTGCTGGTGGCGGTGTGGGTGTCGGTGTCCGCGCGGGCGGAGGACCGGGTGGCGGCGGCGCGCCGGGCGAAGGCGGCCGTGGTGGCCCGGACGTTCGCGGAGGCGGGCGTCTCCTGGCCGCCGGAGGAGCTGTACGTGCGGGCCTTCAAACAGGAGCGGCAGCTGGAGGTATGGGCGGGGGCGAAGGGCCAGCGGCTGCGCAAGGTGAAGACGTTTCCCTTCTGCGCGGCCTCGGGGGAGGTGGGCCCCAAGCGGCGCGAGGGGGACCTGCAGGTGCCCGAGGGCTTCTACACGTTGGATCAGTTCAACCCGCGCAGCCAGTTCCACCTGTCCATGCGGGTGAGCTACCCCAACGACGCGGACCGGCGCCTGGGCGAGCGGCCGCTGGGAGGCGCCATCTACGTCCACGGCAACTGCATGAGCATCGGCTGCATCGCCATCGAGGACGGCCCCATCGAGGAGCTGTACCTGATGGTGCTGGAGGCGCGGGCGCGGATGAAGCGGGACGTGCCCATCCACATCTTCCCGCGCCGGCTGGACGCCCAGGGCCTGGCGGCGCTGGCACAGCACCCGAGCGCCACGCCCGAGCGGGTGGCCTTCTGGCGGGGCCTGGAGCCGGGCTGGCGCCTCTTCGAGGAGACGCGGCGCCCGCCCCGGGTGTCCGTGGACTCGAGGACGGGCGCCTACACCGTCAAGCCGGGACGCTGACGGGCCCGGTCTTCCCAAAGGTGTCCGACTGTTGGACAGGTTTTGCAAGCGCGCGCCCGGGACGCGGGCCGCCGTGTCGGGCGTTGGCAGTGCGGGGACGGGGAGTGTGGGGCAGGAGACGCCGGGCGGCGGGCCGGCATACCGGGCGTGGGGAGGAGTTGAGACCCTGGGCCCGAGGGGGAGTCACATGGACAAGCGCGTCTTCGGGCTCACGGGAGTCGAGGTGCCGGTGCTGGGGCAGGGCACCTGGCAGATGGAGGGCGATGACCGGGGGGCGGCCCTCCGGGCGCTCCAGGTGGGGTTGGACCTGGGGATGACGCACGTGGACACGGCGGAGCTGTACGGCTACGGCGACGTGGAGTCGCTGGTGGGCGAGGCGCTGGCCGGGCGGCGCGACGAGGTGTTCCTCGTGTCCAAGGTGATGCCCAACAACGCCACCTACGAGGGCACGTTGCAGGCCTGTGAGCGCAGCCTGAAGCGGCTGAGGACGGACCGGCTGGACTGCTACCTGCTGCACTGGCCGGGGCCGCACCCGCTGGAGGAGACGCTGCGCGCCTTCGAGCGGCTGCGCACGGACGGGAAGATTCGCGCCTGGGGGGTGAGCAACTTCGACGTGGACGACCTGGAGGAGGCGCTGGCCATCGCCGGGCCGGGCCGGATGGCGTGCAACCAGGTCCTCTACCACCTGAGGGAGCGGCACATCGAGCACCGGGTGCTGCCGTGGTGCGAGCGGCACGGGGTGGCGGTGGTGGGCTACAGCCCCTTTGGCAGCGGGGACTTCCCCGAGCCGGACAGCCCGGACGGGCGGGTGCTGGCGGAGGTGGCCCGGGCCCATGGGGCCACGCCGAGGCAGGTGGCGCTGGGCTTCCTGATGAGGCGGCGCTCGCTCTTCTGCATCCCCAAGGCGAGCCATGAGGCGCACACCCGGGACAACGCGGCGGCGGGGCGGCTGCGGCTGACGGCCCAGGACCTGGCCCGGCTGGAGGAGGCCTTCCCCCCGGGGCCGGTGCAGCGGGAGTTGCCGGTGGTGTAGGCGGAGGTGACTGCCGGTCCGGGAAGAGCAGCCGGGCGAGCGAATGCCCACGCCGGGGTGCGGCCGTCGTCTGATACCGTGCGCGCAACGGGCCCGAGGCAGGTCCTCGGGGCCGTGGCCGAGCACATGGACAACAACCCCCCATCTCCCGATACCGAGGAGAGCTACCGCGAGTTCCTGCTGACGCGAGGGCCGTTACGGCTCGGGAAGCTCACGCTCACCGCGCTGGTGGCCAGCCCGGTGCTGTTCGTCTTGGACGTGCTGTACGCGCTCTGGGGCCCGGGCTCGGGCACGGGCCTGGACCTGGGACGGCTGGCGCTGGCCCGCCTGTCCTGGTTGCTGGTGCCGGTGCTGCTGCTCTCGGTGCGCCGGGTGCTCGGCCCGCGCGACCTGCCGTTGGCCATGTTCTTCACCACGCTGCTGTACGCGGTGGGCAACGACTGGGCCTTCTACGCGTTGGGCATGGAGGGCTCGGGCTACCACGTGGCCATGGTGTTCCTCAACGTGCTCACGGGGCCCTCGATGCTGCCGGTGGGCCGGTGGGCGCGCATGGCCTTCTACGCGCTGCTGGGGGTGGTGCACCTGGGCTTCGACCTGGCGCTCTCGGACGCGCCGCTGGCGGGCAAGCTGGTGTTGGATCTCATCCTGGTGATGAGCACGGTGGCGGTGGCGATGCTGCTGGAGGCGCTGCACTCGGGGCACCGCAAGCAGTTCTACCTGCGCCAGAGCATGCAGCGGGCGGTGCGGGAGCTGGAGGCCTCGCGGGGCAAGGTGGTGGAGACGGGGCGGACGCTGGCGGGCTCGGCGCAGGTGCTCTCGTCCACCATCGCCGAGATGTCCCAGCAGGCGGTGCACGTGCGGACGGCGGCGCTGCGCATCGCCACGGCGAGCGAGCAGATGGCGAGCGCGGCGGGCGCGCTGTTCCGGCACTCGAGGGCGAGCGCGACGCAGGCGGAGGAGGCGCAGCGCTACACGGGCGAGGTGGACTCGCTGGTGAGCGGGATGGAGACGAGCCTGTCGGCGATTGCCCAGGCGGTGGGGCGCAGCGCGCTGAGCGTGCAGAAGCTGGAGGAGAGCTCCGAGCGCATCCACGGCTTCGTGGAGACGATCCAGGAGATGGCGGCGGCGACGAACATGCTGGCGTTGAACGCGGGCATTGAAGCGGCGCGAGCGGGGGAGCACGGGCGGGGCTTCGCGGTGGTGGCCAAGGAAGTGGGCAAGCTGGCCGAGGAGTCGGGGAGGAGCTCGGCGCGCATTGGCGAGGTGGTGGGCGGGGTGACGAAGCAGATGTCCGAGACGCTGCACGCGGTGGGGCACATCCGGGAGACGACGGAGCGCTTCACGCCGGTGCTGGAGTCGGCGAGGACGACGCTGCGCTCCATCCGCGAGATTGTCTTGCAGAACCAGAAACTGATGGAGAAGAGCGCCGGCGAGGCGGAGCGTCAGGCGGAGCAGACGACGCACATCTCGCAGGGGTGCGCGACGCTGCTGGAGCTGGTGGACACGTATGCGCAGATGGGGACGGATGTCGCGGCCACGGCGCTGAAGCTGGGCTCCATGGCGGACGAGCTGCGCAAGCTGTTGCCGGAAGAGGGGCAGTAAACCATTCCGCCAACAGCCTCCGGCCTGCACACCGGAGGAATGCGGAAGGCCTACGGTGGCCGCCCGGCAGTCGGCCCGACCATGCTCATCGTCACCTGATTCCTGCGGGCCTATCCGGATGTGCAGGTCTAAGTGCGGGTGGACGGCGCGCTGAGCGACATCGTGTCGGAGGGATTCGATACAGGGAGACGCTTCGGCGAGAGCAGCGCCGCCGGCATGCTCGGCGTTCCGTTTTGCCTCATCAGAGGTCCGTCGTCGTGGCTTCGCCGGAATACTTCACGCGATATGTCATCCCCAGGACGCTGCGGAAACTGAGCGGCCTCTCCCGGCCGCACTCCGGGCCTTCGTCGATTTTGCCAAGGCCCCGGCTTGAGGGGTTGTCCTATCTTCTGTCGGAGAAGTGTGTGCGCGATCCGTTTCTGTGCGGACCCGATGCAAGACTGGAGCGGACCCTCCGGGCAGGTCGACCTACCATGCTAAGAATCAGTCGAGAGCAGCTACAGGTCTTCGAGCAGCTGTCGCGGCAGAGCTTTGTCAACGAGACGATCGACCATCTGCGCCAGTTCACCCCGGTGCATGCACGAAGCCTTCAGCCGGATGGCCTGCGGTCGATCATCGAGCTGGGCGTTCAGCGAGCACACAGGCACGGGTTCACCCAGCGCGGCCCGGTGCGCCTATACATCGAGGTCATGTTTATCTTGGGCAGCGACTTCGACTCCGATCCACAGTTTCCGTGGGCTGCCGCCGTCCTTGACAAGGAGCGGGCGGACGAGTCCCAACTGGACCGTGCGCGCGAACTCCACCGCGCCACCAACAGCTACTTGGACGTCGTGGCCGGTCCCAGCGGCAAGCATGCTCTGGAAGCACTGCTGCGTGCTCAGTCTGGGGGCCTGAACCCAGCATTCAACTCGCTCGTCGACGTGGACCGACAACACCTGGAAATACTCCAGATCCTCGGACCCGAGAAGTCGAGTTATGTGGGTGAGCGAGGCCTTCGGGAATTGATCCGGCATGGACGCTCCATGGCCAGAGCTCACGACGCGCTGACAGTAACCGACGAGGCGCTCATCGTCTTGCTCATGTTCGGGCTGGGCCATGGATGCCTGACGGATCCACAATTCCCCTGGATCGCCACGATCCTTTCGGAGTTCGAAGCGGGCGGCGACAAGTTCGTCCGGCTGCGAAGCACCGCCATGTATTTTCTCGGAAAAACAGTCAAACGCCTGTCACGGAGCAGCGGTCCTCAGCCAGAACCTGCACGCAGCGGAGCGAGACCATGAGCATCACCGGAAGTGGACGCCCCCGGGACCCGGCGCAGTGGCCGGACGCTGGGTCTAAGCTGGACAATGTCTGCGAACTCTGCGACCGCGAGGTGCAACCGGCCAAAGGCTTGGCGATCTTGCCGGTCGTGCCCACCGTTGTCCCCATTTCGCTGCGCGGCACATCGGCGGAGCTGAAGCAGCTGGACGCCAGGTACACTAGCTCGGACCTCAAGGCGCACTGGTACGTACTACGCACCCTCCCGCAGGGTTACTTGTACGTGCTAAAGCCCAACTTGACGTGGGACGCCTACACGGTGGACGGCTTGGGCCTGCTGCGCAGGATGCCCTCCGCGGACATGCCTGCGGAGGCAAGCGCCCAGGTGCGTGCCTCCGGTGGCGACCATCTCTCCGCGCAAGTCATCGTCATCGACCCCGAAAAACACGCCGCCGTGTGGCTGGCCTTCAGTCGCTACCGATGGACCAAGGCGGTCCTGGCCAACTATGCCGCCAATAAGGGGAACTGCCGCGACAAGCGGATGGTCAAACTCGACGTGATGGCGGCTGCGGCGGGCTCACTGGGCAGTAACCACAAGGCGCAGAATGCAGTGCGGTTCGGCGCACCCATGGGGGCCAATGTTGGGACCGTAGTGGCTGATTATGCCTCGGTTGCTACGGTGTCCGAGCTGAACAAGCACTTGCTCACGCCCCTGCGCGCTCGCGGTTCCCAGGGCGCTCCGCTGGCTGCCAGGATGGAAGAGATCTCGAAGAGCACCGGGGGGAAGACCGGCGCTGTCATCGCTCTACAGGATGACCTCGGTCTGGCCATCGAACTCAATGCTTTGCGCAACGATGAGACTGGCCGCATGGGGACCTACGTCGCGGAGCACCAGCGCGAGCGAATGGTCGGCGACATCATTCTGGGCTTTGAGGAGTCGTTCAAGCAGAACGGCCAAGCGGAGGAATGGAAGACACGCTACGCCAAGCACTACGACGGTATCAAGTTGCTGACGGACAAGAAGACCTACGACACCAATATCGCCGATTGGGACAAGCGCATCGATCTCATGTCCGACGATGTGGCCACGCTGAACGGCTCGGACTCCCTGAAGGCTTGGTGGCTCGATTTCGACCCCGCAGACGATCAATCGGCCATGGATCGGCAAGACGCCACAGCCCGGTGCTTGCACGGCGCCATCAAGACCAAGGCCGAGAGAGCCCTGTGGGACAAGTGGCTCAACGAGCATCCTGCCGATGCCCAGGCCACACTGTGGGGCGCCATCACAGCTCTCGACGCCAATTTCGGCGAGTTCATGTTCGGCAAGTCGCTTCCGGATGTCGGACAGACCGACAAACTCGTCGACATCTCCAAGAACCTGCTCGAAGCGGTGAGCAAGTTCCGTGAGCACTTGAAGAAACGCACCGAACAGCACGCCCTGTCACTCATCGGTTCGACCATGGCCAGCCAGGTTCTGCGCTTGAAGCGGAGCAACCCGGGGCTTTACAAGGTCGCGGGTGTCCGCGTCCTGATGGCTGTGTCGGTTCGTACCACGGTGACCGTTGCGCCTGGTTTCATGTCGCTCAGCCAGACCGAGGAGGCGTGGCTGCTCGCCGAGGCCGCCTTTGGCCCGCCCGAGCCCAGCCTCAAGCGACTTGTCGATTCCGAGATGACGAGCGGCAGGCGCATCTATGTGGTGGGAAGCAACGGCGTGGACATATTCGCGATGCCGGGCACGAGCACCACGACCACAAAGAGGCGCGTGGTCGAACTGTGGCTGCCGGAGCAGTTGGCCAGAAAAGTCCCCGCGTTGCCCGCGCCAGAGACGAGGTTGGCGTTGCCACCGCCGGTGAATCCCTATCGGGAAATGGTGAACTTCACCAGGACCCTGTCCGGGGCACTTACCTGGGCGGGGCTCACGCTTCAGGCACTCAATCTGGGCAACAGCGCACAAAGCCTCGCTGACTCGGGCGTGAGTGACAAGTCCGATGCATACTTTGGTGTTGCGTCTGGAATCCTGGGCGTCCTAGGGGTCACGGCGGAGATCGTCGCCGAGACGATCGCCAAGAAGATGGGGCCCATGTTCGTTGGACGGTTGGCACTGCTGGGTGGGGCGCTGGGGACGGCGTCCGCGTTGACGGAAGGCGTCCAATCCCTCGTGAAGGGCAACGAGCGCGCGAGGGCCGGCGACGACGACGCCGCGCTGTCCTACCGGGTCTCGAGTGGCTTCATGATCGCCTCCGGGTTGGCGGGCATGGCCGCCGCCCTCGCCGTTGCGAGCGGGAAAGGGGTGCTCGTGGGAACGCTTGGTCTGCTGGCGCCCATCGGAGCATCCGCAGCGACCGTGCCCGTCGCTGGGTGGATCGCCGCAGGTGTCATTTTCCTGGGCATCGGGATCGCATTCCTCTGGCAGGCGCTCAAGGATACCGACAACGACATCGAGGTATGGCTTCGGGGCTCGTTCTATGGACGGGGGGATGCGAAATTGACCGTCCAGGGCGAGATGGATGGACTCAACAAGGTCATGTATTCCACTGCCATGAAGATCGAGGTCGAGTGGAGCGACGATGCCTGGGAGTGGCGAAATACGACGGACCATGACGACTTCGACAACTTCCGTTTCAGCATCGGTTTGCCGGGAGCTGGCAGCGAGAGCGTGCTCGACTGCAAGGTCACGCTGATTGGCGCGGCAGGCCGCAAGGAGATCTTGCACGAGACCATCCGCCCGCGGAACATGGGCGGTCGAATGGTCGACCCGCGTGGCCCCGTGGTGAGCGCGAACGGGTCGGGCCGCAGCCCAAGGGCCACCCCCCCGTTCGTCTGGTGGGCACCGCCAGCCATCTCAAGCGGAGCCTCCGGGCTGAGCTATGGCGGTCAACTCAAGCTGGACGACGCGCAGTTCCACAGCGCGGAGGTCGAAGTCCGGTACTGGCCCAACGCGCAAACGATGCCGAACTTCGTGCTTCCCAAGGAGGTCGAGAAACGCACGGCGGTGGCGAGCGATTGAGCAGCCACCAGGGTGTTCAAGACCTCATCCGCCGCACGGGTACGTTGGCTCCTTTTTGGAGTTCAGGGAGAGGCGGGCCGCGGCGCGGTCTTGGGGGCGTTGGGCGGCGGCCACTTCCCGGCTTCCCGGAGGGCGCGGCCCTCGACGGCCGTGGGCGCGGGGTTGGGGAAGCCGATGGCGTGGAGCCGCTCCAGCAGCAGCAGCCGCTCCTGGTTCATCGGGCTGCGGTGGTCCCAGGCGGGGACCTTCCCCGCTCTCTCCGCCGTGAAGCCCAGGGTGGACCCGAGCGAGTCCATCACCCAGGGAGAGGCGCCCCGGTCGAGGAACTCGTTCACCAGGTCGAAACGTCGGGCCTGGGCCGTGGACAGCGTCACGGAGCCGCCGACACTCGAGGGCATGTCGAGGTTGGCGCCGTTCTCGAGGTAGAAGTCCAGGGTCTTCCTGTTGCGGGTATCCACCGCCACCTCGAGCAGGAGATCCCCACCGCCGTAGTTGTTGAGGTCCGCGCCAGCGGCGCGGAGCCGTTTGAGCCAGTACAGGTCATCGAGCAGCGTGGCGGCGTACAGCGCCTGGCCCGCGAGCTTCCCCTTGGGGTCTCCCAGGGCGCCCAGCTCGAGCAGCGTGTCGAGCGAGCCCTTCTGGCGCGCGGCGACGGCGATGGTCAGCCAGTTGGTGGCATCGCGGCCCACGGCCAGCGGGTCCACCTCGCCACTCTCGAGCAGCCGGCGGAGGGTCTCGGTCTCCCCGCCGGCGACGGCCAGCGCCATCTGCTTGTCGGCCGGTTTTTCGAAATAGCTATCTGGCCCGGACACTGTTGCTCCTCCCTGTCTCGAACACCCGCCCCACAACGAGAGCATGGCGGCCCACGCCAGCCATGGCCAACGGCGCATCATGGGTCACCCCTCTATCGCTTTCCAAGCTGAGCCTCGCACCCGTCGGCGACGTACTGGTTCTTGAGGTTCTCCTGGTGCGTGTCGAGGCTGTTCTTCACCTGGTCCATGCCATGCAGGTCCACCCGGTACAGCACGGGATCGTACCAGGAGCTCTTGAACTCCTTGGGCTGCGGGAGGTTCACGCGCCGGCCGGTGGCCTGGGGCAGGGAGCCGCTGACGGCCATCGCGGCGATCATCCCGCCCAGGGGGCCTCCCAGCTTCGTGCCCGCGACGACGGCCGCGCCGTGCACCACCGCCCGGTTGTCCTGGACCCAGTTGAGGACCTCGCCCTCCACGACGTAGGCGTTGATGTTGGCGCTGGCGTTGGACATGTTCATGCCGCCCACCGTGTTCGGATGGACGCCCGCCGGGTTGAAGGTCGTCGTCTTGGCGCCGGTCATGAGGCCCGCCGCGGCCGCCATGCCTCCGCCCTTCGAGTGGCCGATGATCTCCATGTTGCCGCCCGTCACGACATCCAGCCGCTCGGCCAGCTTCTTGGCCTTCTCGTAGTGCTGGCTCTCCATGCCGGCGCCCTGCAGGAGGTTCTCCTTCCAGTCCTTGAGGCCTTCCTTGTTCTCCGTGCCGCGGAAGGCCAGGTACGCCTTCCCCTTGTCGTCCTGGTAGATGGCGGCGCGGTAGCTGGAGCCCTCGGGTGAGGTGAGGTTCTTGAGCTGCTCGTCGGAGAGCTGGCCCGCGAAGAGGTTCCGGAGCTGCTCATCGTTGGCCCGGGTGAAGCCCTCGGGCAGCGGGCCGGGGGTGCCGCTCTGGTTGTACACGTCCGCCGCGAGCGCGGCGCGGACCATGGCGTGGTCCATCTCGTCAATCTGGTTGGCGAGCTGCACGCACGTGACGGTGGGCGCGCGGGCCTGCAGCAGCGCCATGGGCAGCATGGTGGCCGCCAGGTTCATCGGCTTGACGGGCTCGAGCTCCGAGGCGCCCTGGGCCACCGCGAGGCCGCTCGGCGCCCGGACCTTTCCATCGTCCGCCACGGCCGGTTTGGTGGGCTTGGCCTCCACCGCGTCCTGGGGGGCGGTGGGCGCCACGCCGCTGCCGGACAGCGCCGAGCCTCCGCTGTTGATGAGCACCTTCGCGCCCTTGATGGCGATGCCACTCGCGTCGATGGTGATGAAGCCGCCCGGAGCCTGGATGGTGATACCGCTCGCGGCCTCGACGACGATCTTCTTGGACTTGAGGTGGAGCTCCTTGCCCGCCTCCACCGCGTTCAGCTGGCCCACCGAGGTGTGCAGGTCCTTGCCGACCTGCAGCGACTGGGTGCCGTCCACCTTCTCGAGCAGCCAGTGTTTGACATGCAGGTGGCTGTTCTTGTGCACCAGCTCCATGCGGTTGGACTGGATGACGATGTCCACGTCTCCCGCGCCGTCGATGCCGCCCACGTGCCGCTTCAGGTTGCCGCCCACGTGCTCCTGCACATGGCGGTGCACCGTGAGGCTCTTGTCCCGGTACACCAGCTCGTTCTGGTCGCCGGCCTTCCCCTTCTTGCCCTGGCTGCCGATCGTCTGGTGCCGGTCGTGCAGGATGTTCTCGAACGAGTCGTTCTTCACGTGCACGTCCATGTTCCGCTCGGCGTGCAGGAAGTACTGCTCCTTGCCCTTCTCGTCCTCGAAGCGCACCTCGTTGTAGCCGTCCCCGTTCAGCGACGAGTTGGACTTGAGGGTGCTCTTCGTCTTCTCCGCGGGCAGCTCGTAGGGGACCAGGTTGGCGCCGTTGTACACGCGGCCGGTGATGATGGGCCGGTCCGGGTCTCCCTCGATGAAGTCGACGATGACCTCCTGGCCGATGCGCGGGATGAACATCCGTCCCCACAGCTCGCCGCCCCAGGGCTGGCTCACGCGCACCCAGCAGGAGCTGTTCTCGTCCAGCTTGCCCTGGCGGTCCCAGTGGAACTGGACCTTCACCCGGCCCCACTCGTCCACGTGGATTTCTTCCCCCGAGGGCCCCACCACCACCGCCGTCTGGCCTCCCTGCACGTACGGCCGGGGCGTCACGCGGGCGGGCCGGTAGGGCGTCTTCTCCGGGATGCAGGTGAAGGTGTTGGTGTAGCTGAAGTCCTCCAGCGGAGCTTCCTCGTCCATCACCTGGGGCTGCTGGCCGTCATGGCTCACGTGGGTGAGCAGGTAGCGGCCGTTGTAGTCCGCGCGCGAGTGCTCCTGGAGCGAGAAGAGCCGACCCGGGCACAGGCGCTCGCAATCGCTCTCCCCCTGGGTCTGCACCCGCGAGGCCTGCCAGGCCTCGAGCCGCAGCTTCGCCAGCGTGGCGCCCTTGGCCGAGGAGCCGCGCCCCGGGTCCTGGTACTCGCCCGGATAGTCATACACCTCCAGGTCCGCATCCACCTCGGCCTCGTGCTGGGAGTCCATGGGCAGCCCGGGCTTCTTGAAGTTGAAGTCGCGCAGGCTCGTCTTGCCCGGCCGCACCTCCTGCACGCGGCGGAAGCGCGCCACGTGGTCCTCCATCACCACGCCGCCCGAGGCGCGCCGGAAGGGCAGCGTGTCCCCCCCGTCGATGGGCTTGAGGGCGGACTCCTTGTCGCCGAGCACGAGGACGTGTTTGTCCTCGTGGTGCTCGAAGAAATAGAAGATGCCGTCCTCTTCCATGAGGCGGCTGGCGAAGGCCCAATCGGACTCGCGGTACTGCACGCAGTAGTCGCGCGGCTCGTAGGCGTTCACCAGCGAGAATCGCACCCGGTCCGAGGGCACGCCGGCCGTCTCGAAGACCTTCTTGAGGATGGTGGGCGTGTCGAGCTTCTGGAAGATGCGGCAGTCGTGCCGGTGCTGGAGCCGCCACACCACGGGCACCACCACGGCCCGGTAGACGGCGTAGTGCGGCAGCTCGTTCACCTGCTCGAAGCGGCTGATGAGGCCGCTCAGGTGGCGGAAGCCCGAATCGCCGCGGATGGCCAGCAGCGCCGTCTTGCCCACCACCTGCGCTGGGTCCACGTCCGGGTTCTCGCAGGCCAGCTCCACCTGGAACTCGAAGAGGCTCGACAGCCCCTCCGAGCCGGTGAAGCGCAGCACCCGCATCGGCTCGTCGAAGTCTCCGATGTCGAACAGGAAGACCGGAGCGCCTCCCACCTCGTGTACGTGTGCGCGAGCAACCATCGGTATCAGCCCCTTGTCCCGTTCCGGTCCGGCGGACGCTTGTCGTCCTGCATAGGCAACTCGACGATGACTTCCCCATTCGAGCCGCTGAAGATGAAGCCCTCGAGTTCCCCGAAGAACTCCTTCCTCGGCCCGGGCGGGCTCGAGGGGAGGAAGGCGCTGAGCACCCGGGGATCGTAGTAGCGGAAGTAGAGCCTGCCCTCGACGCCCTCCGCCTCCACCATGAGGAACTTGCGGAAGTGCCGCCGCACCTGGAGCACGGGCGCGGAGCTGGTGAGGAAGATGCCCCAGTGGGCCCCCCAGCCCTCCTGCACCAGCGCCTCCAGCAGCCACGAGTCCTTCTGCGGCAGGCTCACCAGGTAGGGCGCCACCTCCGCCAGCGCCACGCCCTGCGGGCCCTCGTACAGCGAGTGGCAGTCCTCCACCGACTCGTGCAACAGCTCGAGGATGCGCGCGTCGCGCGCCGCGTCGACGATGGCGTACAGCGGGGCCTGCTGCGCGCGCAGCACCTCGAGCGCGCGGGCCTTGTGGGCCACCAGCACGGGAGGATCCGGCTGCTCGGGCTCGCGCGGCGGGGTGGTCTTCTCGAAGTACACCGAGAAGTCCGTCTGCCCCGCGCGCAGCCAGCTGCCGTTGAAGAGCTCCCCCTGCTCCACCGGCTCGCCGTCCAGCAGCGTCCCCGGGACGCCCGGCAGCCCGTGCAGCCAGCCCCGCTTGCCGCTCCAGGACAGCTCGAACTGCTCCTCCGCCAGCTCCTTGTCGTGCGGCACCGCCAGTCCCGAGGACGGAGCGCGCCCCACCTTCAGCACCTGGCCGGGCTCGATGAGGGTCTTCTGGTGGGCCAAGGGTCCCCAGCGCACCTGGAGGATGGCGTGGCGCCTGGTTCCCGTGCTCATCGGTTCCTCAGCCCTCCTGCTCCTGGGCCTGCTGCTGCTTCTTGGCCTTCTCGCACTCCTCGCAGAAGGGCGTGCCGTCGCGCGCGGCGATGGTGATGGTCTGCCCCTGCGCGGACGAGCCGATGACCACCGTGGGGCAGCCGGCGACGATGACGCCTCCATGGGAGGTGGGGTCCCCCAGGCGGGCGGCGGGCTTGCCGCCGATGATGACGCTGGCCTCGCCCTGGGAGATGGAGTCCGAGACGCCCGGGCCCGTGCACAGCAGGGAGTCTCCCACGCGGGCCGCCGGCTGATAGCCGATGAGGACCGTGCCCTCTCCCGAGGTCGTGGGTCCGCCCACGTGCGGCACCGGGCCGGGATTCACCATGGGGCACACATGCATGTCCGTGATTCGTGCGGCTGGAGGCATCGGGGTCTTCCTCTCAGGGTGTGCGGCTCAGGGTGTGCGGCTCAGGGTGTGCTGCCGTCGTCCGCCGGGGTGGGCACGGTGGGCGTGGCCTCCACCGCGTCCGTGGGGGCGGTGGGCGCCACGCCGCTGCCGGACAGCGCCGAGCCGCCGGTGTTGATCTGCACCAGCGTGCCCTTGATGGCGATGCCGCTCGCATCGATGGTGATGAAGCCGCCCGGCCCCTTGATGGTGATGCCGCTCGTGGCCTCGAGGACGATCTTGTCGGACTTGAGGTGGAGCTCCTTGCCCGCCTCCAGTGCGTGCAGCCCTCCCACCTTCATGTGCAGGTCACCGTCCACCTGCAGTGACTGGGAGCCGTCCACCTTCTCGTTGAGGTTCTGCTTCACGTGCAGGTGGCTGTTCTTGTGCACCAGCTCCATGCGGTTGGACTTGATGACGATGTCCACGTCTCCCGCGCCATCGATGCCGCCCACCAGCAGCTTCAGGTCCCCGCCCACGTGCTCCTGGCTGTGGCGGTGCACCGTGAGGCTCTTGTCCCGCAGGACCATCTCGTTCTGGTCGCCGACCTTGCCGTTCTTCCCCTGGCTGCCAATCGTCTGGTGCCGGTCGTGCAGGATGTTCTCGAACGAGTCGTTCTTCACGTGCACGTCCATGTTCCGCTCGGCGTGCATGAAGAACTGCTCCTGGCCCTTCTCGTCCTCGAAGCGCAGCTCGTTGTAGCCGTCGCCTCCCAGGGACGAGTTGGACTTGATGGTGCTCTTCGTCTTGTGCGCGGGCAGCTCGTAGGGCACCAGGTTGGCGCCGTTGTACACGCGGCCGATGATGAGCGGCCGGTCCGGGTCTCCCTCGATGAAGTCGACGATGACCTCCTGGCCGATGCGCGGGATGAACATGGCGCCCCAGCCCTCGCCGGCCCACAACTGGCTCACGCGCACCCAGCACGAGCTGTTCTCGTCCTGCTTGCCCTCGCGGTCCCAGTGGAACTGGACCTTCACCCGGCCCCACTCGTCGACGTGGATCTCCTCGCCCGAGGGCCCCACCACCACCGCCGTCTGCACTCCGCGCACATGCGGCCGGGGCGTCACGCGGGCGGGCCGGTAGGGCACCTTCTCCGGGATGCAGGTGAAGTAGTTGGAGTAGCTGAACTCGCCCTGCTGGGACTCCTCCTCCATCACCTGGGGCTGGGTGCCCGAGTGGCTCACGTGGGTGAGCAGGTAGCGGCCGTTGTAGTCCTCGCGCGAGTGCTCCTGGAGGGTGAAGAGCCGCCCGGGCACCAGGCGCTCGCAATCGCTCTCCCCCTGGGCCTGCATCCGCGCGGCCTGCCACGCCTCGAGCCGCAGCCGGGCGATGGTGGTGCCCTTGGCCGAGGAGCCACGGCCCGGGTCCTGGTACTCGCCTGGATAGTCATACACCTCCAGGTCCGCATCCACCTCGGCCTCGTGCTGGGAGTCCATGGGCAGCCCGGGCTTCTTGAAGTTGAAGTCGCGCAGGCTCGTCTTGCCCGGCCGCACCTCCTGCATGCGGCGGAAGCGCAGCACGTGGTCTTCCTGCACCACGCCGCCCGTGGCGCGGCGGAAGGGCAGCAGCTCCACCCCGTCGATGGGCTTGAGGGCGGACTCCTTGTCGCCGAGCACGAGGATGTGTTTGTCCTCATGGTGCTCGAAGAAATAGAAGATGCCGTCCTCTTCCATGAGGCGGCTGGCGAAGGCCCAGTCGGACTCGCGGTACTGCACGCAGTAGTCGCGCGGCTCGTAGGAGTTCACCAGCGACAAGCGCACCGTTTCCGCGGGGATGCCCGCCGTCTCGAAGACCTTCTTGAGGATGGTGGGCGTGTCGAGCTTCTGGAAGATGCGGCAGTCCTGCCGGTGGTGGAGCCGCCACACCTGCGGCACCACCGTGACGCGGTAGATGGCGTAGCGCGGCAGCTCGTTCACCTGCTCGAAGCGGCTGACGATGCCGTGCACGTACCGGGGCACCAGCTCGCCGTTGAGCGACAGAACCCCCGGCTTGCCCACCACCTGCGAGAAGTCGAGGTCCTGGTTCTCGCAGGCCACCTCCACCTGGAACTCGTAGAGGCTCGACAGGCCCTCCGAGCCGGAGAAGCGCAGCACCTTGAGCTGCTCTCCCAAGCCCGTCACATCGAAGAGGAATAGAGGAGTCTCCCCCAACAGGTGCACGAGTGCTCGAGCGACCATGGTGCAACTCCATTCTCGATAGAGCGGACCGGCTCAACCCCACCCGAGCCGACACTGAGGCGCGCCATCCTATACCGGCTCGGCTCGCGGAGCCGCAGGTTTGCTGCATCCGGCCTCACCCGGGTGGGCAGCACGTGTCTTGCTTCCAGAATCCAAGAAACCGGCGGGGTGGAACGGTCCACGTGCCTCGGGCGGCCTGAGGTAGGCTCGCGGGCCGTCCCTGGTTCGCGCGAGGAGCCGCACGCATGGCAGCCGGTGAGTGGATGGAAGGCTTCATCATCACCCACTACATCATTGTGATGGAGTTGGATCCGGAGTTCGCCCTGGACAAGAAGGTGAAGGCCCACGGGCTCAAGGGCGAGTACCGCGAGGGCTTCCTGTTCAAGGCGAAGGCGGGCGTCATCTTCCAGGGGACGGGGCAGACGGAGGCCGGCGAGTTCATCACCATCAACTGGAGCAAGGGAAAGCCCAAGGGGCGCGACACCTGGTTCACCCAGGGCATCGGCGGCACGTGGAAGAACCCGGTGAAGTGGGAGTCGGTCGCGGTGGACCGCGGCGTCATTCCGCTCGGCAGCCGGTTGGAGATCGAGGCCTACCCGGGGAGGACGTTCGTCGCCTGGGATACCGGAGGCGCCATCAACGGCAAGCACATCGACATCTTCCTGGGCCCCACGACGCTCGCTGAGGGAAATACGTACGGCAGGAAGAAGTCCCGGGTCCGTCTGCTCAAGTAGTCCCAGGAGGTTGCCATGAGCGCCGCCATGCGCCGTCGCGCGGCACTGGCCTTGTTGATGGTGTGGGGGGGGGCCGCCTGCCGCTCGGCCCCGTCCGGGAAGCCCGCTTCAAGCGCCGGGGCCTCCAGGGCGCTCGAGGACCCGCACCATCACGTGGTGGACGTGAAGGACTCCTGGGTGATGGAGAATTCCAACGAGGGGTTCGCGATGGTGACGGTGCCCGCGCTCCCCGCCGGGAGCGAGTGGGACGAGCGGGCCGTCAGTCCGGATGGAAGGTTCCAGGCGCTCGCCACGTGTGAGCCGGGTTGCCGGGTGCTCGTCCAGGCCGTGGGCCAGGAGGCGCTCCAGGAGCTACAGGGGCCGACCTTCTCGGAGCTGCGGCCCTTCTCGGGCCTGGTGTGGCTCGGCCCGGATGTCCTCGTCTTCGACCAGTGGACCCAGCCGCACTACGGCATCCACTACGCGGTGGACGTGAGGCGCTCCCGGCTCCTCCAGGCGGCCCCCTTCACGGACCGCGTCGAGGAGCCGTAAGCGCTCCCCTGAGCAACTCAGATGAGCAACTCAGAGGGCGTGCGTCTGCGCCCAGTAGGAGATGACGGCCTCGTCGTCGACGATGCGGGAGTGGAAGTGGTCCCACAGGTCCGTGACGGCGACGGCGTGGCCCTTGGACAGCTTGGGCGTGAGGTAGAGCGCGTAGTAGGTGGCGCCGCTGCCATCGTCCACGGGGCCGAGCTTGTCGAGCGGGCGCTTCGTGACGGGGCAGAGCAGCTCGCAGCGGGTGCCCGGGGCGATGTCGGTGAAGCCCGTCTTGCGCTTGTCGCCGTGGATGGGCGAGAGGTGCACGAGCCCCTCGCGCCCGTCCGGGGTGCGCAGCAGCAGGGTGACGGCCGGGTAGCCGTTGAACTTCACATCCGAGTAGCCGGCGAGGTTGTCGCCCCCGGGCCCGAAGGCCTGGGTGACCACGAGCGTCACGTTGTCGGAGGTGGGCTGAAGACTGTCGTGCTGCTCGGGGATGCCGTGAACCTGGAGGTTCCGGGTGTCGACGTGTTCCTTGGGCATGGTGAGGCCTCCTGGGGGGCGGAGCCGTGAAACCGAGGGGAGATGCACCATAACGATGGAGGTTTCGCTCGAACACCCCCCGCGCGCGGGCTTTCGAGGGCCTCGTCCCCGAAGACACACTCGGAGCGAATCAGGGGATTTCGCAGAGAGCGGGGAGCCGTTGCTCGCACATCGGGTGTGCCGACTCCCCACGTCGGGTCACCATACTTCCAAAGGGGGGAGCGATGAGGGCAACCATTCGAATTGGTAGTGGACATTGACAGGACGTACCAAGTACGTATGGTGGAGACATGCCCCGGCTCTCGGCTCGTGTTGAACGTCCATTGGCGATGAACCTCGGTACCGTGGCCCATGCCGCCCGAGCGCGGGCCGGACTCACCCAGGCGGAGGTGGCGCGCCGGGTGGGGGTGCAGCTCGAGGTGTATGGCCGCATCGAGCGCGGGGAGATGTTCCCCAGCGTCCCCACGCTGCGGCGCATCTGCGTGGCGCTGGAGATTCCCTCCGACGCGCTGCTGGGGCTGGAGGCCCCCCAGGCCTCGGGCCTGCGCCAGCTGGTGGATGCCGCGCGGGGCCTGCGCCACTCGCAGCTGCGGCTGCTGCACCGGCTGGCCCAGTCGCTCCAACCCTCGCCCCGGGACTGAGGCGCCAGGCCCTCCCCGTGTCACATCCCGCCGCGGCCTCCTCTGCCCTCCCGAGAGGAAGTCGCCATGCACAAGCCCCTGGTCATCCCCAACCCGTCCCCCAACTTCGACTCCCGCAAGGGCACGCGCATCGACGTCATCGTCCTGCACCACACCGCCTCCAACAATGGCCGCGCGGACCTGGTGTGGTTGCGCAGCCCCGAGTCCCGCGTGAGCGCGCACTACCTCGTGGACCGCGATGGGCGCATCCACCAGCTCGTCGCCGACGAGGAGCGGGCCTGGCACGCCGGCCGCTGTGCGCTGCGCGGCGTGGTGACGGACATGAACGCGCGCTCGCTGGGCATCGAGCTCGTCAACGACGGCACCGGCAAGACGCCCTACACCGAGCAGCAGTACCGCGCGCTGGAGGCGCTCGTGCCGTACCTCGTCAGCACGTATGGCGTGCCCCCGGAGAACGTGGTGGGCCACAAGGACGTGGCCATCCCCGCCGGCCGCAAGGACGACCCGTCCGCCAACTTCGACTTCGCCCGCATCCGCCGCGCCGTGGCCGGCGCCTCCGCGGGGGACGTGGCCCGCGCCGCCCACTCCTGAGTCCAGAAATGGCATGTCCCGGGAAGTTCCGGTAGACGCCTCTCGGGGGGGATGATGGATGAAGCGTCCAAGGCCCTCCCTCGTCCGTGCGCGGACGGGACGGGCCGGCGTCCTTCACCCACTTCCCAAGAGAGACAGACATGCTGAAGCGTCAGTGGACCGTTGTGGCTGCCCTCACCGTCATGGCGACCCAGACCGCCTGCTTCACCACCAAGGTCGTCAGCCGCGCCGCTCCAGAGGGGCCCTCGTATACGGACCGCCAGTGGTTCACCATTGGCGGGCTCGCGGGCCTGTCGCAGCCGGCGGGGCAGCACTGCGAGAACGGCATCTCCTGGGCGGAGAGCAAGCTGAGCGGCACCGACTGGCTCATCAACGTGGGCCTCACCGTGGCCGGTGGCATCGCCGGCGGGCTGGCGTGCAGCGGCTATGGCAATGGCGACGTCGTGGGCACCGCCCTCACGCAGTATGGCTGCGTGTCCGTCGGCGCCTCGCTGGTGCCCTTCCTGCTGTCCTCGCGGACGGTGGAGTACACCTGCGCCGCGGCCCCCGCCAACGACCGCCCCGCGTACATGCCGCCCCCCTCGGGCAACATGGCGCCCGCGCCCGCGCCCGCTCCGCAGGAGTAAGGCCTTCGCGGCCTCCGGGGCGCTCGTCCCCGGCGGCTGGAGTCCTGGCGCTGGGGTTCCCCCGGGCGCTGGGCCTCCGGGAGGGGCGAGTGGCCGCGGGGGTGGGGCCCGGGTCCTCCCTGGGGGACGGGTACGCCAGGCACACTCGGCGGATCCAATGTCCGAGCCGCTGCTCAACTGACGGTGCGTGCCTACAGTCCCCCGAGGAGCAGCCCCCTGCATGGAGCAGCCGAGCGTACGAGAGCTACAACCCCTCCTGGATGCGGTGCGGCTCGCCTGTGAGCTGTGCCGCCGGGTGCAGGCGTCGAAGGCCGGCGTCAACCGCAAGAGCGACGCCAGCCCGGTGACGATCGCCGACTACGGGGCCCAGGCCCTCATCTGCCGCGCCATCGCCCGCTACTTCCCCGAGGACGGCGTCATCGCCGAGGAGGGCGCCGAGGCCTTCCTCACCGTCCCCCCCGAGGAGCGGGAGCAGGTGGTGCGGCTGGTGGGCAAGCTGCTGGGCGAGCGGGTGACCGAGGAGCACTTCGTCCGCTGGCTGGGCCACGGCCGGGGCGTGCGGGCGGACCGGGTGTGGGTCATTGACCCGATCGACGGCACGGAGGGCTTCATCCACGGGCGCGGCTACGCGGTGTGCGTGGGGACGCTGGTGGAGGGCGTGCCGCGCGACGGCGTCATCGGCGTGCCGGTGTCGCCGCTGGACGAGGGCGGCACGCTCTTCTTCACGGACGGCGGGAGCGCCTGGGCGGAGACGCTCGAGGGCAGCGAGCCGCGCGCGCTGCACGTGTCCGACCGGGTGGATGCCCAGAGCATCCGCGTGGTGGAGAGCTACGTGATGGGCCGGCGCTCGCGGGAGATGGCGGACCGGGTGTACGCGGCGGCGGGCTTCGATGCGCGGCGGGCGCGGCGCTACGACGGGATGGTGAAGTACGCGCTGGTGGCGGCGGGGGCGGCGGACCTGTTCATCCGCGGGCCCCGGGACATCCGCAAGAATCCGCACAAGACGTGGGACCACGTGGCGGGCGCGGCGCTGGTGCGCGCGGCGGGCGGCCAGGTGACGGGGCTGGACGGGCGCGAGGTGGACTTCTCGCAGGGCGCGGAGCTGCGCGGCACGCTGGGGCTCATCGCGAGCAACGGCGTCATCCACTCGCGTGTCGTCGAGGCGATGGCGCGGGCGGTGGGTGAGGAATGGGGCTTCCTTCCTCCACGGGGCTGAGGGGCGTGGGCGCGGCGAGCACGTCGTCCACGCGGCCGCTCCACAGGCCGCGCGTCCACCACAGCCAGCCGGCGCCGTAGACGAGCGAGGCGCCCGCGAGGGCCCAGGAGGTGGTGGCGAGTCCCACGCGCTCGGCGGCGGCCCCGGCGGCGAGCGAGGACACGCCGATGGCGAGCGTGGCGAGGCCGAAGTCGAAGGCGAGCACGCGCCCGCGCAGCCGGTCCGGGGTGGACACCTGGAGGCCGTAGGTGGACAGCACCCACTGGGCGCCGCCGCCGAGGTGGGCCAGCAGCACGCACACGGCGGCCAGGGGCAGCGTGGGGGCGAAGGGCAGCAGCGCGTAGGCGAGCCCGTAGGACATCATGGAGCCGCCGCACACGAGGAGCAGGCGCCGGCCGTCACCGCCCGCCCAGCGCTGGCCGAGGAAGGGGCCGAAGAGCACGCCCAGCCCGCGCGCGGCGAGCAACATGCCCACGCCCGCGTCGCCCGAGGCGAAGCGCTCGGCGGCGAAGGCGGGCAGCAGCCCCACAATGCCATTGCCGAGCCCCACGCCCGCCTTGGTGACGAGCAGCGAGCGGGTGAGGCGGTTGTCTCGGGCGAGCGTCACCACCTCGCCGAGCTGGGCCCACGCACCGTTGGAGGAGCGGGCGCCGGAGTGCTGGAGGGGGCGGCGGATGCCGGCGACGAGGAGGGCGGAGAGGAGGAAGGTGGCGGCGTTGAGGAGGAGGCTGGCCTCGCGGCCGAAGGCGGCGGTGGCGAGGCCCCCCACGGCGGCGCCGACGAAGAGCATGGTGCCCCAGACAGCGCCGAGGGCGGCCTGGGCGATGGGGAGCTCCTCGGGGGTGACGACGTTGGGGACGGAGGCCTCGGCGACGGGGTCGAAGAAGGAGGAGAGGGCGGCGAGCAGGGCCACGCAGGAGATGGCGAGCGCGGGCGAGTGCAGGCGCAGGGCGGCGAGCAGGCCGAGCGCGGGGAGGAGGCGCAGCAGATCCACGGCGACGAGGAGGCGCTTGCGGTCCACGCGGTCGGCGAGCAGGCCGGCGAGGGGGGAGAAGAGGAAGGTGGGCAGGACGCTGGCGGCGAAGACGGCGGCGGAGGAGCCGGAGCGGCCGGTGGACTCGGTGACGAAGCCGCTGATGGCCACGAAGGCGAACCAGTCTCCGAGGAGGGAGATGACGGTGGCGAGGAAGAGGCGGCGGTAGTCCGGGTTGTGCCGCAGCAGGGGCAGCACGGTGCGGACGGAGGCGGGGGCGGCCATGGGGGTGGGGGGAGCCTATCCGGGTCGGGACTGGTACGCTGCGCGGCCAGAATGTCCTCTTCTCCTGTGAAGGTCCCTGTCACGGAGCGTGCGGCCGTGGTGCGCGCGCTGGTGTCCCGGCTGGTCGGCAACCTGGAGCACGTCATCCGCGGCAAGCGCGAGTCGCTGGAGCTGGTGCTGTGCTCGGTGGCGGCGGGAGGGCACGTGCTGCTGGAGGACGTGCCGGGCACGGGGAAGACGACGCTCGCCAAGGCGCTGGCGTTGAGCATCGGCGGCAGCTTCAAGCGGGTGCAGTTCACGCCGGATCTGCTGCCCACGGACATTGTCGGGGCGTCCATCTTCAATCCGCAGGAGGGGAGCTTCCGCTTCCGGGCGGGGCCGCTGTTCGCCAACGTGCTGATCGCGGATGAGATCAACCGGGCGTCGCCGCGGACGCAGTCGGCGCTGCTGGAGGCGCTGAGCGAGGGGCAGGTGACGGTGGACGGGCAGACGCACGTGCTGTCGCCGCCGTTTTTGTGCATCGCGACGCAGAACCCGGTGGAGTTCCACGGGACGTACCCGTTGCCCGAGGCGTCGCTGGACCGGTTCGCGGTGCAGCTGTCGCTGGGGTACCTGCCGGAGGGGGAGGAGCGGACGCTGCTGATGACGCGCTCGGGGCCGCCGCCGCTGGAGGGGATGAAGCCGGTGTGTACGGTGGAGGAGGTGGTGGCGCTGCAGCAGCAGGTGCAGGAGGTGAAGCTGGAGGAGTCGGTGGCGGACTACCTCTTGCGGATCGTGCAGGCGACGCGAGGCAACCCGAGCATCCGGCTGGGGGTGTCGACGCGCGGGGCGCTGCTGTACGGGAGGATGGCGAGGGCGAGGGCGCTGATGCAGGGGAGGGACTACGTGCTGCCGGAGGACCTGAAGGCGCTGGCGGTGCCGGTGCTGGCGCACAGGCTGGTGCTGGACACGCGGGCCCGGTACGCGGGAGCGGACAAGCGGGCACTGACGAAGGACCTGGTGGGCGGCGTGCCGGTGCCGCGCTGAGCCTTACTACCCCTCTCCCCTCGGGAGAGGGACGGGGTGAGGGTGCCCGGATCCGTGTTCATCCCCCCGCGTCGGAGTTGCGTGTGTCACGCCACTCTGAGCCATGCGCTCGGGGCGCCTTCTGGCCGCGTGCCATACAAACTTGTCCAACTGTTGGACAAGTTGTGGAGAAGCGCGCCCGAGATATCGTGGTTACCTTTCAAGTCAGGTAGCGTGGAGCTGTGGGAATGGGAGCAGACATGGACCCCGATACCGAGCTGACCACCCAGGAGGCAGCCAACCTCCTGAACGTCTCACGCCCCTTCCTCATCGGACTGCTCGACCAGGGGAAGATTCCGTTCCACAAGACGGGTACCCACCGCCGCGTCCGTTTCGAGGATCTCCTCGCCTACATGCGCCAGGAAGAGCAGCGCCAACAGCAGGTCATGAGTGAACTGGCCGCTGAGGCCCAGAAGCTCGATCTCGGCTACTGAGCGGATGGGCTTCCGGGGTACCTGGAACAGCGCGCGCCGCTCTGGTCCAATATGAGCGGACTCCCGTCCGCCCACCTTCCGGATTCCCCGAGGAACACCCCGCGCATGGCCCGCCGCCGCCGTTGGTCCTTCCTGATGCCGCCCGAGGACCACGGGTTCATCCGTTTCCTCCAGGACCGCTACCACGGGCTGCTCACGCCGGTGGGCCGCGTGGTGCTGTGGTCGGCGCTCGCCGCGGGCTTCCTGCTGCTGGGCGGGCTCGTGGCGCCGCTCATCCTCTTCTTCTCCTTCGCCGTGTGCGCGCTGGCCGCCGCCATCGTGGTGGGCCTGCCCTTCCGGCCCCGCGTCTCGCTCACGCGCCTGTTCCCCCCGCCCGTGTCCGCCGGAGACACGCTCACCTACCGCGTGCGCGTGGAGAACACGGGCCGGCGCACCGTGCGCCACATCGCCGTGGAGGAGCGCCTGCTGCCTTCCGAGCTCCGCTCCGTGGGCGAGCCGCCCGTCATCGACGCCCTGGCCCCCGGTGAGCGCGCCGAGGTGACGCTGCGCCTCAAGTGCACCACCCGCGGCGTCTACGAGCTGGGCGCGCTCCAGGCCGCGAGCCTCTTCCCCTCGGCGCTGGTGAAGTGGCCGAGGCGCTCGCCCGCGAAAGACAGGGTGCTGGTGTACCCGCGCTTCACCCCGCTCGAGTCCCTGGACGTCCCGCACGGGCGCAACTACCAGCCCGGAGGCATCTCGGTGGCCTCGCAGGTGGGCGAGTCCACGGAGTTCTTCGGCACGCGCGACTGGCATGACGGGGACCGGACGCGGGACATCCACTGGCCGTCCTTCGCGCGCACGGGCCGCCTGGTGGTGAAGGAGTTCCAGGAGGAGTTCTTCGTCCGGCTGGCCATGGTGCTGGACGTGCAGTCGCGCTCGGTGAAGGAGGACGCGCTCTTGGAGAAGGCGCTCTCGCTGGCGGCGGGCATGGCGGACGTGCTGGCGCGCCAGGAGTACATCATCGACCTGTTCGCCGCGGGCCCCCAGGTGTTCCACTTCCAGGCGGGCCGCGCGCTGGCGCACTTCGAGCACATCCTCGAAATCCTCGCGGCCATCGAGTCGGGCGAGCGGTTGGACGTGGAGGCGCTGGAGGCGGCGCTGCTGCCCGAGGCGAGCCACCTGTCGGCCGTCATCTTCGTGGTGATGGACTGGGAGCCCTCGCGGGCGGCGCTGGTGGAGAAGCTCAAGGCGCACGGGGTGGCGGTGCGGGTGCTCTCGGTGAGGCCGGACCGGGCGCCGGTGGGCCTGGCCCCGGAAGAGGTGGTGGAGCTGGCATGAGCGAGCCCTCGGAGAACGTCTCCCGGTACGGCCGGCTCGTCGAGCTGATGCCGGTGTTCGCGGCCCTGGTGGTGCACGCGGTGGCGCACGGGCGGTGGATGCTGTGCGCGCCGGTGATGGTGGGGCTGCTGTGGGCCGGGCTGTCGGACGTGCGGATGGAGTACTCGCCGGCGCGCCTGCTGCTGGCGGGAGCGCTGGGCTTCGGCGCCGGGGCGGGGATGCTCTGGGTGAGCGAGCCGCCGACGGCGCCCTTTCCGCCCAACATCTTCGGCCCGCTGTGCGGAGCGCTGGTGGGGCTGTCGGTGCTCTGCGGGCTGGCCCGCAACCGCTACTACGCGTGGACGTACGCGTGCCTGCTGGTGGCGCTCAGCATGCGCGTGCGGGAGATGCAGGCGGTGGAGTGGGTGCTGGGCGGGCTGGTGCTCAGCGTGCTGCTGGTGGCCTTCCTCGAGGGGGGCCTGGGGCGCACGGGCCTGCGCGCCGCGGTGGGCTTCGGCGTCTTCGCCGTGCTGCTGGGGGGGATGACCCTGTGGCTGACGCGCACCATCTGGGCGAGCGAAGGCGTGCTGATGGACGCGGTGTACCGGATGACGAGCGGCGCCAACCCGGGCACGGGCTCGGAGTTCCAGTCGGAGGTGGGCCTGCGCAGCCTGGAGCGCAAGGCGCGAGGCTCGGAGCGTCCGCTGCTGGTGCTCTCCGGCGCGGCGCCCGCGCGGCTGCGGACGCGGGTGTTCGACCGGTTCGACGGACTGCGGTGGACGACGTCGAAGGAGCTGGAGGATCGGCGGCTGCAACTGCCCTCGGGAGGGACGGGGGTGGAGCGGACGCTGGCGCTGACGGTGCTGGCGCCGCTGGGCACGTGGCTGCCGGCCCCGGCGGGGACGCGAGCGGTGGAGGGCGTGCGGCCGGAGGTGCGAGGCGGCTGGGTGTTGAAGGCGGAGGAGCTGGAGGGCACCACGCTGGCGCTGCGCACGGGCGAGCAGGAGCACCTGCCGCCGGAGGAGTCGCCTGGAGACGCGCTCACGGCGTTGCCGGAGGAGCTGCGGCAGGAGCTGCGCCCGCTGGCGGAGGAGCTGACGGGGAAGGGGCGCACGGCGCGCGAGAGGGCGCGGATGCTGGAGGCGTACTTCCACGAGCATTTCGAGTACTCGCTGTACGTGGACCTGCGAGGAGAGGGGAGCCCGCTGGCGGTGCTGGTGCGGGAGAAGCGGGCGGCGTACTGCACGTACTTCGCGAGCGCGATGGCGGCGCTGTTGCGGACGGTGGGAGTGCCGACGCGGGTGGTGGGAGGCTTCGCGCCCGAGGACAACAATCCGCTCACGGGGGCCACGCTGGTGCGCGAGCGGGATGCACACGCCTGGGTGGAGGTGTTCCTCGCGGACGAGGGCCGCTTCGTGGCGTTCGATCCAACGCCGTGGAGGAGCCGGGACGAGGCGCTCGGGCTGACGCAGGAGCAGAAGGGCTTCTTCGGCAACCTGGTGGGGGCGGTGGGGACGTTCCTGCGGGAGGTGGGGGCGGGGCTGCGCTACCAACCGTTGGCGCAGGCGAAGGCGCTGGTGGGCTCGCCGGTGTTCGGGGTGCTGGCGGCGGGAGTGCTGCTGTGGCGGCTGCGGGTGGGCAAGCGGAGCGAGCGGAAGAAGGCGGGGCGCGAGGCGATTGGGACGAAGGACGTGCGGCTCGCGGCGCTGTACGCGCGCTACCTCAAGACGCTGAAGCGGAGGGCGGGCCTGGTGCCGAGGCCCTCGGAGACGGACGACGAGCTGCTGTCTCGGCTGCGGGAGGCGAGGGGCGAGGCGGTGGCGCGGATGGCGGCGGAGTTCCTCGCGCACTACCGCGAGGCGCGCTACCGGGGAGTGCCCATGGGCCCGGCGCAGGGCAACGCGCTGGTGGAGCAACTGGACGCAACGCTGCGGCAGACCCCCTCTCCCTTTGGGAGAGGGCCGGGGTGAGGGTGTCTGCTCAATCCGAGCGACTGTGTAACCGCGTGTCGGGTTCTCAGCACCTGGGGAGGGTGCCTCCGTAGGAGCCTGGGCTCCCGCGCTCCTTCCTGTGAAAGGCTCCCTGGGTGAATACATGCGGTGCCCGTCCGTCCGAGACGCGGCCAATCCCTTTTCATGGGGGAGTCGAGATGAATCCGGGGCAGTGGCTGGATCTGAAGTGCCAGAGGCTCGCCGTGCCCGACACGAGCGACGAGTGGAAGTCCGTGCGAGGCGCGCTCAATGCCGTCGAGCAATGTATCGAGCAATCACGAGTCATCCGGATAGCCGAGCGGTTCCCCTGCGGCTCGTTCGAGAAGGACACGATGCTGCCGAACCGCAAGGAGGCGGATCTGGTGGTCGTGCTCGCGGACCCTCCCACGAGCCAGACCCTCGACGCCCTGCGGCAGGTACTGGCGGAGGGGCTTTCCCGGATGCCCTACGGTATTCCCCTGGCACATCCTCCCCAGGAGAGCTTCAAGGCCATCCAATTGCAGTTCGCCAATGGGGTGATGGTGGACGTGCTGCCAGTGGCCAAGCAGGGGGTGACTCCCGCGGGGCCCGCCGTTCCCCGCAAGCTGCGGGTCGCGTTGAGTGGGCCGGAGCATGTGCGGTGGTTCGAGCGCAATGCCCACGGGTCGGTCATCCACAACGTCGTACGGGCCCTCAAGCATTTCAGGGAGTTGCACAGGGTGGAGTGGGAGCCGTTGTTCTCCTTCGCCATCGAGGTGCTCGCGGTGACGATCCTGGAGCCCCATAAGGACAAGGGGCTGGCCTGGTGCTTTCGGAAGGTGCTCGACGAACTGGGCCAGGGATGGCTGCTGAACGGCCGGGTGCTTCAGGATCCAGCGCGGCCGGGCAACGACCTGCTCATGGATCTGGATGAACCCACCCGGCAGCGGCTCACCGATGCGGCCCGGCGCGCGGTGACGTGGGTGGATGCGGAGCAGTGGTCGGAGGTCTTCCCTCCGGAGCGGCAGCCTCCTCGGGTCGATACCAACCTGGGAGGGAGGACGCTTGCCTGAGAGCCACGTCTGTCCTCCCTGGTGGGAGCGGTGGGCGGGGTGGTGGGAGCATCAGCAACTCTTCCTGCAGGCCGAGGACCCGGCGGGGCGCTTCGACTACGAGCACGCGCCGCATCGCGCTCGATGGAGAGGTCGGCTCGCGGCGGCTGGCAGGTCCTGGGAGGTCATCATCCGTTGGGGGCCGGGTACGCCCTACATGGCACCGGCCGTCGAGCCGGTGGGCTGCTGGTCCATGGTCCACCAGCTCCGGGATCGCTCCATGTGCCTGCTGAAGCCGGAAGCACTGTCGGCCGGGTACACCGGGGTGCCCGACATGGGCTTCTGGCTGAAGCGTGCGGCGGGCTGGTTCGAGGGCTACGTCCAGGAGCGTTGGGCGATCGAGCCCGAGCTGTGGCCTGTCGTGGCGCTCGGGCGGCCCGGAGCGGGGCACAGGGTGGACCTGCCGCCCATGCGCCTGATGGGGTTGCCACCCGCCTGGAGGCAGGAAGCGTTCGAGCGGGTGGGTCAGTTCCGTGCGCTCGTCTCCAGCAACGAGGGGCTGAGCGCCGTGAAGGAGTGGCGCCCTGGTATCAAGGGGCCCTGGCGGCACTGGGCGGAGGCCGAGAACCTGGTCGCGGGGGCACGTGAGGAACTCCAGGGCATCTGGCTCCGGCCGGATGTCGACATGGATCCGTGGTCGAGGAGGGAGCGGTTCTTCGCGGACGAGCGGCTTTGGCGACAGTACCTGCACCTGTCGAAGCAGCTCTCCGAGAAGTCCAACAGGAAGGGTCGCCGGTGCTTGATGGCCTTTGGCTGGGATTTCCCCGGGGAGAGCGATACCTCCTGGTTCACTGATGTGTTCGATCCCGGGAGCAAGCTGGGGCCTGTCCGGACCATTCAGGATCTTGGACCCAATGCCAGCGCGGAGGAGGTCCGCGAGCTTCTGGTGGACTCCATCAAGAACAGCTTTCGACGCGCGCGGCAGTTTCTCGAAATGTTGATGCCATGGAGTGGAATCGTGCTGGATACGCGAACCCTGGATGCGCGGCGCCGGAGCGGCAGGCCGGATGCAGTCCATCGGCGCATCTCCTCGGCGCAGGTGCTCCTCGTTGGCCTGGGTGCGCTGGGCTCCGAGGTGGCCCACCTGCTGACCCAGGAGGGGGTCGGTAACTTCCTGCTCATCGATGCGGATCTCCTGATGCCGGGCAATGTCGCTCGCCACCGCGCGAACCTGGCCGACGCGGGCCGCCCGAAGGTTCTGGCCGTCCAACAGGACATCCAGCGCATCAATCCCTCCGCCAACGTCCAGGTGATGGAGAACTGGATCGATGAGCAGCTCCCGAAGCTGGGCTGGACCCCCCAGGGGCCGGACGTGCCCTTCGTGGCGGTGGGTCTCACGGGTGACGAGGCCAGTGAGCATGTGCTCGGTGAGTTGGCCACCCTCCACCGGCAGCACTGCATTCATGCCTGGATGGAGATGGATGGGCAGGTGCTGCGGCTCTTCAGGGTGCTCAGTGGCAAGGACCCGACGCTGCTGGAACTGGGGAGGGATCCCCAGTCCTCCATTCCGCCCTTGCCGCGTTCCTCGGGCCTTGCCGTGCGTCCCCGGGAATGTGCGGAGGCGGTACTCCCGGGCTCGGCAGGCAACATCCACGCTGCGGCCAACTTCATCGCCCGCATGGTGCTCGACGTCATCGTCGGACGCCAGGAAGATGAGAACCACTGGCTCTTCGCTCCGGATGGCGTGCGCGACATGGAGGTGAACTTCTCTCAGCTCCGTGTCCGTTATGGTGTGGCCGGCTTCCGGTTGTCTGGAGCCCGGTGAGCGGGTTTGGCGACTCACGCTATCCTGCGCCCTACGGCACTGCCGCGTGAATGGAAGAGGAACGCATGTCTTCGTCTGCTGGCTTGAAGGGGCGGTCCATCCTGATCGCGGGCAGTGCGAACCCTTCTTGTTCCGTGGACATGCTGGGATTGGCCCATGCCTTCGTGCGGCAGGTGGCCGGTGAAATCCTCTCCGCGGGGGGACACCTGGTGGTTCTCGCCAGCGTGGAGCCGACCACGGAGGGCGATGAGCGGCTCCCGCTGACCTTCGACTGGCGGGGCCTCGAGGTGCTCGATGAGCATTGCGCGGAACCCTCCAGGGCCGCGGCGCCCGTAGCCAGGGCAGTGGTGGTGATAGGGCACAAGATCCTGAACAAGCTGCCCGAGTCGCGCTACGCGCTGCTCTCGCGTTTGACGGCACGGGCGCTCGTCAAGACGGTCCTCATCGAGGATGACCTCTACACCGGAGGAAACATCGCAGATGCGCTGACCGGATACGCGGAGGCCATGCTGTGTCTGGGGGGCGGGAAGGGCGTGTCGGCTCAGGCGCACAAGATGATGAAGAAGCAAGCCCCGGTGCTTCCGTTCGATCTTCCGCTTGGCGCCTTCAACTCTGATGGCGAGGGCTCCCTCGGTCTCCTGAAGAAGGCCATGGGGGAGCCCGCGCGCTTCTTTCCACGGACCCCCGAGCGGTTTCACGGCCAGTTGCTCGGCCTCTCGTTGAGGCCCCTGGGCGTGGACCTGAGCGAGGTAGCCCGGAAGGCCGTGCACCTCCTGGGCGCCGAATTCGAGGCGGCGCAGAAGCATGCCCCCGTGGATCTCCTCCTGCTGACAGCGCTGCCCGTGGAGCTGGAGGCGGCCAGGACGGCACTGGGTCTTCCCGCCACGAGCCTTCCCGAGAAGCTGCCCTCGGGAACCAACTACTGGTCCACGGACGTTGCGTCCAAACGCGGAGGGCGCCCCTACAAGGTAGCCCTGGGATGTATCGGGACTGCGGGCAACCCCGATTCATCCGCGGCGACCACGGAGTTCGTCACCGGGCTCCATCCGAGGCTGGTGATCATGACGGGGATCGCCGCGGGCATTCGGGGCCTCTGCAAGCTCGGAGAGGTAGTTCTCTCCGAGCGGGTGGTCGCGTACGAGTCCTCAGCCGAGGTGCTCGAAGAGGGCGAGCCGCGACAGGTGTCCCGCCCGGAGTCGTATCGGCTGCCCCATGCGATTCTCCAGGATGCCGTCGCGTACGTCAGTCCGCGGGAGGAGCTGGCGAAACGGCTGAGGGCCTCACTTGAAACGGCGGGTATGCAATGGCCTGCGGCCGGGGCGCGTGAGGAGGTTTCGGACGGTCCCTCCGCACGGCTCACCACCATCGCGAGCGGAGAGAAGCTGCTTCGCAACCCGGAGCGGCTCCGGCTGTTACGCAGGCAGCACCACGGAAGGATCGAGGTCGGCGAGATGGAGGCCGCAGGCGTGGTGGCTGCCTGTTGGCGCTCGGGTGCCGACTTCCTGATCATCCGAGGCATTAGTGACTTCGGTGACCCCGAGAAGAACGACGTCTTTCATCAGGTTGCTGCGATGGGGGCCGCGATCGTTGCCGTGGACTTCATCCGCGAGGCATTGCGGCTGGACGTCCTGACCGCGCGATAGCCAGGGACGGGAGTGCGGAGCGGGTCCGACTCACTCTTCTTCGTCCTCGTCATCGTCGTAGTGGTCGTCCTCATCCTCGTCCTCATCTTCGTCGTAGGAACCCGGGTCCGCGATGTAGACGCGCTGTTGGAGTCCGTACCTGTTGCTGCCGTAGAGGCGTGCACCGACTTCATCCATGCTGGAGTGGTCGGTATCGAGATGGGTTGGATTCCACGTGGTCTTCAGCGTGTTCTTGAACTGCTGTTTCTCCTCGGGGGGAAGTTCCATCCAAATGGAGCTGTAGGTGATGACGGTGACGAGTTGCCCCCGAGGAGTGTGGGGCCAGATGTTGTCTCCTGGGAGATGGGTTCTGCCGCTGGCCTCCTCGGACACGGCGAAACTGGCGGCGCAGAGCTTGTGGCCTGCCTCGTCGAGCAGCAGGATATCGACGGCCTTCAAGAATCCTTCTTGGGCGAGGGCGGTCACATCGTCTGCTGTCTGCTCGCAGGTGGCTGTGTTGAGCCCCGTCGTGTGGGCGATGAGGCGGAGCACGGAGCGGAAGGACTCAAAGGTCCTGGCGACATCGGCGCGGGGGTTGTGGCTCATCCGAGGGCTCCAAGCGCTCAGGGGGACAACGAGAACTCAGGTCCGAGAACTTGCTTCCAGAGCTTCTCGGTATCGCCATGGCGCTCGACGCTCATTGCGTGATTGACGGCTTGCAACGCCGCGACGGCTTCACCGATGAGTGCGGCGACCTCTTCAGGCTCCATCCTGGCCGTCACGTTGTTCTCGTTGTTCGTGGGATCGTGGATCTGCACTCGACAGGCGGTTCGGGGAGGGCGTCCAAGGGCACCGGTGAAGGTGATGCGCTCGTTCAATCCCCTCACGATGTACAGGAGTAGCCGGTAGAAGCCTTGCTCGATGGTGTCTGGCAAGCCCTGCGTCTGGCTGAGGTGAGCGACGAGCAGTTCGATGGCGAAGGACGGAAGGCCGTGGAGCTGGCGATAGTTGCGCCATCGTTTGGCGAGCCGGACAACTTGTACGAAGCGGGGATCATGCGCCTTGCACCGGCGAATGAACTCGAGCTGCCCCTCTGGAGAAGTCAGGTAGGTTCCCCGCCCCCCAAGCTCCGGTTGCCACACGTATCCCGCTAGCTGCTCCGTCGGAACCACGGGGACCAGGTCCACGAGCAGACCGCTTGTCCTGAACTCGATGCCCACGGTCTTCCGGCTGGAGGTGAAGTCGTTGGGATTCTTCGTTGGATAGCCTTTGCGCAGGCTCCTGAGGAGGTGGTGATGGAGGTCCGCGAGGTCGCCACGCCCTGCTTCTGGGACATCAAGGTACAGGATGAGATCTATATCGATGTCCTGTGCACCGAAGGGTTTGAGGGCTGTTCCCTTGTGCCAGGAGCCCGAGTGAATGATCTTCCTGGCCCGCAGCGACGACCTGGCGTGCAGCGTGTTCGTGAGCGTCTGCTTGAGATGATCAATCTGGCTCTCATAACGCTGCTTCTCTTCCCGGCCAAAGAAGAGCACGTCATCGATATAGGCGTTCAGCAGCTTGTCCGTGAGATGCATGTTCCCCCCACGACGTCATCGGCCTATCCCATATTCATTCAGGGCCAGCCTCCCCCAGAGGCTAACACGCGGTATGAAGAGAGCTTGGACAAGCCTCCCCCCAGCGCTTCCGGTACGGAGCCCGCTAGACTCTCCGCCCATGGCGACACGAGACGAGCTGCGGGCGTACCTCCGCGAGCAGGTGGAGGTGGCGGTGCTGGGGGGCTACAAGAGTGACAAGCAGGTGCTCACCTCCATCGAGGAGCTCGCGAGGCACGAGCTGGGTGACGGCGGCGAGGTGGAGCAGCTCCTGGCGCACACCCGGCGCCGGCTCGAGGAGCACCGTGTCGAGGAGGCCAGCTGGACCGAGCCCACGGTGAACGATGCGCTCGACCGGGCCTTCGAGGAGCTCAACCGCCGGGGCATCCTCGCGCTGCAGGACGCGGGCTACACGATGTCGGATGGCTGGGGCGAGGTGAACGACGCCGCTGCGAGGAGCTCCGAGCCCATGCGCGGGGCCACCTTCTTCCATGGCCAGGACGTCGAGCGCGGAGTGCTGGGCGCGGGCCTCATGCTCGCCTTCGGGGCCTTCGAGGACGATCCGAAGCGGCACGACGAGGCGAGCCTCGCCATTGCCCGCGAGGTGCGCGCGGTGCTCGCGAGTCACGGCATCGAGACGGAGTGGAACGGACGCGTGGAGACGCGCATCCAGATTCTCCCCTTCGAGTGGCGCAAGCGCCGCCAGTCCCGCCGGGCCATGCGCACCGAGGAGGACACGGGCTCCCTCCAGGAGCGGGTGCTGCGCAACGTCCTCCAGGAGCAGGGCGTGTCCGAGGAGGCGGCGATCGCCGCGCTCGAGGCCTTCATTGGCGAGGCGGCCCTGAAGCACTACGGCGAGGGCCGCAGGCTCGAGGCCCACTACGACCCGGAGCGGAAGTACGTAGAGGTCTTCGAGGCCATCACGGTCGTGGAGCGGCTCGACGACGACCCGGCCGTGGCGAGGAACCAGCGGACCGTCGCCGAGCTGGCTCCCCGCGGGATGGAGGTCGAACCCGGCGACGAGCTGGTCTTCCAGCTCTTCTACCGCGCGGAGGATGCCCCGGAGGCCCACGCCCAGGATGCGCAGTACGGCGACATCCTCGACGTGAAGACCGCGGGCCGTCCCCTGCGCTGGACGTCGCGCGACCTCCGGGAGGGCATCCTCGCGCGGCTCTCCGGGCGCTAGAACAGCACTGGAATCCGGTTGAACCCGCGCATGGCCACGCCCGTGCCCCAGCGCAGCTCCTCCGCGGGCACGGCCAGCCGCAGCTTCGGGAAGCGCTGGAACAGGGTCTCGAAGGCAATCTGCGCCTCGAGCCGCGCCAACGGCGCTCCGATGCACACGTGGATGCCCTTGCCGAAGGCGATGTTCCGGTGCGCGTCCGGCCGCGAGATGTCATACGCATCCGGATTCGCGAAGCGCTGAGGATCCCTGTTCGCCGAGGCGAGTCCCACCGACAGCTTCGCCCCCTTGGGCACGTGGGTGCCTCCCAGCTCGAGGTCCTCCTTGATGATGCGCGGGGTGCTCAGGTAGTCGACCGGCCCCCAGTAGCGCAGCGTCTCCTCGACCATGCCCTTGGCCATCCCGGCGGGGTCCGCGAGCATGCGCGCGTGCTGCTCGGGGTGGCTCAGCAGCGCCACGACGCCGTTGCCGATCAGGTTCACCGTCGTCACGTGCCCGGCGAAGAAGAGGATGAACACCATCGACAGCAGCTCCTGGTGGCTCAGCCGGTCGCCGTCCTCCTGGGCGTGGACCATCTGGCTGATCATGTCCTCGGTGGGCTCGCGCCGCTTGCGCTCGAACAGCCCCTCCAGGTAGCTGCCGAACTCCCTCATCCCGGCCCGCAGCTTCTGGTCTTGCATCGCGGCCTGGGACTCGGCCTGCATGAGCCGCTCGGCCCACTCGTGCACCCGCGCCTGATCTTCCGCCGGGATGCCGAGCATGTCGCTGATGACCCGGATCGGCAGCGGGTAGGCGAAGTCCTCGATGAAGTCCATCCGCCGCTCCGAGGCCGTCTCGCCCCGCGCGGCCGCCGCCTGCTCGGCCTTGTCGAGCAGCTCATCCACCAGCCGCTGCACGCGGGGCTTGAGCGCCTCCATGGCGCGAGCCGTGAAGTTGGGCTGCACCAGCTTGCGCAGCCGCGTGTGGTCCGGCGGGTCCAGCATCAGCAGGCTGTACGCGATGGGCTTGAACTCCTCGGGCATGGCCTTCGCCATGAGCTCGCGCTGCTGCGGCGTCAGCATCGAGCGGAAGTCGGAGGAGACCCGGTCATCGAGCAGCGCGGACACGGACTCGTCGTAGCGGGTGACGAAGAAGCGCTCCTGTCCGGCGGCGGCGTGGGCCTGGCGCTCCGGCGAGCCCTGCGGATGGGCTCCCTCGGTGAGGTCTCCGCGGAAGGGGGTTCTCACGACGGGACCCATGGCCCGCAGGTCGGAATAGACGCCGTGGGCCCGAGCCAGGAACTCCGGGCTCGTCCTGTCCAGGAGGTGCGTGGCGCCCGCGACGGGGGCCTCGCTCGGGGCCGTGCCGGGGGTTGCAGGTTGCTGCTGTTCGTTCGGGGGGGTGGTTGCCATGGGGGTCCTCTTTCTCTGTCTCAACGGCTCAACGTCGTTTCGTGCTCGCTCGGCGAGGGGGCCGGTCCGGTGCTTCGGCGTCCTCGTCCGGCTCCGATTCCGGGGGCGTGGGTGTGCGGGCCTCGAGCGCGGCCAGCGCGCGCTCCAGCAGGTCCAGGGCTCCGCCCAGCTCCTTCAGCTCCGCCGGGGAGGCGCTCTCGAACTGAGCGGCCATGTCCCCGGCCAGCGCCTGGCGGACTTCCTGGCTCACCTCCTGGCCGCTCTCCGTCAGCACCAGGCGCAGCCGCCGCCGGTCCTCGGGGTCGGCCTCCCGGCGCACGTAGCCGGGTTGTTCCAGGCGATCCAACAGCCCGGTGATGACGGCCGGGGTGACCCGCAGCCGCCGCGCGAGCTGCCCGGGTGACAGGGGCCCCTCCCGGAGCGCGTAGAGCACGCTGAGCTGGCGCAGGCTCAGCTCCCGGCCGAGGTGGTTGGCCTGCACGCTCGCCACGGCCCACCGGTACAGGCGGGGGATGAGCCCCAGCGTGCGCAGGGCGTGGTCGAGCGGAGGCTTGTTCCTGGGCATCGTTCCCCGTCTCTCGCTCCAGGCCACCAGGCCCGAATCGTTAGCCACGCAAAAGGTATACGAAGCAAAAGAATCCGCAACACCCGTGGGGGGGCGGGTGTCGTGGGACTGGCCGTGGGGCTCTCGGCCCGGCGTGCGCGGGAAGGAGCGGGGGAGGCTCAGGCGGTCCGTGGGAACTCTCGGTGGGCGCGCTCGAGGGCAGCTACTTCTCCAACCACTACGCGGCCGACAATCCCGACCCGGGGCAGCGGCGTTTCGTGACGGTCTATCGGGAGGCTTACGGCACCGAGCCGGACACGCTGGCGGCGCTCGGCTATGACGCGGCCCGGCTGGCCGTGGATGCGATGCAGCGCGCCCCGGAGCTGTCGGGTCCGGCACTGCGCGAGGCCCTCGTGGGGACGACGGTGCTTCCCAGCGTGACGGGCCCCCTCTCCTTCGACGAGAAACGCAACGCGGTGAAACCGGCCGTCATCATGCGATTCCAGGGTGATGGTTTCCGTTACGTGACCACCGTGACGCCTTGAGCCCTCACCGGCTGGCGAAGGAAGGGGCCGAAAAAAGCGTGAGGCGGTGTAACCGGAAATAGGGCGGGAGCGGGTCGGGGTGAGGGTGCCCGAGCCCGTTCTTCAACCCGTGGCTCCAAGCTCAACTGCGTACGCCGCCATCCTGCGCCCATGCTGCCCAGGTAGCGGCGCACCTGACGCAGGCCGAGATGCACGCCATACGCCTCGAGCGCCCGCGAGAACTGCGCGGCCGTCCACGCCCGCGGCAGCACAGGTAACGAGTGGAATGCAGCCTCAATGAATTGGCGACGCTGAGCGTCCGGTTTCCTACCTCGAAGCGCCAGGAAGTTTGCAGGCCCCACGTGTACGTAGGCGCACAGCACCCGGCGCACGGTTGCCGCGCTCCAGCCCAGGTGGACCCCGATACGAGGCGCGCTCCAGCCTTCGGTGGCGAGCAGCACCACTTTACTCGCTGGCGCTCCACCCAGCCTGCTTCAGAGGACCGTGCTCCCCTCGCGCAACCGCCGGCGCTCCGCATCGGACACCTGCAGCAGGGGTCCCATGCCGTAGGTGTACGACATTTACGTCCGGGCGCTTAGCAAGTGTGCGCCGGTGGCCATGACCTCCGCAGAGCAGCGGGTAGACAAGTGGCGGTGAGGCGAATAGATCAGGAGCGACGGCTTCGCGGATGCGAACCGTCCGTTCCTTTCGCCTGTCCGGCGAGGAAGCGTGAACCGCCCAGTCCGGGCGCACACAGCGGTACGGCAGTCAGCCGTCCGCGGGAAGGTAGAGGAAAAGGGTCATGAAAAACCCTGGTAGGGAGAAGTTCGCCCTCACGCCGACCACGGCGCACCCCAAGAAACCGGTCGAGCCGAAGTTCGCGGCGCTGACGAAGATGCCGGAGACCCCCGAGGAGCTCTTTCGCTCCCTCGCGCTGACGGTGACGGCGAGCGTCAGCCAACACGATCCGGCCGGGAAGAAGTCGCAGAAGAAGCAGGAGTACGCCCTTCCGTGGGCGGGCTTCGAGAGCTGGCGTGATGCACGCAAGCGCCTGGAGCACTTCGAGCATGCGTTCAAGGGAAAGATCGTCTGGGCGCCGTTCAACGAGACGGTGGCGAACGACGGGCCCATGAGCCTGAACGCCTACCCAGGCCGGGCGCTCATCGAGCGGGTCACGAACGAGGGCGATGCGAACCTCGAGGCCAAGGCGCTCACCCACAAGGGCCCCATGCCCACGTCACCGGCGGAGGCGGTGGCTCGGTGGTTCGACCTCGGTCCGGGCTCGCTTTCGAGTCTCGACGATGACAAGGCGCGCAAGCTCGCCAAGAAGACGGTGACGGTCACCGGGTTCGTCGGTGACCCCAAGGACCACAAGGACTCCATCTTCGATGCGCGTGACTTCGGGATCGGCCTCACCGCGGCGGAGATGCCGGACACGATCCTCTCGCTCAATCGCGGCAACAAGAAGTCCAAGCATTGGCTCACGGGCAAGCACGGCCAAGGCGCCTCAAGCACGTACCAGTACTCGGACCTGACCCTCATCGCGTCTCGCAAGATCGGCGCCAAGAAGGTCGCGTTCACGCTCGTCGAGGGAGGCTGGGACAAGGAGAACGGCGTCATGGCCAAGACGCCGACGTACAAGTACCTCACCATCGGGGGCAAGGTGCCCGAGCTCGAACTGCCCGAGGAGCAGTTCCCCGCGGGGACGCTCGTCCGGCACATCGGCTACAACGCGGCCGATCTCTTCAACCCCTTTGGTGAGAACAGCCTCTACGGTCTCCTCATGCGCTCGCTCGCCGAGCCGCTGTTCCCGGTGTGGTTGGAGATGTTCTCGCTGCGGCCCAGCAAGGCGCAGGGGTACCCGACCTTCCCCGGGTTCCGCCGGTACGGCCGTCTGATCCGCGGGACGGTCAACAGCCTGGAGCGTGCGTGGGCGCAGACGCTGAAGAAGCCGGCGAGCACCAGCACCGTCGAGGAGGATGCCTCCCTGGACGAGGACGACAGCGCCCTCGACGAGGAGAACGCGAAGATCCTGCACCGCGCGTCCGAGTACTTCCAGCTGCCCACGTGGGACTACGGCGCGCGCACGGGCGTGGCGGAGCTCGGCCGCGTGAAGATCACTTACTGGGTCGCCGACCCCGCCAACCGGAAGAAGCCAGGCGCCCCGTTCCGCGACTGGCGTGATGTCCTGCGCAATTGGGTGGATCCGGACAAGACCGTCATCATGACGCTAGACGGCCAGACGCACGCCGAGGAGAGCCGGGCCATCGTGACGGGCCAGCAGGGCGCCAAGCTGTGGGCCGTGGGCCGGTACATGGTGGTGCAGATCGACTGCAACGGGCTGGACCCGAGGGCCAAGTACGAGATGTTCACCTCCACGCGCGAGCACGCGAAGGAGACGCCCATCAAGAAGATGATCCTGGAGGAGCTCGTCCGCCGGCTGAGCTTCGACACCCGGCTCGCCGAGCTGAACGTCCAGCTTGCCGCAGCGGACATCAATCAGCCGGAGGATACCGGCGAGACCATCTCCTCCCTCATCAAGAAGTACCTCAAGGCGGCTGGCGTCAGCTTCGAGCAGCTCACGCGCAAGGTCGAGAAGTGGACCGACGTCGAGGTGGATCAAAAGGTCGAGGCGACTCCGCGCGAGTTGCCGCCCATCGAGGCCGTCGATCCGCCCACCTTCGTGCGCTGGAAGTTCAGCGGTACCAGCGTGAAGATGCACCCCGGCCAGCGCTACAGCTTCCTGTTCGAGACGGACGCGGCGCCGCCGTACTGGAACCCGGAGGACCAGGCGGTCTCGAAGATCAAGGTCACCGCCCATGGGGTTCGTTACGTCGGGGCAGGTGAGATGAAGGGCGGCCGCGTGCGCTGCCACTTCGAATGCCCGGCGGATGTGGCCGTTGGCACCAAGGGGTTCATCCAGGTGCAGCTCGAGTACGCCATCGGCGCGGCGAAGATGAGCCCCCTGCCGGTGGAGATCGTCGAGAAGCCAAAGCCGAAGGAGAAGAGCCGCGGCTCCAAGGATGACAAGCAGCCCGAGGAGAAGGGGGAGTCGAGCAAGGTCATCAAGGTGAAGGTGCGCAAGAAGGACTTCACCGAGGTGGACATCCCGGTGGTCACGCCGCAGCCGGTGAAGATGACCGACCCGCCGTGGGCCACGCTGGGCTGGCCGCACGACCCTCACAAGGTCGGCTTCTCCATCCGCCCCGTCGGCGGCAAGGTGCATCTCTACTACAACGCGGAGTTCCCGCCCTTCCTCGATCTGAAACGGAAGATGTCGAAGAAGAGCCTGGAGGACGAGTTCATCCGCCGCTACCAACTGAAGCTCGTCCTGCACACGATCTTCACGCTCAACTACGAGCTGTTCGACGAGGACGACTTCCCGGAGGAGCAGAAGAAGAGGGTGCGCAGCCTGCTGTGCGCCACGGCCGAGAGCCTTGCCCTGGCCACCAAGTCCGAGATCGAGATCGAGGCGAAGGTCAAGAGCGAGGACACCACGTCGCTGGACACGCAGGTCGCAGCGGATCTCCAGGCGGCAACGGCCTCGACTAGCCACGAGACGGCGTATAGGAGCGCATAGGCGAGTGGATCTGGACCCTCCCGCCGCTCCGAGCTGTTGCTCGGGGAGGGGGGAGGGTTCTCTCTTTCATCCCCTCGCGGTCACCACCAGGTCCCGCGCGCCGAGCGGAGCGAAGCACGCCTCCACGTCAGCATCGTGCACTCCGGCGAGCGTGGGCGGGTTCCACGTGGGCTTGTTATCCTTGTCCACGAGCACGGCGCGGATGCCCTCGCGGAAGTCCGGCAGGGCGGTGACGTGCTGGCTCAGCCGGTACTCCACGACAGCGGTCTCGTCGTAGGGCCGGCCCCGGCACAGCCGCAGCTGGCGCAGCGTCACCTTCAGGCTCGTGGGAGACATCCGCCCCAGCGTGGCGCGCGTCTCCCCGGCCCACGGCGTGCCCTCGGCCTCCAGCGCCGCGACAATCTCCTCCACGCTGTTTTTCGCGAAGCACCGGTCGATGGCGTCCGCCTGCGCGCTCAGCGGAGAGTGCCCGGGCTCGGAGGCGAAGCCGGACAGCACCCGCGTGGCCACCGCGCGCGCCTCGCCCGTGCTCCAGTCCGCCGCCGCGAGCGCCTCGATGAGTGCCTCCAGCTTGTCGTGCGTCACGTGCTGCGTCCCGTACCCGAGCCACATCGCATCCGCGGCGGTACACCGCGCTCCCGTGAGGCCCAGGTACGTGCCGGCCTCGCCCGGGAAGCGCGGGAGGAACCAGCCGCCGCCCACGTCGGGGAACAGGCCAATGGCCGTCTCCGGCATGGCCAGCACCAGCCGCTCGGTGACGACGCGGTGCGAGCCGTGCACCGACAGCCCGAGCCCCCCGCCCATGCTGATGCCGTCCACCAGGGCGATGAACGGCTTGGGGTAGTGGTGGATGAGGTGGTTGAGCCGGTACTCCTCGCGGAAGAAGGAGCGGGAGAGCGGCTCCTGTCCCTCGGCAGCGGGCGAGCCGAGCGACAGGGCCACGGCGCGCACGTCACCGCCAGCGCAGAAGGCCCGGCCACCGGCGCCGCGGATGACGACGGCCTTCACCTGGCTGTCCCTCGCCCACGCCTCGAGCCCCGGGTGCAGCGCGCGGATCATCCCCAGGTCGAGCGCATTGAGCGCCTTGGGGCGGTTGAGCGTCACCAGGCCCACCGGCCCGCGCGTCTCCAGCAGCACATCCGTGTTCATGCCCGCGCGCATAGCATCCGGGCGCGCTCGTTCCAAACGTGTCCAACTGTTGGACAACTTTGCCAACACCGCGCCCGGAGGTCAGCGCTTCCGGGGCAGCACCGCCAGCGTCACCGTGGCCTTCGACACGAGCTTCTCCTCGCCCCGGGCCACGGCGAACACCTCGGACTCCACCACCGACAGCGTGCGCCCGGCGCGCAGCACCTGGGCACGGCAGCGCAGCTCCTCGCCCACCGCCGCCTGGAGCAGGTTCATGGTGAAGCCCGTGGTCAGCACCAGCTGGTCCGCGGCGATCAGCGAGCCCCCCGCCGCGCCCCCGGTGTGGTCCGCCATCGTCGCCTGCACACCCATGTGGATGACACCGTCCTGCTGCAGGTGCCTCGGCTTCACCACCAGCCGCGTCTCCACCCGCCCGGGCGTCACGCCCACCAGCTCGTAGCCCACGTCCATGACGAAGGCCGCCTGGCGGAAGAGGTCCGCGACCTGCTGGGCGTACTCGGGATTCCTCGGCTCCATCGGTGGACCTCGCTCGTGGGGGTCTCCACCGGGTGCCTCGGGGAGGGACCCGGGGGCTCTCGCCTCCCCGGGTCCGTACTACCACCGCGTCACCGCGGACGGCTCGGCCTACTTGATGAGCGTCATCCAGCCGTGGCGGTCCGGCAGCGTGCCGTACTGGATGCCGGTGACGGTGTCGTACAGGCGCTTGGACACCTCGCCCACCTTGCCGTCGCCAATCACCAGCTGGCCCTGCGCGAAGCCCAGCGCGCCCACCGGCGAAATCACCGCCGCCGTGCCCGTGCCGAACACCTCGCGCAGCTCGCCCTTCTGGTGCGCCTCGCGCAGCTCGTCCACCGACAGCTTGCGCTCGCTCACCTTCATGCCCCAGTCGCGCAGCAGCGTCAGCGCGCTCTCGCGCGTAATGCCCGGCAGGAAGGTGCCGTCCAGCGGCGGGGTGATGACCTCATCGCCGATGCGCACGAAGAGGTTCATCGTGCCCACCTCCTCGATGTAGCGGTGCTCGGCCGCGTCCAGCCACAGCACCTGCGCGTAGCCGCGCTTCTTGGCCTCCATCGAGGCCTGCAGGCCCGCGGCGTAGTTGGCCGCCGCCTTCGCACCACCCAGGCCGCCCTTGGCCGCGCGCGTGTGCTGCTGCTCCACCCAGATGCGCACCGGCTCGGCGCCCCCCGCGAAGTAGCTGCCCACCGGGCTGAGGATGATGAAGAAGATGTACTTGTCCGCCGGCCTCACCCCGAGGAACGCCTCCGAGGCGATCACCGTCGGCCGCACGTACAGCGCCGTGCCCGGGGCGCTCGGCACCCAGTCGGCATCCACCTTCACCAGCGCTTCAATCGCCTCGCGCGCCAGCTCCGGCGGCACCGGCGCCATGGCCAGCCGCTCAGCGCTCGAGTACAGGCGCTTGCAGTGGTCATCAATCCGGAAGGCGCGCAGCTGCCCGTCCTGGCCGCGGAACACCTTCGAGCCGTCGAACACCGCCTGCGCGTAGTGCAGCACCGCCGCGCCCGGGTCCAACCCCAGCGGCCCATGCGGGAGGATGCGCGCCTGGTGCCAACCCCGCTCCGGCGAGTAGTCCATCCGGAACATGTGGTCGGTGAAGTACTTGCCGAAGCCGAGCCCCTCGTTGGAGGGCTTGGGCTTCAGGGTGGGGGCGCGCTGGACCTCGATGGGCAACATGCTTCGGCTCCTCGTGCAGAGGGGACGGGCTGCTCTCCGTCCAGGGCTCGGGCGACCCCAGTGGCTCGCGCTTCCGCCCCGGAAAGTCGTGACAATCCAGGGTAGAATCGAGACAATCAGTTACGTTGGCAGCCGTTTTCCGTCAAGTGTATCGATTGTCACCATGACAAGTTGGATGCCGGAGCTTCGAGGACGCAATGGGCCGCTGTACCGGGCCATCGCGGACGCCCTCTCGGAGGACGTTGACGCGGGGCGTCTTGTCCCGGGCACCCGGCTGCCCACGCACCGGGAGCTGGCCGAGCGGGTGGGCGTCACGGTGGGCACGGTGACGCGCGCCTACGCCGAGGCGGAGAAGCGGGGCCTGGTGAGCGGCGAGGTGGGGCGCGGCACGTACGTGAGGGACCGCGAGGTGCCCGTGCACATGCCCACGCCGGTGGAGCTGGCGCATGACGACTCGCCCGTGGAGCTGGGCGTCAACGCGCCCGCCACGCCGGAGGGCGACCCCGCCAGCCAGGCGCTGCGCCGCTCGCTGGAGGAGCTGGGACGGACGCCGCGGCTGGCGGAGCTGTTGGCGTACCAACCGGCCGCGGGCACCACGGCGCACCGCGTCGCGGGAGCGGCCTGGGCCGCGCGCTTCGGACTGCAGGCGAGGCCGGAGCAGGTGGTGGTGTGCGCGGGAGGACAGCACGCCATGGAGGTGGCGCTGGCGGCGCTCACCCGGCCGGGGGACACGCTCGTCACCGAGGCGCTCACCTACCCGGGGGTGAAGGTGCTGGCGAGGCGCTTCCAGCTGCGGCTGCAGGGCGTGGCCATGGATGCGCAGGGGCTGGTGCCCGAGGCCTTCGAGGCGGCATGCCGGGTGGGGGCGAAGCTGCTCTACACCCAGCCCACGTGCCACAACCCGACGGGCGCGGTGCAGCCCGAGGAGCGGCGGCGGAGAATCGCCGACGTGGCGCGCAAGTACGGGGTGCTGGTGCTGGAGGATGACTCGTACGGGCTGCTGCCGGAGAGCCGGCCGCCGCCGCTGGCGAGCTTCCTGCCCGAGGCGAGCTACTTCATCGCCGGGGTGTCCAAGCTGCTCACGCCGGGGCTGCGGATTGGGTACCTGGTGGCCCCGGCGCGGGCGCGGGGCGAGCGGCTGGCCGAGGAGGTGGGGCTGGCCTCGCTGATGACGGTGCCGCTGATGGCGGAGGTGCTGGCGCGCTGGGTGGAGGACGGCACGGCGGACGAGCTGGTGGTGCGCCAGCGGCAGGAGGTGGGCGAGCGGCTGGCGCTGGTGCGCGGGGTGCTCGGGCGCGAGCTGCCGCGGGCGGCGCTGGCCCCGCTCTACCACCTGTGGCTGGGACTGCCCGAGGGCCGGCGCAGCGAGGAGTTCGTGGCGCAGGCAAGGCGCAACGGCGTGTCGGTGACGTCGGCGGAGCTGTTCACCACGGGGCTGGGGCCGGTGCCGGCGGCGGTGCGGGTGAGCATCGGCGCACCGCGCACGCGCGCGCAGTTGGAGCGGGGATTGCGGCGGCTGCGCGAGGTGCTCGACGCCGGGCCCGAGCCGCTCGCCGCCATCATCTGAGCCGGGGGCTCTCGAGGAGCGGACGCATGGCGAAGCGGGAACCTTTCAGTGTGGTGCGCTGCCTCGTCGCGATGGTGACGGGCGTGGTGGGGCTGGGGCTCGGGGGGTGGCTCGGGCTGTACGGGGGCACTGCCCTGGACAAAGTCCTCGGCTACCCGATGGGCAGGGACACCGGCTTCCTGTCCTTCGGGCACCTGACGACGCTGATTGTCGTGCTGGGGACGCCCCTGAGCGCGCTGTTCGGTGCACTCGGGGGCCACGTCCTGCTCGGAGGCAGGGGCTCCTTCTGGGCGGGGCTCGGCGCGCTCCTCGTGGGACTGGTGCCGTTGCTCGTGGTGTCCCTGTCGCTCCGGGGCCTCGCATTCCCGTTGCTCCTGGTGCTCCCGGTGGCGGTGGCCGTGGGCCTCGAGCTCGGCAACCAGGCCAGCGACTGAGGCACCCCGGAGCCGCTCAGGGCAGCAGCGCGCGGGGCTCGGGGGGCTCCTTGCTCACGGGCATGTAGCAGGCGCCCTCGTGCTCGGCCGTGCTCTTGGGGCAGGGCGGTTTGTGCGCGAGCTGCACCCAACAGCCGCCACGGATCTCGACCTCCGTACCCTTGAGGCAGGGAGGCTTCTTCTGCTGTTTGAAGGGTGCATCCGGCATGGGATAGCCGATGATGGACGGAGTGGCGTCGCGCGTGGTGATGAAGGTGACGGGCTCTTCGCGGGCCTCCGCGGCGAGGGCGGGAGCGTGCTTCTCCCCAGTGGGCTCGGGTGGAGGTGAACCGAGCAGCACGGCGGCTCCCGCGAGTGCCGCCATCGCGAAGGCCCAGGCGCCCATGAGCAGCCCTCGGCGGCGGGGCGGCGGGGGTGTGGGCTCGGGGGGCTGGGGCTGGCCGGGGAGGGTGAGATGGGCGTGGGCGTCCGGCCGGTCCTCGAGACGCGCCATCGCGGTGCTGAGCCGCTGGAGCATCATGGTCAGCTCCTGGAGGGCCCCGGCCACGTTCCCAGGGGCCTGCTCCACCTCCAGCGCGAGGAAGGGAGGGACGCTCTGGCTCGTGACGCGCACGGTCCAGCCGCCCAGGGGGCGCCAGTCGCCGGTCCGCCCGGGCATCAGCACCACGGCGGGGGCCCCCGTCTCGGTGTTGTGGGCCTGAAAGAGACGCCCCAGTCCCAGGCCGGTGCCCCGGTATCGCTTGCCGACGCGATACGGCCCCAGCGGGCCTCCATCCCATTCCGGTGTGTCGCTCATTCCCATGTCTCCATGCAGGCGGCGCGGGGCAGGGTAGCCCGGCGTCCGGATGTCCTGGAACGTTGCCTGTCACGCCTGGAGTCCCCACCCTACCTGAGATGTCAGATGGGTGGATAGACTGGAGAAGTCACGGAGGGGCCTGAACCCCGCCGGACAGCCAGGAGGCGTGTGATGGCGAACGGGAAGAAGCCGGCGACCTACGAGGACATCGAGGCCCTGCCGGTCGGGTGGGTGGGAGAGATTCTGGAGGACGAGCTGGTGGCCTCGCCGAGTCCGGCCATGGGGCACACCCTTGTCACCTCCATGTTGGGGGGCAGGCTGACCAATCCCTTCATCTTGGGGGAGGGGGGGCCCGGCGGGTGGTGGATTCTCGACGAGCCGGAGCTGCACCTGGGCCGGGACATCCTCGTGCCGGACCTGGCCGGCTGGCGCCGCGAGCGCATGCCGAAGCTCCCCGCTCCAGAGGAGCCTTTCGTGACGCTCGCTCCGGACTGGGTGTGCGAGGTGCTCTCGCCCTCCACGGTCCACGTCGACCGCAAGCGCAAGCTGCCCATCTACCACCGTGAGGGTGTGGTGCACGCGTGGCTCATCGACCCGCTCGCGCGCACGCTGGAGGTGTACCGGAGAGAGCCCTCCGGCTGGGTGCTCACCGCGACGCACGAGGGCGAGGAGCCGGTGCGCGCCGAGCCCTTCGACGCGGTGCCGCTCCGGCTGGGCCTGCTCTGGTTGGAGCGGGCTGCGGCGAGCCGGTGACCCCGCGTTCGCGGAGTGTTGCTCCAGCGGGATGAAGGTCTCTCGCGATGGATGCCCGGAGAGGGGGAGCGGAGCGTGTTCTCTCTCGACGGGTGGTGCTGGCAGGCCGGTTGCTTTGAGCGGCTCTCCGAACCGTTCTCTGGCCGGGTGCCAGTGTTGGGGGAGTCATCGTCATGGGTCGAGGAGTGGGAGCAGTGGTGGGTGGCGTGGGTTCGCGTCCGGCGCAGTGGCTGCTGGGATGCGTGGGGTTGCTGTGCGTGGCCTTGGGGTGTGGGCCGGTCGAGCCCGCGCAGCTGCGGTGCGCGCCCGAGCAGGGCTGGGAGTGTCCGCGCGGCGAGGTGTGCGTGGACAGCGTGTGTACCGAGGCGCCGGAGGAGGAGACGAAGTGCGTGGTGGGGGCGAAGCGCGCCTGCGAGGAGGGCTGCGCGGGAGTGCAGACGTGCGGGGCGGACGGGACGTGGGGCGAGTGCGAGACGTGCGAGCAGGGGCAGCGCTGCGTGAGCGGCCAGTGCGTCTGTGATTCGGGCTCATGCGCGGATGGCTGCTGTCAGGGGAACACGTGCGTGCCGGGCACGGCGCACGCGTCCTGCGGCAAGGGAGGCGCGGCCTGCGAGAGCTGCTCGGGGCTGTGCGATGCGTCGAGGCGCACGTGCGTGAGCTGCGTCGCGGATGCGCAGTGCGGTGGCCCGACGCCCCGGTGTGACACGGCGACGGGCACGTGCGTATGCGCGAAGACGGAGCAGGCCGAGAGCCGGTGCACCGACGGGCAGGACAATGATTGCGATGGACTCGCGGACTGCAGGGACCCGGATTGCAACACGAAGTCCTGTGGTGCCAACGGGAAGGTGTGCGGAGGCGGGAGTTGTGCCTGCCCGGGAGGCTCCACCGAGCTGGCGTGTGGAGACGGCAAGGACGACGACTGTGATGGGCTGGTGGACTGCGCGGACCCGGACTGTCAGGCGAGGACGTGCCGCGCGGCGGCGGGCGTGTGCGACCAGGAGGAGGTGTGCACCGCGGGCGTGTGTCCGGCGGACAAGCGCATCGGCAACGACATCGTCTGCCGGCCGTCGCGGGGCGGGTGTGACGTCGAGGAGCGGTGCGATGGCCAGGCGGTTGCGTGCCCCGGAGACCAGAAGGTGGCGGCGGGGACGGTGTGCAGTGCGCCGGTGGGCGCATGCGACGCGGCCGAGACGTGTGATGGCGTGAACCCGGCGTGCCCGGCGGACAGACTCCAGCCCGCGGGCTACGTCTGCCGCGCGGCGCGTGGGGACTGCGATGTGGTGGAGAAGTGCACGGGCGCGAGTGCCACCTGTCCCGGCGATGCGGTGGACGGCAGCAAGTGCAACGACGGGAAGGCGTGCACCACGGACAGCTGCGGGCCGGATGGTGTGTGCCGGTACATCCCGATCGGCGCCTGCTACTGAAAGGACCTCGGACGAAGGGTTGACTGCTTTCCACATCAACCCCGAGCGCTTGACGGCAATCCACCCGTGATTTCACTGTCTCCCACTGGGTGGAGTGCCGGGCTGACTCGCGGCTCGTGCCTAGACCCCTGGGAGGTGTAGCCATGTCCGGTCAGGGCGACTGCCCGCTGGTTGCGCGTTGGCGGCCCGAGCCGCGGACTTTCGCCCTGTCTGTGCTGGCGCTTTCCGCGGCACGCTTTGTTCCCAGGCAGTTCGCGGGGCTGCTTGGGCTTCCGCTGTTGCTCCTGCTGCTCTCAGGATGTGCCACGGTCGAGGGAAGCCTCAAACCGGAACACTTCCAGTTCGTCAATCAGGTCTCGAAGCGCGGCAAGGGAGCGGGAGGCTGGCGGGTGGCGTGTGTTCACGTAGGTATCAGGAAGAGCGCCACGCGGGAGCTGTTTCTGTGCAGGTTCGGGGTTGAGGTGCCCGTCGAGAATGGGAGGCAAGGATACATTCCGGTGGAGCGGGCGCAGGGCGTCGCCGCGAAGTGCGCCAACCTGGCCGCGAAGAACATCCTGCGCTTGACCCCCAAAGAAACTCCCATGGGCATCGCATGCGAGGCCTTCAAGACCGAATATCATTTGATTCTCAATGACACCATCATGGGGGCGAGGGTGACGAGAACGTGCGATGCGCTCGCCAAGCCTGTCCTGGTCATCCCTCCGTAACCGAGATGCCTATGTCGCCGGAGCAGTTGCTTTCGATCGTCCGTCACTACTGGCCCTCCACCGAGGAGTATTACCTCAGGGGAGAGGCCAGCCCTGAGCTCGAGCGGCTCCAGGCCTTGTGGCAGCAAGAGCTCAAGAAGCTCGACAAGTGGTGGGCACTCCTGGATGAGCTCGAGGTGGAGTTGCCTGGATTCAACATCGGTGATGGTACTGCGACCTCGGATGCCAGCTTCCGGTGTATCGCCTACTCGGGCCGGACTGATCCACACCACTTCGCGGTTGTCGGGTGCCTCAGTATTCTCGCGCCGGTACTCACGGTGTACGGCCTGGAGTTCGAGGAGACCGAGGAAAGACGAAGGGTCATCAGGATTTGCTTCGAGCCGCTTCCGGCTGAAATGCAGCAGCCCGCTCGTGTCATGGCCAGGAAGATCGAGGCCGGCTTCGGCGCGAGTGCGCTTCCTCGGGAAGTGGCCGAGACCCCCATCCCCCTTTTCGTGGAGTGGAGAGCGCCGCCAGAGACCACTCTTTTTCATGCGCTCTTCGCGAGCAGGCCCGAAATCATCCCTTGAGCACGCCAGGGGGGGACCGCGTGACATGAGGTAGACGGCTGAGCGGCCCGGGAAACGGGTGGGTGCTCACGGTACACTCTCGGGCTGATTCGAGAAGAGTGCGTGGAAGAGCCTCGTCTCTGGAGGCTCCTTCCATTCCACGACGAGTGGGACGGGGAGTTCGGCGACTTCACGCGGGAGCGCGCTGACGCCGAAGGTCTCCTCGATCTTCCGGGCGAAGACCTCGGCGGGGTGCCTCATCTGGGGAGGCAGGGGCTCGAAGCTGACCTTGGAACCGAGCCGCACCTTGCCGGCCCGCTCGAACTCGACTCCATAGAGCATGTAGATGGGCGCCAGGATGCTGATGCAACCCACGACGACCCAGTCGAATGGAGGCAGCGGCCGGCCTTTGACGGGATAGGCAACACAGCGAAAGCACGCGTCCGGGGTCGCGGTGCCATCTCCGATGGTGAAGTCGGGAAGCGCTTGCTTGAGGTCAGCCAGGAACGCATGCCATCGGTCGACCTTCTGGAGCACTTCTTTCCAGCGCGCTTCGCGCTTATCGTCCTCGGGGCTCGGCTCTTGGGTGAGATGCTGGTACCTGTCCGTGCGCCAGTACTCCCTTGCAATGGAGAGCAACTGCTCTGTTGTCAGGTTCGTTGGACTCATGGAACGAACTCTCCAAATTGAACGGGGATGGTCTTCTCATGGCAGGCCGTCTTCACTCGCGAGCCGCGGATGGAGGCGCCCAACAAAGTTCCGAATTCCGTTTTGAAAGCCTCGCACAACAGACCGAGACCAGATGCGGGTGTGGCGGAGCTGAAGACGAGACGGGCGGCTTCATTGGCGCGTTCCGCCGCGATGCGCTGTGCGAGTGGGACGGAGAAGTGACCGTCATCGTTCTCGATGGGTACGTCCACTCCGAATCTGCAAAGGAAGGACTCTCCCGTAACACGCTGGATGTTGACGTGAACGCATGCGGCGCGCCAGCCGCCCGGCTCGTCGCCGGTCTGTTTGACGACCGTCACGAACTGGAAGTGTCTGGGCTCGATGGCCCCCGTGACAATGGTTCTGGTTCGTCCGGAGGGGACGCATCCCGAGAAGATGGCGAGCAACATGGCAAGTAGCTCGAACCGTGCAGTCTGTCTTGGAGTGTTCACGTTCGGGTGGGCTCCTCACGGGGCGAAGGGCAGCCCCTGCTTGCCGGCCGCGAGCGCCACGAGCCGGGCTTGCTCGGGCGTGAGCACGGCGAAGACGACGCGCGCGAGCGTCTCGCGCTCCTCCGCGGGGCTCTCGTGCAGGAAGTCCCGCAGCGCGCCCATCAACACGTCCAGCGTCACGATGGGGCCCAGCCCTCCGTGGCCCGCTCCCAAGAGCGGCGTCGCGAGTACGAACTGCCCGCCCAGCCCGTGCTCCCGGGCGAGCGCGAGAGACTCCTCGAGCGCCGAGCGGAAGCACGCCCTCACGCGCGAGGGGCCGGTGGGCCCGCCGGTCTCGGCGTCCGCCCGCCGGTAGTCCACGGACGGCACATGCAGCACCCAGCGGAACGCGGTGCTGACGCCGGGCCCCGTCACCAGGCAGTCCCCGGGCTGGAGGGGCTCGCCGAACTCCTCCTCCAGGCGCTCGCGCACCTCGCGCTGGTACGTGGCGCCGCCGCAGGCCTCGCGGATGGCTCCGCTCACCCCGCTGCCGAGCCCCAGCTCCGGATTGCAGGCATTGAGGAGGGCATGCGCCCCCACCCGGGAGTCGGTGAGGGAGCCCACGAACGCCTCGACGCGCATCCCGCGCTCCTCTCCGTCAGGAGTTGGCCGCCCGCGTCACCGGCTCGGCGTCCAGCCAGGCCAGGAGCGGCTCGCGGACGGGGGTGAGCCGTTTGTACGCGCTCACGTCCTCGGGCACCGTACGCAGCACGTTGGCGAGCCGGCGGCGGCGCTCCGCGTCCTCCACCTCGCCGGCCACCGGGGCGCGGTAGGTGTGAATGGTGAAGAGGATGGCGCCCGTGCGCGGCATCAGCGAGAGCGTCTGCCGCTCCAGCCGCAGGAAGCAACGCTCCCCCGCGTTCTCCCGCGTAACCCCCTCGAAGAGGTGCCGCCACTCCGGCAGCGTCCCGGGCTCGAGGTCCATCCGGTCCGTCACCGTGACGGCCCAGTTGCAGCGGGTGACGGTGCGCCCCGCCTTGAGCCCCTCCATCAGCCGCAGCGTGGCGCCGCCCAGCTTCTCGCCGAAGCCCGGCACCGGCACGTGGATGTCGAGCAGCGAGCGCCCCATCTTCTCGTCCAGGCTCCACATGGAGGGGAAGCACAGCTGCCCGGCCATCATGGGCATCCCCTCGCGCGTGCCGTCCATCAGCAGCAGATCCTCCTGCACCTGCCGGCCCAGCCAGTCCAGCGGCGCGTGGGGCAGGCTGCCCGCGTCCCCCGGCGTGAAGCACGTCTCGGTGCCGAGCAGCAGGTTGCGCCAGCGCCAGCGCTCGCCCTCCACCTCCAGCGCGAAGTGCCGCGGATTCTGCCGTGCCATCAGCGGCAGCAGCACCGTCACCGTCTCCCACTGGTGCGGCTCGGTGCCGGGCAGGGCCTGGAAGCGGGCGCGCGGGTGGGCGCCCAGCAGCGAGGCCTTGAGCGCGAGCTCGCCCGCGTAGTGCGCCTCGTCCACCTCGATGAGGGACTCGCCGGGCCGCAGCGCGCGCACGCCCAGCGTCATCGCGTAGCGGTCCTGCTCGAAGGGGAAGTAGGGCAACACGTTGGGGGCTCTCCCAGTCCCGATTCTACGGCCCGGGCCTCTCCTGGGAACAACCGTTCCTCGTGACGAGCGCGGTTCATTGAACGGATGGGGTTTTCCTGTGGAGACGTGCCGCGGTGCGCAAGGCGGCGGCCGGGCAGGCGGGCCCTCCGGTGGCCGTTGCTGGGGCGGAAGGGGCTGTTGCACCCGCTTGGACAGGAGCCCCCGCGCCCGGGCCGGTGCGTAGCTTGTCGTGCATCGGTGTCGCCAGGGCGGCGCGCGAGGGAGGGAAGCGACAATGCAAGCCATGATCTACGAGGGGCCCTACCGGGTGGCAGTGGGGAACAAGCCGGACCCCGTCATCCTGCACCCCAATGACGCCATCATCCGGGTGACGCGCTCTGCCATCTGCGGCTCGGACCTGCACCTGCTCCATGGCTTCATCACCGACACGCGCGTGGGGTGCACCTTCGGCCACGAGTTCGCCGGGGTGGTGGAGGAGGTGGGCTCCTCGGTGCGCTCCCTCAAGCCGGGGGACCGCGTGGTGGTGCCCTTCAACATCTCGTGCGGCACCTGCTTCTACTGCAAGCGCGGGCTGACGGCCTGCTGCGAGAACACCAACCCCAACAGCGAGATGGCCTCGGGGGTGTACGGGTATTCGCACACCACGGGCGGCTACGAGGGCGGCCAGGCGCAGTACGTGCGCGTGCCCTTCGCGGACGTGGGGCCCATGAAGATTCCCGACGACATGGAGGAGGAGGAGGTGCTCTTCCTCAGCGACATCCTGCCCACCGGCTACCAGGGGGCGGAGATGGGCAACATCCAGCCCGGGGACACGGTGGTGGTGTTCGGTGCCGGCCCGGTGGGCATGTTCGCCATGAAGTCGGCGTGGCTGCTGGGCGCCGGGCGCGTCATCGCCGTGGACAGCCTCGAGTACCGGCTGGACTTCGCGCGCAAGTACGCCCAGGTGGAGACGCTCAACTTCAAGGACGAGGAGAACATCGTCGCCACCTTGAAGGAGCTGACGCAGGGGCGCGGGCCGGACGTGTGCATCGACGCGGTGGGCCTGGAGGCCGAGGGCTCGGCGATGCACAGCATCCTGGGCGTGAAGCTGAAGCTGGAGGCGGGCTCGCCCACGGCCATCAACTGGGCGATTCAATCGGCGCGCAAGGGCGGCACCGTCTCCATCATCGGCGTGTACGGGCCGCCGTGGAACATGGTGGCGATCGGCACGGCGATGAACAAGGGACTGACGCTGCGCATGGGCCAGTGCAACGTGAAGCGCTACATGCCGCACCTGCTGGAGCACATCCGCGCGGGGCGCATCGACGCCAAGGGCATCATCACGCACCGGTTCCCGCTCGCCGAGATTTCGCGGGCGTACGAGCTCTTCGAGAAGAAGCTGGATGGGTGCGTCAAGTGCGTGCTGTTGCCGCACGGGCATGCGTGAGGAGACACGGGATGGCGGAGCAAGACATGACGATGGCCGAGCAGGTGCACGCGGACATTCCCGGCTGGGGCGTGGATGGAGACCCGGCGAACCGGCCCGGAGTGCCCATGCTGTTGAAGCCGGAGCCGCGCGGGGGCGCGCATTGGGAGCGGCCGGAGCGCCAGCCGCCGCCGGACTTCCCGGTGCTCAAGCGGGCGGAGCTGGACGAGCTGACGCCGGCGTTCGGCACGGCGGCCCCGCCCAAGGGCCTGAGCGGGGTGCTGCGGCGGGTGGCGTATGCCATTCCGGAGAACCGGGTGCGGCACGTGATGCTGCTGCTGGTGGCGGACCGCGTGGACGTGCTGGAGTCGCGGCTGCTGCGCAGTCCGGCGAAATCGCTGGGCACGGTGCTGAGCCTGGTGGGCGGAAGCTGGCTGCTGGGACGGCTGCGCACGTAGCGCACTCCCTGGGGGACGCGGGGCTGGCACTTCTTGCGGATGGCGTCTCCACCTTCCCTCAAACAGATGGCGGGAAGGTGGAGCTTCAACTCGCCAGCGCGAGCCTTCTGCAGGAGCTGCTCGGCGAAGGGACTCCGCAGATGCCGGGGCGCACAGCAGGCGAACACCCAATTGCTCTCGACGAAGACGTGCCTCATCGGAAGCCGACCACCGTCACCTCCGCATCCACCAGGGCGGGCAGGAGATGATCCTCGATTCGAGCGGCCTCTCCCGTGTGATGCAGGGGGATTCCCGGATGCCGGACCAGGGTCTCCAACCACCCTCTGACGGCGCTCTCCAGCAAGGGACCGTTCTCGACGACACCGCGCGTATCGAGGAGGACGGGGGTCTCCACGACCGCGAGCTCCTGGATGGAGTCCGGAGTGTCCGAGTAGGTCTTCTGGTAGACGTGAGTCCACTCGGGAGTGACCAACAGGCCGAGCGGGCACGCCTCGCCGGCCATGTACTGCCAGAGCTGTCGCGCCGCCTGCTCCAGGTCATCCCTTCGCGTCCTGATTCCGACCGCGAGCCGGAGCAGGGGACGATCGGTTCCCCGCACGATGACGTCAGGACGGAACACGGCTCCTCCCACGGGTGGACCTCCAGACCGCCCATCATACCTAACCACCTGAGAGGGTACTTGCATTGGTTGGCTCCCGCAGTTGAACACCCCGAGGAGAACCCTACTTCCGAAGTCATGTCAACGGCAGCTGCCTGGCTGTCTTTCGGGGGCCGGGTTCCTGGCGTGTGGGTCACGGTCGCCGCGTGGAGGCACTTCCCTCACGAACACGCTCGTGTCCCCACTCGCGAGCCGTAGTCTGGTGAACAGGCGGGCACGGGAAGTGGGGGCCCCGGCGCCTCGCGGGTGAATGCGCGGAGCGGTACGCTCGTCTGCCCGCATGATGCTTCGCAAGCTCCTGCTCCCCTTGATGCTCGCGGTGCTCGGCACGGCTCCGGCCGTGGCCGCACCGCGTGGACCGGTGAAGCCCGCGGCGAAGTCGAAGAAGGCCGCGGTCTCCACGCGTACCCGTGCCACCACGCCCGCCAAGAAGAAGCGGCCTCTCACGCCCCTGCCCAAGGGACGGCGCGTGGCCAGCCGCGCCGGGAAGTTGGTGGGGGCCTCGCTGGCCACCTACCGCGTGCCGGACGACTGCTCCGGGCTGGTGCGCGCCGCCTACCAGGCCGTGGGCATCGAGCTGCTCTCGCACGGCACGCTGCCCGGGGAGAACGCGGTGAGCGCCATCCACCGCCGCGCCCAGCGCGCGGGGGCCCTGCACAAGCGCATGCCGAAGCCCGGCGACATCGTCTTCTTCCGCGAGACGTATGACCGCAACCGCGATGGCGAGCGCAACGACGGGCTGACGCACGTGGGCGTCATCGAGTCCGTGGAGCGCGATGGCACCGTCGTCTTCGTGCACCGCGGGGGCAGCGGGGTGAAGCGCTCGCGGATGAACCTGCTCCACCCCGGCCAGCGCGGGAAGGGCGGGCACGTGTGGAACGATTACATCCGCCGGGCCGAGGGCGGCGAGCGCGCGCGACTGGCCAGCGAGCTCTTCAGCGGTTACGCCTCGGCCGCGCGCCTGTAGCCCCCTTTCGCCGAGGGGGCCACGGACTTCGGGCGGCGAGCGTGCACCCAGGGGTCCGCTCCCTCCCCCATCCTCCCCGAACCGGCCCACCCCGCGGGGCAGGAGGAAGGAGCGGCGCGGGGGCTGTTGAAGGGGTGGACTCCTGCCCACGGGGTACGGGTGAGCGAGACGCGGCAGCCCAGTGCGCGACGGACGGTGGAGCGGCTGCTGCGGCTCCAGAAGGTGACGAGCAAGCTGTCGCAGGCCCTCACGCCCGAGCAGGTGGCCAGCGTCATCGTCCAGCAGGCCGGGCCCGCGATGGGCGCCACCGATTGCTCCATCTACCTGCTGGAGGAGCCCGGAGTGCTGCGGCTCGTCCATCTGGTGGGGCTGCCCGAGGTGGACAGGGAGCAGTGGGGGTGTCTCCCGTTGGCGGCGCCGGTGCCCATCGCCGAGGCGGCACGCGTGGGCGAGCCGGTGTGGCTCGAATCGCTGGAGGCGCTGCGCGCGCGCTACCCGGCGATGGATGGCGTGCCCTTGAGCCACCAGCGCGCCTGGGCGAGCCTGCCGCTGGAGGTGGAGGGGCGGGTGCTGGGCGTGCTGACGCTCGGCTTCGAGCGGGAGCGGGGGTTCGCCGAGGAGGACAGGGACTTCGCCTGCCTGGTCTCGCGGCAGTGCGCGCAGGCGCTGGAGCGCGCCCACCTCTACGCGCGTGAGCGCGAGCTGCGCGAGCAGGCCGAGCGGGCGCGGGCCGAGGCCGAGGAGCACCGCCGCCAGCTGGAGCAGCAGCACCGCCGCCTCCAGGCCGTGCTCCAGCAACTGCCCCAGGCCGTCATCCTCGCCGAGGCCCCGAGCGGCCGGATGGTGATGGGCAATCGGCAGACCTCACACCTCCATGGAGAGCCCATGCCTCCGGACTGGCGCCTGGAGGAGTACACGGCCGTCAGACCCGGGTTCCACGCCGATGGGCGGCCCTACACCCCCGAGGAGTGGCCGCTGGTGCGGGCCCTCACCCGGGGCGAGGTGGTGCGCGGCGAGGTCATGGAGGTCCAGCGCCCGGATGGCACCCGCTTCAGCCTGTCGGTGAGCGCCGGGCCGGTGCGCGACGCCGAGGGCCGGGTGACGGCCGCGGTGGCCATGCTCGAGGACATCTCCGAGCGGCTGCGCCTGGAGAAGTCCCTGCGCCAGGGCGAGGCCGTGTTCCGCCGCATCATGGAGTCGGACATGATGGGGCTGGCCTTCTCGGACAAGGACGGGCTCATCCACGAGGCCAATGACGCCTTCCTCGCGCTCGTCGGGCACGGCCGCGAGGAGCTGGAGCGGGGAGGGCTGCCGTGGCAGGCGCTGGTGCCGCCCGAGGGCAAGGAGGCCGGGGAGCGCGGGCTGCGCGAGCTGTGGTCGCGCGGGGTGGCCACCGCCTTCGAGCTGGAGCTGCTGCGGGGGGATGGCAGCCGCGTGCCGGTGCTGACGGGCTCGGCGCAGGTGGAGGAGCAGGAGCGCGTCCTCACCTTCGTGTTGGACCTGTCGGACCTCAAGCGCGCGGAGGGGGCGGTGCGCTTCCTCGCCACGGCCAGCCGCGTGTTGGGCCAGTCGCTGGAGGTGTCGGACGCCACGCTGCAGCACGTGGCCTGTCTGGCGAGCGTCACGGTGGCCTCCTGGTGTGTCATCGACCTGGTGACGCCCGAGGGCGAGCTGCGCCGCGCGGCCGTGGCCCATGAGGACAAGTCGCGGGAGCCGCGGCTGAGGCGGGCCTGGCCCTCGCCCTCGCTGCACGACTCCGGGGGGCCGCTGCTCGACGCGCTGCACTCGGGCGAGCCGCTGCTCTTCCAGGACTTCGGCGCGGAGACGTGGAGGCACCTGTCGCCGCGCTTCGTGCCGCTCGGGCAGGTGCTGGACGAGGGGGAGGCGTGCTCGGTGCTGGTGGTGCCGCTGCGCTCGCACGAGCGGGCGCTGGGGCTGGTGACGCTGGGGGCGTGCATGCCGCGGCGGCGCCATGGCCCGGAGGACCTCGCCATGGGGCAGGAGCTGGCGCACCGGCTGGCGGCGGCGTTGGAGAGCGCGCGGCTCTTCCTGGAGTCGCAGCGCTCGGTGCGGCTGCGCGACGAGTTCCTCGCGGTGGCCTCGCACGAGCTGAAGACGCCGCTGACGCCGCTGCGGTTGCAGTTGCAGGGCCTGCGGCGGGCGGTGGAGGGGCAGGGGGGCGAGCCGGTGGCGCCCGAGCGGATTCTGCGGGCGGTGCGCGGCTGCGAGTCGCAGGTGCGCAAGCTGGCGGGGCTGGTGAATGACTTGCTGGACGTGGCGAAGCTGGCGCGGGGCCGGCTGCCGCTGCACCTGGAGGCGGTGGACCTGGGGGCGGTGGTGCGCGAGGTGCTCGAGCAGCTGTCGTCCGAGGCGGCGCGGGCGGGCTGCGAGGTGGAGCTGGTGGACGGGACGGCGGTGGTGGGCCAGTGGGACAGGCTGCGGTTGGAGCAGGTGGTGACGAACCTGCTGACCAACGCGTTCAAGTACGGGGCGGGCCGGCCCATCCACGTGCGGGTGGAGTGGGAGGAGGGCCGGGCGAGGCTGTCGGTGCGGGACGAGGGCATCGGCATCGCGCCGGAGCACCGCGGCCGCATCTTCGGCAAGTTCGAGCGCGCCGTGTCCGAGCGCCACTATGGAGGGCTGGGGCTGGGGCTGCACATCACCCAGCAGATAGTCAGCGCGCTGGGGGGCGCCATCCTCGTGGACAGCGAGGTGGGCCGGGGCTCGACGTTCACCGTGGAGCTGCCGCCGGACGCCGCGGAGGCGGGGGCACACGCTATGCTCGGGGGGCCATGATCCTTCCCGCCCAGCGCCACCTCTTCGACCTGCCCGATGACGTCACGTGGATCAACTGCGCGTACATGTCGCCGCAGCTGCACGCGGTGAGCGAGGTGGGGAAGGAAGCGGTGATGCGCAAGGCGAGGCCGTGGCAGCTGCGGCCCGAGGACTTCTTCACGGACTCGGAGGCGCTGCGCAAGCTCTTCGCGCGGCTGGTGGACGCGGACGCGGACGGGGTGGCGCTGGTGCCCTCGGCGAGCTACGGGCTGGCGGTGGCGGCGGCGAACGTGCCGGTGAAGGTGGGACAGCGGCTGCTGGTGCTGGCCGAGGAGTTCCCCTCCAACGTGTACCCGTGGCGCGAGCTGGCCGAGCGCGCCGGAGGCCAGGTGGTGACGGTGCGCAAGCCGGAGGACGGGGACTGGACGCGCGCGCTGCTCGCGGAGCTGGACGAGCGCACGGCGCTGGTGGCGGTGCCGCACTGCCACTGGACGGACGGAGGGCTGGTGGACCTGGTGCGGGTGGGGCAGCGGGCGCGCGAGGTGGGCGCGGCGCTGGCGGTGGACGCGACGCAGTCGCTGGGCGCGCTGCCGTTGAGCGTGGCGGAGGTGAAGCCGGACTTCCTGGCGGCGGCGGGCTACAAGTGGCTGATGGGGCCCTACAGCCAGGGCTACCTGTACGTGGCGCCACGCTTCCGAGAGGGCCGGCCCATCGAGCACAACTGGCTGATGCGCGGGGGGAGCGAGGACTTCGCGCGGCTGGTGGACTACCGGGACGACTTCCAGCCGGGGGCGAGGCGCTTCGACGTGGGGGAGCGCAGCAACTTCGTGCTGGTGCCGATGGCGATGGCGGCGCTGAGTCAGCTGCTCAAGTGGGGCGTGGCGGACGTGCAGGAGACGCTGCGCGCGCTGACGGAGCGGGTGGCGAAGGGGGCGAGGGCGCTCACGCTGGAGGTGCCGCCGGAGACGCAGCGGGCGGGGCACATGGTGGGGCTGAAGCGGCGGGGAGGCTACGGCCCGGAGGTGGCGGCGAAGCTGGCGGCGCGCAAGGTGTTCGTGAGCGTGCGCGGCGACAGCATCCGCGTGTCCCCCCACCTCTACAACACCGAGGCGGACGTGGACCGGCTGCTGGAGGAGCTGGACGCGCTGGTGTGAGCGGGCGGCTGCACCTGCGAGCGGCCGAAGGAGGCCTCGTAGTCCGGGGCGAGCGTGCCGAAGAGCCGGTCCCACACGAGGGTGTAGAAGCCGTAGTGGTGGGCCTGGTCCAGGTGGTGCCGGGCGTGGAAGGTGGTGGTGGCCACGGCGCGCAGGCCGGGCCAGCGCACCCAGCCATCCGGGAAGGGCTCCACGCCCAGGTGGCCCAGCAGGCCCCAGAGGGTGTTGAAGACGAGGTAGAGCAGCATGGCGGCCCACGAGGCCTCGTAGGCCATACACACCGCGAGCCACAGGCCGCCGAAGCCGAGCACCTCCAGCGGGCTGAGCACGAAGAGGGTGAGGGGCCGGGCGCGCTCGTAGCGGTGGTGGGGCGCGTGCAGCCAGCCGTAGAGCCACGGCAGGTGCGCGGTGCGGTGCAGCAGGTACATGCCCAGGTCCATCACCCCCACCAGCACCAGTATGTCCACCAGCACACGCGGGCCCCCGTCCAGCCGGAAGCGGATGAGCCCCTCGCGCCACAGCAGCAGGCCGGCGAAGGTCACCACCGAGTTGAGCACGGCGCACCCCGTGGCGAGCACCCACTCCTCCCGCTGGAGCGGAAGCGCCTCGGGGGCCACGCGGCGGTGGGCGAAGCGCCGGCGCAGCCACTCTCCCAGGGCCACGGCCACCCCCAGCACGAGCACGTTCTTGGCCAGGAAGACGAGCGCGGCCTGCCACAGCGGCACGGTGCGCAGCCACTCGATGACGGGGTCCATGTGAAGTGCTCCTTCCGCTCCGGCGCTTCCGGTGCTTGCATCCGCGAGCATGACAGACCGTGAGCAGCGCCGCACCCGCACCCGGGAGTTCGACCTCGTCCTCTTCGGAGCCACGGGGTTCACCGGGCGCCTCGTCGCCGAGTACCTCGTGAAGAAGCGTCCCGCGCTCCGCTGGGCCCTCGCCGGCCGGAGCCTCGACAAGCTCGGAGCCGTGCGCGACGAGCTCTCCGCCCTGGAGCCCTCGGCGAAGGAGCTCCCCCTGGTGGCGGGCGACAGCCTGGACCGGGCCGCCATGGGCGAGCTCGCGCGGCGCACGCGCGTCGTGTGCACCACCGCGGGCCCCTATGCCCTCTATGGGAGCGCGCTGCTCGGCGCGTGCGCGGAGCAGGGCACCGACTACTGCGACCTGACGGGCGAGACGCACTGGGTGCGCGAGATGATCGACACCCACCATGCCCGCGCCGTCGAGACGGGAGCGCGCATCGTCCCCTCGTGCGGCTTCGACTCCATTCCGTCGGACCTCGGGGTGCTGCTGCTCCACGAGCAGCTCGCCGCGCGGGGCGGACGGCTGGCCGAGGCCCATTACCGGGTGCGGCGGATGAAGGGCGGCGCGAGCGGGGGAACCATCGCCAGCGGGCTGCTCGCGGCGGAGCGGATGAAGGACCCCGCGGTGCGCCGGTTGCTCGCGGACCCGTACTCGCTGAACCCCGAGGGCGCGCCCGGAGTGCCCGGACAGGAGGACTGGCTGCGGCCCCGGCGGGACGCGGAGACGGGGCGGTGGCTGGCGCCGTTCTTCATGGCGGCGGTGAACACGCGCGTGGTGCGGCGGAGCAACGCGCTGCTCGGCTACGCGTACGGGCGCGAGTTCCGTTACGACGAGTCGGTGGACGTGGGACGGGGCCTGCCGGGAATGGCGCGGGCGGTGGCGACGAGCGCGGGCATGGCCCTGTCCGGCGCGGTGGTGTTCGGGCCCGTGCGCAAGCTGGCCCAGCGCTTCCTGCCAGCCCCGGGCGAGGGGCCGAGCCGCGAGGCGCGCGAGAGCGGCTCGTTCGAGATTGAATTGCTCGGGGTGGGCGCGGCGGGGGAGCGGGTGCGCGCGCGCGTCGGGGCGACGCAGGATCCGGGTTACGGCGCGACGTCGTGGATGCTGGGCGAGTCCGCGCTGTGCCTCGCCGAGGACGCGCTACCGGAGCGCGGCGGGCTGCTCACCCCCGCCTCGTGCATGGGGATGAAGCTCGTCGAGCGGCTGCGCGCCGCGGGCATGACGTTCCAGGCCGAGGCGGGGTAGGCCGGGCTCGGATAGGGTCGCCCTCAACAGGAGGAATCCACGAATGCGGAACATGGGATGGGTGCTCATGGCCCTGGCCCTGGGCGGGTGCGCGGCCGGGTCGAAGCCGTCTCCGTCCACGCCTCAGCGGCTCGCGCCCCTGGGGCAGGCGGACCAGGACGGTGGCACGGACGGGCCGGACCGCCCGGATGGAGGCAGCGGGGGCCCCGGGCTGGACAAGGAGCAGATCCGCTCGGTCATCGAGGCCAACCGGGGTGACATCCGCGAGTGCTACGAGCGTGCCCTGGAGCAGTCGCCCCAACTCCAGGGTCTGATAGCAGTGCGCTTCATGATCAACGCGGACGGCTCGGTCAGCGACCCCGTGGCGGCCCGGAACACGGTGGGGGACGCGGGGCTCGAGCAGTGCATCGCCAGCAAGATGACGGCGTGGCGATTTCCTCCGGTGGCGGATGGAGGAAGGGTCGCCGTCACCTACCCGTTCCTCTTCAGGGCCCGGCAGGAACCGGACGCGGGCACCCCGAACGTGGGCATCCGGATATGGGGTCCTGGGGCGGGGGACGGGTCTCCGTGAACCCTTCGCGAGCCCGGCTCGAGGCCCGGGTCACGTACCGGCGTGGCTCCTGAGTCGCACGAGGATGTCGCGGGCCCTCGTCCAGAGAATGGAACCACCCTCCTGGGGGTCCAGGACGTGGGTGGCGTGGGGCAGGCGCGTGGCGAGCGTGGCGCCGAAGTCGGGCGAGTGGACCGTGCTGGTGTCCGCGCCGCCGTACCAGAGGTCCACCGGGACCGGGATGTGCTCCGGCTCCACCAGCCACGGGCCCAGGGCGTTGACGAGGTCCCTCGCGTAGCCTTGCGCGCCTTGTGAGAAGCCCTCCCGCAGGGCCCGCTGGTACGCCGTGCCGAAGGGCTCGCTGAGGTAGAGCGCCCGGTCGCGCTCGCCACTCATGCCGAGGATGAGCTGCCACAGACCATCCGGCGTGGCCATGCGCGCGAAGGACTGCTCGAAGCCGGCGGGGTCCTGCCGGGCGGAGCGGACCATCGCGGCCACGTCGGGGTGCAGCAGCGGCGCGAGCGAGGGCCAGGCGAGGTCGTCCTGTCCGGAGACGATCGCCACGGCCTTCACGAGGCCTCGGCCCGCGAGCGCCAGCGCGAACGGCGCGCCCTGGGAGAAGCCGACGGTGGTGACGCCGCGCAGGCCGTGCGCGGTGAGGAGCTGCCGTACGTCGTCCACCCAGGAGGCGAAGGTCTTCTGGGGATGAGGGGTGGACGCGCCGAGGCCGGGCCGGTCGATGGCGAGGAGCCGCATGCCGAGGTCCGCGAGCGCGTCCGCGCCGAAGCCGAGCGAGCCGCTCATCGCCGCGCCGGTGCAGAACAAGACGGGGAGGCCGTCAACGGGGCCCCACTCGGACCACGCGAGCGAGCGGCCGTCGTTCAGCCGCAGGGTTGTCTGTCTTTCGGGAGGCGTGACACCCACGTTCATGCGCGGGGATGATAGCGGCTCAGGTCCGCAGGTCCGAGTTCAGAACGGCTTCCTCCCGTTCCCCCGCGAGGTGCTCCCGGAGCTCCCGGCTGAAGCTCTCCAGCTCGTGATAGGTCGTCTGGAGCTCGACCTCGGCCACGTGCTGGGACAGCGGGCGGGCGGCGACACCGATCGGCGTCGCGACACGGACGCGCACGCCAATGTGCCCCGCATGATCTATCTGGTAGGCGGACAGCCCCAGGTGGGCCTCCACCAACTGGCCGTCCTTCCAGTAGCCACCGGCGAGCCCCTTCCGGGCCTCCTCGGTCAACGGGAACGCCGCGAGCGCCGAGGCGAAGCGCTCGAGCTGCGCGGTGCTGAACCAGGCGCTGCCGTAGCCACTGAAGCCCTGGGAGCGGACGCTGGCCTGAAGCTCCCCGGTGCCGTCGTCATCGAAGTCGAAGTGGAGACGCAGTCCATCGCCTGCCATGAGAGCCCCTTCCCTCCGCGCACCCGCGCGGCACGTGGGAGGGAGACTACTCGCGCCACGGCCACGGGCAGGGCGAGCTGGGACGTTTTGGAAAGGTAGCGGGGACTCGGCCCGCCGGGGAGGTGCTCGCCCGGTTGCCCGCGGTCTTCTGGGCTAGGAGCATCGGTTTTCCCGATGTGTCGAAGGGACATTATCTATTTGCCGATGGATGGCGCGGCTCCAGCTTCAACCGGGAGGAGGAGCCACACCCCATGACGACTTCGTCACTGGAGCCGCACCATCGCATGGACCGTTCGACGACCCACTACCCGAACCTGAGACAGGCCTCGGGGCTGGTGCTCATTTGCATTGCCCTGGGTTTCGCGGTGGGCGTGCCGCTGGAATTGCTCGCGCTGCTTCTGCCCGAGCCCCTGCGAAGCCATGCGCTCTTCCGCTCGGCGCTCGAAATGGTGGTGTATGGCCTGACGCTGGGGCTCGCCATCCGGGTGGGACTGCGCAAGAAGTCGCTGGCCCTGGTCGAGCGGCCCGCGCTGAAGTTCACGCGGGTGCCCGTGAGCATCCTCGTGATGGTCTGTGCCCTGACCATCTGCATGGGGTTCATCATCGACCCGATCACGGCGTTGATCCCCACGCCCGAGTGGTTCGAGCAGATGATGGGCGAGGCCTTGCGCCCCAATCTCTTCTCGTTCGTCTCGGTGGTCCTCCTGGCGCCCCTGCTGGAGGAGCTCCTGTTCCGGGGAATCATCCTCGACGGGTTGCTGAAGAACCATTCACCGGCCAAGGCGATTGCCGGGTCGGCGGTGTTGTTCGGGGTGATTCATCTCAACATCTGGCAGGGAATCGCGGGCCTGCTGGCGGGCCTCTTCCTGGGCTGGGTGTATTGGAAGACGCGCTCGCTGGTGCCGTGCATCCTCATCCATGCCACCCACAACCTGCTGGCCTTCGTGGTGACGATGTACGCGGGAGTGGAGGCCACGGGCGCGGAGGTGCTGGGCATGACGAGCAGGCTCGCCCTGTTCGCTGGAGCACTGGGGCTGTTCACGGTGGGCGTGTGGTGGCTGAGCAGGAGAATGAGGACCTCCGCTGAGGCTCGCGTCGTGCGCGACCCCACGGAAGGCGTCCTGGGTTGATGCTCCGGCGGCCCCCCTCTCCGTCTGGGAGAGGGCCGGGGTGAGGGAGTGCTCGCCGGGAGGCCTGCTGGGCGGGCCCGTTTCACCCGAGGCATCCGGCGCTCGGATGAGATACGTACAGGCGCCCCGATGTCCCCGCTGACGCCCCACTCCCCCTCTCCCAGCACCGCCGCCGAGGCGCGGTCCGGTGCCCGTTCCTTCCTCCAGGTGCTGCTCGCGCGAGCGGGGTGGGTGCTCGGCCTGCTCGCGGCCGCGGCGCTGGCCCGGGTGATGGCGAGGCAGCTCTTCCTCGATGGGGACACGGAGGACCTGCTCCGGTGCGCCGACGGCGTCCGGGCGTGCCTGTCCGAGGGCCGCTGGTCGGGCTGCACCGAGGCCGGCAAGTGGCCCCTGCTGCAGTACGGGCCCGCCCTGCTGGTGCGCGCGGCCGGGGGCTCGCTGGAGGACGCGGGGCGCGCGCTCTGCTACCTGAGCCTCACGGCCTTCTTCGGGCTGCTCGCCATGACGTGGCGGACGCTGGCCGTGCGCTCGCGCCCGGTGGCGGTGGCGGCGGTGCTCGTGCTGGCCAGCGGCATTCTCTTCCACTACGCCACGCGCTCCTTCGGCGAGATGGTGGCCACCTTCGCCGCGGCGGCGCTGGCGGCGGCGTGGCTGCGGCGCGGGAGCCCGTGGCTCGTGGCCCTGCTGGCTTTCGCCAACGGGCTCACCAAGGAGACGGCCTTCCCGTTCATCGCCGTGCTGGGCGCCACGTGCGTGGTGGTGCACCACGTGCCGGGCCAGCCGTGGCGCGAGCTGCTGCGCGCCGAGCGCGGGCGGCTGGTGGGCGCCGCCGCCGCCGTGCTGCTCGCCGGGGGGCTGTCGGCCGCGTTCAACCTCTTCCGCTTCGGCTCGCCCGTCAACACGCGCTACCTGCAGGAGGCGAGCTGGGCCCCGCCCCTGGGGGTGCAGCTGGAGAACCTCGTCGCGCTGTGGGTGGCGCCCAACGCGGGGCTGCTCTTCTACTGGCCCTTCCTCGTGCTGTTGCTGGCCGCGCTCCCACTGGCGGTGGCGAGGCATCGGCGCGGCGGCACCGCGCGTCCCTCCTGGCTGCCCCTGCTGGGCGTGGCCGCGCTGGTGGGCCTGCTGTGCGCCGGGCTGTCGCGCTGGTGGGCACCGTTCGGCTGGTGGGCGTGGGGCCCGCGCCTGGTGCTGCCGTGGCTGCCGGCGGCCCTGCTGGTGCTGCTGTATGCCTATGCCCCGGTGGCCGAGTCCCTCGTGCGTCCGCTGGTGGCCACGCCGGTGCGCGTGGCGCTGCTGGCCGGGCTGCTCGCGGTGGCCTCGGTGCCGCACCTCATCAGCATCTACCGCTCCAACGAGCTGCTCAATGCCCTCTTCGTGGACCCCGGCGACTGCCCCGGCCCGGACGTGCCCGGACAGGCCGCCGAGGCCTGGCGCTGCCTGCGGGCGCGGGCCTGGACGCACCCCTCGCCCCTGCTCAATGCCTACCGCATGGCGCCCGGCACGGACATGCCGAGGCGCGCGCTGCTCTACCCGGCCCTGCTGGTGCTCGGGTGCCTGTGGCTGCGGCGCTCGGCGCGCGAGCCTCAGTCGAACTTGTAGCCCTTGGGCACCACCACGATTCCGTTGTCCGTGACGGTGAAGCCGCGCGCCTTGTCGGCCGCCAGGTCGTAGCCAATCCTCGCGTTGGGCGGCACGCGCACGTCCTTGTCGATGATGGCGTTCTTCACCTTGGCGTGCCGGCCGATGTCCACCTCGTCGAAGAGCACCGAGCGCTCCACCAGCGAGTAGGAGTTCACCCGCACCCGGCGGAACAGGATGCTCTCGCGCACCGTGCCGCCCGAGATGATGCACCCGCCGGCCACCATGGAGTTGAGCGCGCGGCCCATGCGCTCGCCCGCCTCGTGGACGAACTTGGCCGGCGGGCTGTACTCGACGGCCGTGCGCAGCGGCCACTCCGGGTTGAAGACGTCGAACTCCGGGTCCACCGACACCAGGTCCATCGAGGCCTCGTGGTAGGCCTCGAGCGTCCCCACGTCGCGCCAGTACGTGTTGGCGCGCGTCTGCCCGGGGATGGGGTTGGAGTGAAAGTCATACGCGTGGATGTGGTAGCCATCGCGCAGCGCGCGCGGCAGCACGTCCTTGCCGAAGTCGTGCTGCGAGCCCTCGGTGCGCGCGTCCACCTCCAGCAGCTCGCTGAGCACGCGGCGGCTGAAGATGTAGTTGCCCATGCTGCACAGGGCCATGTTCGGCTTGCCCGGCATGGCCTTGGGGTCCTTGGGCTTCTCCTGGAACTCGGTGACGCGGCCGCGCTCGTCCACCTGCATCACGCCGAAGCGCGAGGCGTCCACCAGCGGCGTGGGGTAGGCGGCGATGGTGATGTCGGCGCGGTGCGCCTCGTGCTGCTCCAGCATGTGCGCCACGTTCATCTTGTAGATGTGGTCGCCGGAGAAGATGGCCACGTCGTCGGCGCGGTAGTTCTCCACCAGGTGCATGTTCTGGTAGATGGCGTCGGCCGTGCCGCGGTACCAGACGTTGCCCAGCTCCTCGTAGAGGTACATCTGCGCCGGGGCGAGCGTGATGAAGTAGTCGGCCAGCAGGCCCGAGCCGAAGCGCCAGCCGCGCTGGATGTGCTCGGTGAGCGACTGGGCCTTGAACTGCGTCAGCACGTAGATGGAGTAGACGCCCGAGTTCAGGAAGTTGCTCATCGCGAAGTCGATGATGCGGAACTTGGACCCGAACGGGACGGCGGGCTTGGAGCGCCTGGACGTCAAGGGAGCCAGGCGAGTGCCCTGACCTCCCGCGAGAATCATCCCGAGGACGCGCTTGCGACTGCTCATGGTGTGGAGAACCCCCTGGCCGCGCCCAGTATAGAGAGCTTCCCGGGAAAGGCTCGGTTTCGGACGGAGTGACTCGGGACGCCGGCCCGCGCCCTCACGCGGGGTGCGAGGCGCCACCGGACGATGTTGAGAACCCAACCCTTGAGCCCTGGCGCGCGCGGCAAGGGCCATGACGCGCCGCCCCGACGAGCGGCCGGCCTGGGAGGCGCTCCCTGCGAGGCGGCCATGGGCTCCCCACGTTCCCGGCCATCAGCAACGGCTTTTTCGAGGGGGAGAGAGACACACCATGACGAGGAACAAGTTCATTCTCGCCGGCCTCATCGCTGGCGCCATGGCGTTCGGGACGGCGTGCAAGTCGGACAAGGCGGCGGAGCTGCCGCCGTCGGATCCACCGGCGGACCAGGCGACGCCGCCGCCGTCCACGGACCAGGGAGGTACCACCACGCCCGCGCCGGGAGGTACGGGAGGCGCCGGTGACATGGGCCAGGACGACTTCGGAGAGCCCATCCCCAACACGGGCACCCGGATCCCCGAGGACTACGGCGGCTCGGGCACGATGAACCCGGAGAACCCGGGGACGGGCGGCTCCGGCGACCTCATCCAGGACGATGTCATCCAGGATGACGCCACGTCTCCGACGACGGACCCGGGCACGGGCGGCGCGGGCCTGCAGAACGACGAGGCCGCGGGCGGCTCCGGCATGCAGGACGACATGGGCACGGGTGGCACCGGCACCACGGGCACCGGGTCGGGTACGGGCACCATGGCCCCGCCTCCTGGCACCGGGACGGGCACGGGTACGGGCACCATGGCCCCGCCTCCTGGCACCGGGACGGGCACCGGCACCGGCTCCATGGACACGGGCGCGGCCCCTGGTACCAGCACCACGGACACGGGCACCGCGCAGATGCCGGACAAGGACACCAAGGCGAAGGACAAGGCCAAGACGAAGGCGAAGACCAAGGCCAAGGCCAAGGACAAGAGCGGCACGGAGGGCACGGGTGGCTCGGGCCTCGAGGACGACCAGCGCTTCGAGGGGGACAGCTTCCCGAGCGACAGTGAGCGGGTGAACGAGCCCGCGGGCGCCCCGATTCCGACTCCGTAGCGCCCCGCCCGAGCGGCGTGAACGAGGCAACATCGGCACGAACAAGTGCATGGGATGGGGGCCACGTGGCGGGTAGATTCGCCGCGTGGCCCATCCTCTTGCTGGCAAGCTCCCTCCCGAGTCCCTCCTCATCAACCCCGAGACGCTGCGCTCCCAGTACTACTCGGAGCGTCCCGACGTGCGCGTGGCCGAGCAGCGCGTGGCCTTCGGCACCTCCGGTCATCGCGGCTCGGCCGCGCGCCGCGCCTTCAACGAGGCACACATCCTCGCGGTGACGCAGGCCGTCTGTGAGTACCGCAAGAAGGAGGGCATCGACGGTCCGCTCTTCCTCGGCATGGACACGCATGCGCTGTCCGAGCCGGCCCAGCGCTCGGCGCTCGAGGTGCTCGCGGCCCACGGCGTCCAGGTGCGCTTCACCGACGGGGCCACGCCCACGCCGGTCATCTCGCACGCCATCCTCACCTACAACCGCGGGCGCACGCAGGGGCTCGCCGATGGCATCGTCATCACGCCCTCGCACAACCCGCCCGAGGACGGGGGCATCAAATACAACCCGCCCAATGGCGGCCCCGCCGACACGGGGATTACCGGCCAGGTCGAGAAGCGCGCCAATGAATTGCTCGGCGCGGACAACGCCGGCGTGCAGCGCATCCCCTACGAGCGCGCCCGCACCTCCTCCACCGTGAAGACGTATGACTTCATCACCCCGTACGTCGAGGACCTCGGCAACGTGGTGGACCTGGAGGTGGTCCGCGGGGCGAAGCTGTCCATCGGGGCGGATCCGCTGGGCGGCTCCAACCTCGCCTACTGGGAGCCCATCGCCGCGCGCTATGGCCTGTCCATCCAGGTGGTGAACAAGACGGTGGACCCCACCTTCCGCTTCATGCGCGTGGACCACGACGGGAAGATCCGCATGGACTGCTCGTCACCCTACGCCATGGCCGGCCTGGTCGAGCTCAAGGACCGCTACGACATCGCCTTCGGCAACGACACGGACTCGGATCGGCACGGCATCGTCACCCGCAGCGTGGGGCTGATGAATCCCAACCACTACCTGTCCGTGGCCATCAGCTACCTGTACCGGAACCGGCCCGGCTGGAAGCCCGGCACGGGCGTGGGCAAGACGCTGGTGAGCAGCAGCATGATCGACCGCGTGGGCAAGGACCTGGGCCGGCGCGTGGTCGAGGTGCCCGTGGGCTTCAAGTGGTTCGTGGACGGGCTGCTGGATGGCTCGCTCGGCTTCGGCGGCGAGGAGAGCGCGGGCGCCTCGTTCCTGCGCCACGACGGCACCGTCTGGTCCACCGACAAGGACGGCATCATCCTCGACTTGCTGGCCGCGGAGATTCTCGCGCGCACGGGCAAGGATCCGGGCGTGCACTACCAGGAGCTGACGAAGAAGTTCGGCGCGCCCATCTACACACGCATCGATCAACCGGCCACGGCGGCGCAGAAGTCGGCGCTCAAGAAGCTGTCGCCGGACGCGGTGCGCGCCACCACGCTCGCGGGCGAGCCCATCCTCCAGCGCCTCACGAAGGCGCCCGGCAACAACGCGGATATCGGCGGGCTCAAGGTGGTGACGGAGAACGGCTGGTTCGCCGCGCGGCCCTCGGGCACCGAGGACGTGTACAAGATCTACGCGGAGAGCTTCCGCGACGCGAAGCACCTGGAGTCCATCGTCGAGGAGGCGCGAAAGATCGTGAGCGACGCCTTCGCGCGAGGCTGAGCGCAACGCTACTGGGCAAGACCGTCCAGCACCTCGGACAGGGCGCTGGCGGTCAGCGCCCGATCGAACCAGCGGTCCAGGGTCGCCCCGTCCGTGCAGGAGAGGATGCGCTGGCGGGCGGCCTCGTCCACCTGCACCCCCCGCTTGGTGAGAATCCGGAGCACCACCCCGGCACGCTCTTGGAGCCGGCCCTCTTCCCGGCCCATGGCTAGACCCTTCTGGACTCCCTCCTCAATCATTTCCTCGGCCCAGGTTCCCATCAGCTCCTCCGCTCGTTGCTCATCCACCAACGAATGTAACACCTGCCGTGCCGCTGCATGGATGGCCTTGCCCTCGGTCGACTGCAGGTAACGGATGACCACCACCAGATGCTCGGCGCCCTCGGGAGCGGCCTGCATCTGAGCGAAGAGCGCCACCCAGTCCGGTAGCTTCCGGGCCAGTTCCCCCGTGCGTCCGTAGCGCAGCACCAGCCACGCCAGCCGGGCCAGGGGTGGGCCGGGGCGAGCGCTCAGAGCCTCTTCCCGCTCGGCCGTCAGGTCATCGAGCAGGTACTCGAAACGTGGCACCAGCGCTCGCCACTGCTCCCGCTTCTCCTGTCCTTCCGGCATGTCGAAGAGGTCCTCCACCCGGCGCGGTGCCGTCCAGGTGCCCTCGGCCCCGTGGTACATGACGAGCGGGATGATGAGCGGCAGCAGCTCGCTCTTCGGGTGTTCCTGGCGCCAGCGCTCTACCTGGCGCACCACGTAGCGCAGCATCCTCAGCGCCATCCACGGGTCCACCGTGGACTGGTGCTCCAGCAACACGTACAGCAGCAGCGGCTGGCCGGTGTGCAACCGGGCCGTGAAGAGCAGGTCGCTCTCCGTTTCCCTCAGCTCCGGGTCCACCACGCTGCCGTGCTCCCGCCGCAAGGACGACCAGTCCACGTCGGAGACGACATGCGCGGGCAGCACGGCACGCAGCTCCGCGGCGGCGCGCTCGGGGTGGCCGAAGGTGTAGCGAGCGAAGAGATCATGAGGTCCCGGCATGGTGGACGGTGCCCAGAGCATGGCGCGGGCCAGGGGCGCCGCGCGGGGAGCGGGCTGGCCGTGGACGTCCATCTCGGCCCCTACCGTCCAGCGTGCGAGATATGCCAACGGACGCTGAATTCGAATACGCCCGGATCTCCCGTTAGGTTGAAGGCCGCGCGCGTACCTCACGTGCGCCTTCACGAGTGAGGGGGCAATTCATGCAACGCAAAGCATTCACGCTGCTGCCATGGTTGGCGGCGGTATGGGTAGTCATTGTCTCGGGTTGTCAGCCGGAAGTGCCCACCGGCTCGGTGCAACTCGTGGGCAGTCTCCAGCAGGCCCTGGCCACGAGTGACGTGACGCGCGTCGCCGTGACGGTCACGGCCGCGGACATGGTGCCCCTCAGCGCGGAGCTGGTGAAGACGGGCGGCCATTGGAGCGGAACCCTGGGCCGCGTCCCGGCGGGAGCGGACCGCACCTTCCGCGCGGAGGCCTTCGGAGCGGAGGGGACGAAGCTGTTCACGGGCTCGGCCACCGGCATCACCATTACTCCGGGGCGCACGGCCCTGGTGGCCATCACCCTGCAGGAGACGGCGGCCCGGCCTCCTTTCGAGAACGCGGTGCCCATCATCGACGCGCTGGTGGCCTCGGCCAGCTCCGCGTCCCCGGGCGAGAGCGTCACCCTGCGTGCCACCGCCCATGACCCCAACCCCACCGATGCGCTCACCTATGCGTGGACGGCCACGGCGGGGACGCTCGGCTCGGCCTCCAGCGCCACGACGACGTGGACGGCTCCAGAGGCCACGGCGCCGGTGACGCTGAAGCTGACGGTGACGGACCCGCATGGCTCCTCGGCCACGGTGAGCCTCTCGCTCAAGGTGCGAGGCGCGAGCGGCGGCGCGGATGTCGACGTCACGCTGAACACCTGGCCGCTGGTGGCGCGCATCGTCGCCACGCCCTCGCGCGTGAACGTGGGCGAGGCCACCACGGTGGTGGCGACGGCCTCGGATGCGGACGGCGATGCACTGGCGTACCGGTGGAGCGCGTCCGGGTGCACGGGGAGCTGGACGGGGGAGACGTCGGCGACGGCGCGCTTCACTCCGGATGCCGTGCCGCCGGGAGGCGCCTGTGATTGCCGGTTGGGGGTGACGGTGGAGGATGGGCGTGGGGGGCAGGCGCTGGGCACGCTGGCCATGTGCGTGGGCGAGCCCCCGGTGCCGCTGTTCGCGCCGGAGGTGGTGAGCACCTTCCAGTCCGCCAGCACCGCTCCAGCGGGCGGCACCGTCACGCTGCGGGTGGAGGCGGAGGACCCGCAGGGCAGCGCGCTCGCGTTCTCTTGGGCGGCGAGCGCGGGGACGTTGGGCACTCCGGCGAGCAGCGCCACCCGGAGCGAGGTGGTGTGGACGGCGCCCGGGTGTGTGCTGGGCGGAGGCAGCGTCACCCTCACGGCCACGGTGCGCAACGCACTCGGCCTGTCCACGTCCACCCCCTTTACTGTCGTCAGGGACGTGCCGGACTGTCTGCGTCCCGGAACGTGGAGTGCCGTTGGGGGCTTGAGCCGAGCCAGGCAATTGCACACGGCGACGCTGCTTCCATCCGGGCTGGTGCTGATGGTGGGGGGGGCCGATGGACCCCCGGATACTGTTTCGGAGGAGGTCTTCGATCCGGAGACGGGGCTGTCGACCCTCGTGGGCTCCGGGAGTTCCGAGCCCTTCGTGGGCTACAGACGCTACCTCCACACCGCGACGTTGCTTCCGACGGGCAAGGTGCTCGTGGTGGGGAAGTCCGACAAGGTGGACCTCTTCGACTCCGTGTCCTGGACCTGGGCTCCCACCGGCTCCATGTCCACGTACCGGGAGCGGCTCACGGCCACCCTGCTGCCGACAGGCAAGGTCCTGGTCGCCGGAGGAGCCGGTTCCGATGGTGCTCCCCTCGCGACCGCGGAGCTGTACGACCCGGAGACGGGCACGTGGAGCCCGGCGGCCCCCATGGCGGCTGCCCGCAGCTTCCATACGGCGACGCTGCTGCCCACGGGCAAGGTGCTGGTGACGGGAGGTCAGGGAAGCGCCGCGAGGCCTCTCGAGACGGCGGAGCTGTACGATCCGGAGACGGGCACGTGGAGCCCGGCGGGCGCCATGAGCGTGGGCCGTGAGGCCCATACGGCGACGTTGCTCCCGACGGGCAAGGTGCTGGTGGCGGGGGGCCACTCCACCCTCTTGTTGGCGGAGACGTACGATCCGGAGACGGGCACGTGGACTCCGGCGGGAACCATGAGCCAGGGGAGCTTCTTGCTCTCGGCGACGTTGCTTCCGACAGGCAAGGTGCTGGTCGTCGGGGAATCCTTCGCGGAGGTGTACGACCCCGAGACGGGGAACTGGACACCCACGGGCGCTCCGGTGGCCTCGCATTACCTCCATGCGGCGACGCTGCTGCCGACCGGCAAGGTGCTGGTGACGGGGGGCTCCCGCTCCCTGGTGGAAGTGTACGACCCCATGACGGGCGCATGGACGCCGTACGGGGGGGAGCCCACGGCAGGCTGGGGTCACTCGGCGACGCTGCTGCCGGCGGGCAGCGTCTTGATGGCGGGAGGCACCAGCTTCGGCGTGAAGGCGGCGCTCTACGAGCCCGCGAGGGGGACCTGGAGGACGACAGGTTCCATGACCACGGCGCGTGCGCGCCATACGGCGACGCTGTTGCCGACGGGCAGGGTTCTCGTGGCCGGAGGTCACGCAGCCGGTAGTTCCCTCGCGACAGCGGAGCTGTATGACCCGGCAACGGGAGCGTGGAGTCCGACGGGGGCCATGCGTGTACCCCGGTACGGCCATTTCGCCCTGATGCTGCCCACAGGCAGGGTCCTGGTCCTGGGGGGCGGCTCTTCCGTGATGGAGCTGTACGACCCGGAGACGGGAACGTGGGCCGAGGCGGGAACCGTGTCTGTCTATGGCACGGCGACGCTGCTGGCAACGGGCAAGGTCCTGGTCGTTGGCTACGGGGCGGCGATCTATGACCCGGCAACGGGGACGTGGACCCCCACGGGCGCCATGACCTGGCCTCGGGAGCAGCACACGGCGACGGTGCTGGCGTCGGGCAAGGTGCTGGTGGTGGGCGGGTTCGGCCCCGACTCGCCGGGGGTAGAGGTCTATGACCCGGCGACAGGGACGTGGGCCCCCACGGGCGCCATGACCTGGCCTCGAGGCAATCACACGGCGACGGTGCTGGCGTCGGGCAAGGTGCTGGTGGCCGGAGGGGTCCTCTCCAGCCCCGTGGTGATGTCTGAGCTATACGATCCGGTCACCGGGAACTGGTCGCTGGCTGGAGATATCGACGCGTATTGCTACGGGCATACCGCGACGCGGTTGCCCTCCGGGCAGGTGCTGGTGGTGAATCCCGAGGGAGGGTTCTTCGCCTCGACGTTGCTCTACAACCCCTGAGCCGCCATCAGGGTGGGGGCCGGTCCGGGAGCGCTCCGGGCCGGCCGTCCCGAGGACTTCACCTGCCGTCCAATCCTTGTCACGCGGTGTCGGGTAACCCTCGTGAAAGACAGACGCGACGGTGCGTTCGCTCGGCTAGAGTGGTCCGGTCCGCGTGAGGCCGGAGCGCGTTTTCGTAGAGGGGGAGTTCGTGCAACGTCGAAGCTTTTCGCTGCTGCCCTGGTTGGCGGTGGGGTTGGTATGGATTGTCTCGGGCTGCCGCCCGGAGCAGCCGGTGCGGCCCGAGGGCTCGGCCCGGTTCGTGGGCCACTTCGAGCAGGCGCTGACCGCGAGCGGCGTGGCGCGCGTGGAAATCGAGCTCACGGCGCCGGACCTGGACTCCTCGCGCCTCCTGTCCCTGGAGAAGGTGGACGGGACGTGGGGCGGGACGATGGCGGGCATCCCGGCGGGGGCGGAGCGCACCTTCACCGCCGAGGCCTTTGGCGTGGACGGCACGAAGATGTACGCGGGCAAGGCCACCGGCGTCACCATCTCCGCCGGGGAGACGGTGCTGGTGGCCATCACCCTGCAACGGCTCTCGCCCTCCACGCCGTTCGAGAACGCCGTGCCCGTCATCGACTCCCTGGTGGCCTCGGCCAGCGCCGTGGCTCCCGGCGGCTCCCTCACCCTGACGGCCACCGCGCATGATGCGAACCCCGGCGATGTGCTCACCTACGCGTGGACGGCCCCCGCGGGAACGTTCGGCTCGGCCTCCAGCGCGGCGACCTCGTGGACGGCTCCCTCGGCCGAGGGCCCGGTGCCGCTGACGCTCGTGGTGACGGACTCGCACGGCGCCTCCGACACCTTGAGTATCTCCGTCACGGTGCGCACCGGCACGGGGGGCGCGGACATCGACATCTCGCTGAACAACCGGCCGCGGGTGGAGGGCATCACCGCCTCGCCCTCGCGCGTGCTGCCGGGCGCGTCCACCACCTTGGCGGTGACCGCCTCCGACGTGGACGGCGACGCGCTGACCTATCACTGGAGCGCCTCGGGTTGCTCGGGGCGCTGGGTGGACGAGCGCTCGGCCACCGCGCGCTTCACGCCCGACGCCGTGCCCGCCGCGGGCAGCTGCGAGTGCCACCTGGGCGTGACGGTGGAGGATGGGCGGGGCGGCCAGGAGACGGGCACGCTCTCCCTCTGCGTGAGCGAGCCCCCCAGGCCCTCACTGCCCCCCGAGGTGGTATCGACCGGTATCTCGGTGTCGCCGGGCCGGCTCTTCACGCTGCGCGTGGAGGCGAAGGACCCTCAGGGCAGCACGCTCGGCTTCGCGTGGTCGGCGAGCCGGGGGACGCTGGGCACGCCGGTGAAGGGTGCCTCGGCGAGCGAGGTGCCCTGGACGGCGCCCGCGTGCGGTTCCGCCGGGGAGACGCTGTCCGTCACGGTCACGGTGAGCAACGCGCTGGGGCTGTCCACGCCCTACACCTTCCGCTTCGGCGGGCTGCCCGAGTGCGCTCCTCCGCCAGGCACGTGGGCCGCCATCGGTGGGTTGAACTCGGGGGCCGACGCCCTCACCACGACGCTGCTGCCCTCGGGCCGGGTGCTGGTGATCGACAGGGCCGGGTTCTGGGGGGCGACGGCGGAGGTGTATGACCCGGCGACGGGGCTGTCCGTCTCGACGGGCTTGCTGAAAGGGGCGCACACCCTGCACACCGCCACCCTGCTGCCGTCGGGCAAGGTGCTGGTGGCCGGAGGCGAGACGGCCGCGGCGGAGCTGTACGATCCCGCGACGGACACCTGGTCCTCGACGGGCTCGCTGGCCGTGTCGCGCGCGGACCACACCGCGACGCTGTTGCCCTCGGGCAAGGTGCTGGTGGTGGGGGGCTATACCCGTGGCGGCTCCACGGGGGCCACGGCCCTCGACTCGGCGGAGCTGTACGATCCGGCGGCGGGCACGTGGAGCCCGGTGGCCTCCATGTCCGTGAGCCACCAGGGCCACACGGCGACGCTGCTGCCCTCGGGCAAGGTGCTGGTGGCGGGCGGCGACAGTGCCGTGGCGGAGCTGTACGACCCGGAGGCGGGGACCTGGACGCTCACGGGCCCGCTGGGCTCGCGCCGCACCTGGCACGCGGCGGCCCTGCTGCGCTCGGGCCAGGTGCTGGTGGTGGGAGGCTCCCTCGTGGGAGGCGAAGCGGCCCGGACGGCGGAGCTGTACGACCCGGCGGCGGGCACGTGGAGCCCGACGGGCGCCATGGCGCGGCCTCGCAGCCATGCCTCGGTGGCGGTGCTGCCGTCGGGGAAGGTGCTGGTGGCTGGGGGGAGCTCGGACCAGGCGGAGCTGTATGACCCGGTGGCGGGGACATGGGCCGCCACCACCGGCCTGGCGAAGCACCGCGAGCGCAACGCGCTGGTGGCGCTGCCCTCGGGCAAGGTGGTGCTCCTCGGCGGCAGCAAGGAGGCCTTCTTCGCGGAGGTGTTCGACCCGGCGGCGGAGACCTGGGCCGCCCCCGGCCGTGCCGCGAACCGCGCCGGGCACACGTTGATGGTGTTGCCCTCGGGCAAGGTGCTGGCGGCGGGGGGATTCAGGACGTGGGAGAGCCCGGGCCTCGACTCGGCGGAGCTGTATGATCCGGTGACACGCTCCTGGTCGGCCACGGGAAGCCTGCTGCAGGCCCGCCTCGCGCACACCTCGACGCTGCTGCCCTCGGGCAAGGTGCTGGTGGCGGGGGGCATGTTCGAGCGGGGCACCGAGCTCGAGACGGCGGAGCTGTATGACCCGGCGGCGGGCACCTGGTCCCCGGCGGGCTCCATGGCGTTGCGCCGCGTGGACCACACGGCGACGCTGCTGCCCTCGGGCAAGGTGCTGGTGGTGGGCGGGTGCGACAGCGCGATGTGCCACCGCTCGGCCGAGCTGTACGACCCGGCGGCGAACACCTGGTCCCCGGCCGCGGTCCCGCTCGCGGCCCGCCGCACCCACACGGCGACGCTGCTGCCCTCGGGCAAGGTGCTGGTGGTGGGCGGAGCGGCCGACCCCAGGACGGTGGAGCTGTATGACCCGGTGACGGACACGTGGTCCTGGGCGGCCCCCTCGGCGATCGAGCACCAGGATCACACGGCGACGCTGCTGCCCTCGGGCAAGGTGCTGGTGGTGGGCGGCTCCCACACGAGTGAAGTGGCGGAGCTGTACGATCCGGAGACGGGCACCTGGTCGTTGACGGGCGTCCTGCGCTTCGCCCGCTACGGCCATACAGCGACGTTGTTGCCCTCGGGCCAGGTGCTGGTGGTGGGCGGAACGCCCTGGGTGGGCGCTGCGGTCGTGGAGGTGCGGGCGGACCTGTATGACCCGGACACGGGCGTGTGGACCGCGATGAGAGACACCGGCTCGTTGCGCATACGCCACAGGGCGGTGCTGCTGCCCTCCGGGCAGGTGCTGGTGGTGGGCACCGCCTACGCGGGTTATGGCCCGGGGATGCTCTACACCCCCTGAGCCGCCGTCACGGTGGGGCCGGTCCGGGAACGCTCGGGCCGGCCGTCCCCGTGAGCCTCAGAAGCCCGCGAGCCGGGTGACGAGCAGGACCGCGCCGGCCAGCACCAGCAGCTCCCCGTCGGAGACGACGTCACAGAGGAAGTGGATGTCCCGGGAGCGCTCCACCTGGCGCAGGTAGGCCCAGGCATACGGGCAGCTCAGCCCGAGGAGCGCGAAGCGCGGCGGTGCCAGTCCGAGCAGGGGCACCGCCACCGCGAGCACGGCCAGCAGCGCGTTGAGGCCCTGGAGCAGGCGCAGGGTGCGAGCTCGGCCCAGGACGACGGGGAGGGTGCGCAGGCCGTTGGCGCGGTCTCCCGCCTCGTCCCTCACGTCGAAGAGGATGACGTTGATGGCCCAGCGCCCGAGCAGGAAGGCGCCGATGGCCAGCAGGGGCGTGCTGTGCCCCACCCCGCCGTGGAACACGCCCGCGAGCAGCACGGGCGTGGCGGCCAGGGTGGCGGCGACCCACAGGTTCTTGAGGACGAACACCTCCTTGAGGCGGGAGAAGCCCACCCGGCGCGCCACGGCCCGGGGGAGGACGGGGAAGCTGTAGAGGAGCAGGGCGGCGAGCGGCAGCAGCGTGACGGCCACGCTCCAGGGGCCCCGGCTCCCCGCCAGCACGAGCGCGAGGACGTAGGCGGCCCCGGCCGAGCCCCGGATGAGCCGGGCATGACGCTGGGAGAAGCTCGCCCGCTCGGGATGGGTGAGGCGGTCGGCGTGCAGCTCCGTCACCCGGTCGAGGCTGTAGATGGCGTAGATGACGAGGAAGGTGAGGAGGGGCGGGAGGGGCTCGGCTGGCAGGCCCGCGAGCACCTGGGCCAGCCACGCCGCCGCGGCCATGCCGAGGGCCATGACGAGGTTGGCGCGAGCCAGGAGGACGAGCAGGGAGCACACCGCCGGAACGTTATCCCGTCAGGAACGAGCGCGAGCGCGGGTCTGGGTGCATCGTCCGTCATTCGCGCCGGGTCGCGGGAGGCATGTGTATGTCCAATCGGGAGCTCATCGTCCTCGGTTCCGCCAGCCAGGTGCCGACGCGTCACCGCAACCACAACGCCTACTTCCTGCGCTGGGATGAGGAGGGCATCCTCTTCGATCCGGGCGAGGGCACCCAGCGGCAGATGCTGTACGCGGGGCTGTCGTCCCGGCAGGTGACGCGCATCTGCATCACCCACTTCCATGGGGACCACGCGCTGGGGCTGCCGGGCATCATCCAGCGGCTCTCGCTGGACTCGGCGCCGCATCCGGTCGAGATCTACTACCCGGCCTCGGGGCAGGCCTTCTACGAGCGGCTCCGGCACGCCACCGTCTTCATGGACAAGGCCACCATCGTGCCGAGGCCCATCGCGAAGGACGGGGTGGTGGCGAAGACGAAGGGCTTCGAGCTGTCGGCGGCGCGGCTGGAGCACTCGGTGGACACGTTCGGCTTCCGGCTGGAGGAGCCCGCGCGGGTGCAGCTCATTCCGAGCCGGCTGGCGGAGCATGGGCTGTCGGGGCCTCGGGTCGGGGAGCTGCAGCGGCGGGGCGTGGTCGAGGTGGAGGGCCGCACGGTGCGCCTGGAGGACGTGGGTGAGAAGCGGGAGGGACAGTCCTTCGCGTTCATCATGGACACGCGGCCGTGCGCGAACGCGGGGCGGCTCGCGGAGGGGGTGGACCTGCTGGTGTGCGAGTCGACGTACCTGGACAGCGAGCGCGAGGAGGCGCACAGCCACTTCCACATGACGGCGCGTCAGGCGGCGGAGGTGGCGCGGAATGCGGGGGCGAGGAGGCTCGTGCTCACGCACTTCTCGCAGCGCTACGAGGACACGGCGGCGTTCGTGCAGGAGGCGCAGGCGCTGGTGCAGGACGTGGTGGCGGTGCGGGACCTGGACCACGTCGAGGTGCCCAAGCGCGTCCGGGCGGTGTGAGCCGCTTCCGCTAGAGCCTGGGGTCGGTATTGGCCCGCTCCATGCTTGGGGTGCGGTTCGCCATGTCGGGACCGCATGACCTCTTTGCCCGCTACACCTTCGGCCACCCCGAGCGGGCCGCTGCGGAATTGCGCGCCGTGCTGCCCGCGCATGTCGTCTCCGACGTGGACTGGTCGTCCTTGCGGCGGGAGCACGGCAGCGTGGTGGATCCGGAACTGCGCGAGACCGAGAGCGATCTGCTCTTCACGGCCCAGTTGCGCTCGGGCCAGCCGCTGCTGCTGTACGTGCTCCTCGAACATCAGTCCACGGTGGACCCGTGGATGGCGCTGAGGATGCTGCGCTACGTGGTGCGCCAGGTAGAGCGCTGGCGCCAGGAGCACCCGAAGAGCGAGAAGTTGCCCCTCATCATCCCGCTCGTCATGTACCACGGGGCCGAGGGCACCTGGACGGCACCGCGCCGGGTGGAGGACCTCTTCGACCTGCCGGAAGGACAGGAGAAGCAGGTGCAGTGGCGAGCGCTGGTGCCACGTTTCGAGTACCTGCTCGATGACCTGACGGCCGAGCGGGAAGAAGCGCTGAGCGCTCGTGCTGGCCCGCCACTAGCCCGGCTGGCGTGGCTGGTGCTGCGCTACGGACGCACCGGGGAACTGGCCCGCAAGCTGCCGGACTGGGTGGCGCTCTTCGCTCAGATGCAGGCCGCTCCCGAGGGCGCCGAGCATCTGGTGTTGGTCATCCGTTACCTGCTTTGCACCGAGGGCAGGACCGTCCAGGCAGCGGCACGGCAGGTGTTACATTCGTTGGTGGATGAGCAACGAGCGGAGGAGCTGATGGGAACCTGGGCCGAGGAAATGATTGAGGAGGGAGTTCAGAAGGGTCTGGAGAAGGGTCTGGCCAAGGGCCTGGAGGAGGGCTTGGCGAAGGGCCGAATCCAAGAGCGTGCCGAGGCGGTGCTCCGGATTCTCACCGCGCGGGGCGTGCAGGTCGACGAGGCGTCCCGGCAGCACATCCTCTCCTGCACGGACGGGGCGGCCCTGGATCGCTGGTTCGATCGCGCCCTGAACGCCACCAGCCTTCGCGACGTGCTGGACGGCCCGGCCCAGTAGCGCGGCCCACCCGGACGCGGCGGCGCGGGGGCTCAGCCTTCGCGAATGCGCTCGGGGTGGGTGTACACGTTGAAGCGGCCGTTGCGCACGAAGGTGGCGAGCGTGATGCCCGCGCGCTCCGCCAGGTCGATGGCGAGTGAGCTCGCGGCGGAGACGCTGGCCACGAAGGGGCACCGGGCCACGGCGGCCTTCTGGATGATCTCGAAGCTGACGCGCCCGCTCACCACCAGCACGGTGGGGCGCATCGCCGCCGGTTGCGAGGCCCGTGCCGAGCGCAACCCATGCTCGAGCAGCAGTGCGCCCACCACCTTGTCCACGGCGTTGTGACGGCCCACGTCCTCGAAGGCGGCGAGCACCGTGCCTCGCTCGTCGAGCGCGGCGGCGGCATGGACTCCACCGGTGCGGGCGAAGTTGGGCTGCACGGAGCGCAGGTGCTCGGTGGCGTGGGCGAGCACCGCGGCGGGAAGCTCCGGGCCCGGGGGCACGGGGCTGCACGTGGCCATCAGGTCATCCACGCTGCGCCGGCCGCAGACGCCACAGGCCGCGGTGGTCAGCGTGCCGCGCTTCGTGGCGCCCATGCGCTCCAGGTCGATGACAAGCCCGGGGGCGGGGGTCACCTCGACGGTGTTGCCGTAGCCCTCCTCGCCGGGCCTGCCGCAGTGGGCGAGCCCTCCGAGGTCTTCGGCCGAGTGGATGAGGCCCTCGGCGAAGAGGAAGCCGGTGACGAGGTAGCGGTCCGCGCCCGGGGTGCGCATGGTGACGGCCACCGTGTCCCCGCTGATTCGGATGTCGAGCGGCTCCTCGAGGGCCACGGTGTCCGGCTCTACGGGCGCGAGCCGGCCATCCGCGGTGTAGCGCCGCACGGGCCGCCGGGTGACGCCTGGGGGCAGGGGCGCCCCGTGTCTGTCCTCGCTCATCGCGATAGCACTCCGTCCCGCAGGCACTGCTGGAGGAAGGTGGCAATGCCTTGCACGTCGTCCGGCGCGAACCGTTGCACCGGCCCGGGCACCTCGGCCTCCGCCACCACCGCGAGCACGTCCCGCCGCTCCGCCGCGAGCAGCGGCCCGAGCCCCTCGCGCCAGACCTCCAGCTTGGGCAGCGGCCCCTGCTTCCACCCCTCGACGAGCACCAGGTCCACGCTGCCGGCGAAGCGCTCGAGCAGGGCCAGCACCTCTCCGGGAGGCTCGGGGAAGGTGAGCTGCACGCCAGCCGGGTTGGCGAAGGCGACGAAGGTGGCACCGGCCTCGGCGTAGCGCGCGGTGTCACTGCCCTCGCGGTGCAGCGGGTGCGCATCGGACGAGTGCTTCACCACGCCCACGCGCAGGCCCCGCTGGCGCAACTCGGGCACCAGCCGCGTGAGGAGCGTCGTCTTCCCCGAGCCGGACCAGCCCACCACGGCGAGCGCGGGCGGACGCATCACGGCTCCACCGGAAGGAAGCGGGGCCGGTCGAAGCGCTCGAAGTCCACCTCGTCCCCGGCGGCGAAGTCGGCGCGGCCCGGGGGGAGGACGGCGTAGCCCTCGGCGCCGATGTTCTGCAGGTGCTGCCCGGCGCCCTGCGAGCGCATCCGGGTCCACACCTGTCCGTCCTCGCGCGTCTCCAGGCTGCCGGTGATGAGGTAGGTGAAGCCGGCCTGCTTGTGGCGCTCGGCATCGAGCCGGACGCGCACGCGCTGGCGCTCCTCGGAGACGCCCTGGTAGCGCAGCAGGAGGGGCCGGGCGAACTGGTCGAAGGCGACGGTGGCGGCGCCGGGGTTGCCGGGGAGCACGATGACGGTGCCGTCGAAGAGCCTCGCCACGGCCACGGGCTTGCCGGGCTTGAGGGCCACGCCATCCACGAGGAACGTGGCGCCCAGCTCCGCGAGGAGGCTCTTCACGCGGTCCTTGTCGCCCACGGAGGCGCCGCCGGTGGTGATGAGCACATCGGTGCCGCCGGCCAGACACCGCAGGGCCGCGCGCAACTCCTCATCCTCATCGCGGGCGCGCCGCTGCTCCACGACGTGGGCGCCGGCCTCGCGAGCCAGGGCGGCGACGAGGACGAGGTTGCTCTCGTACACCTGGTGGGGCAGCGCGGGAGCGCCGGGAGGCACCAGCTCGTCCCCGGTGGCGAGCACGGCGACGCGGGGCCGCGGACGCACGAGGACCTGGGGGTCGCCCATGGAGGCGAGCACGCCGAGCATGGAGGCCTCGATGCGCTGTCCGGCGCGCAGCAGGGGCATGCCCTCGAGGATGTCCTCTCCGGTGGGGCGGATGTCCTTGCCGGGGGGAACAGCGACACAGACATCGACGAGCCCCTCGGCGGGGACGACGGTGGCCTCCTGGCGGACGATGGCGTTGGCGCCCTCGGGGAGGGGCGCGCCGGTGAAGATGCGCGAGGCCTCGCCGGCCTGGAGGGTGCGCGAGGGCAGGTGGCCAGCGTAGACGGTGTCGACGACGCGCAGCCGGGCGGGGCGGTCGCGGTTGGAGCCGGAGGTGTCCTCGGCGCGGACGGCATACCCATCCATGGCGGAGACGGGGCAGCCGGGGAGCGAGCGTGCGGCGACGATGTCCTGGGCGAGGAAGCGGCCGAGGGCTTCCAGGAGAGGGACGTACACGGGGTTCGCGGGGCGAATCGCGTCGAGGGCGTCCTGGCGGGCGGTGGAGAGCGGGGTGAGGGACATGTCGCTCAGGGAGCTTTAGCGCAGGGGTGGGGCGTGTGGGGGCCGGAGTGAAGGTAGCCTCCACCAGCGGACGGAGCATGGGGAGCGCGGAGGCGCGAGGAGGCTCGGCGTGAGCGAAAGGGAACGAAGCGGGCCGGAGTACCCGGAGGTGACGCTGGCGGTCATCGCGGGCGGGAAGGGCGAGCGGCTGGGCGGAGTGGCCAAGGGGCTGCTGGAGGTGGAGGGCCGGACGGTGCTGGAGCGGGTGCTGGAATTGGGCCGGCTGTGCGGGGACGTGCTGCTGGTGGCAAACGAGCCGGGGCCCTATGCGCGCTTCCACCTGCGGACGGTGGAGGACGTGGTGCGTGGGAGGGGAGCGCCGGGAGGGGTGCACGCGGCGCTGGTGGGGGCGGGGACGGAGTGGGTGTTGGCGGTGGCGTGCGACATGCCCTTCGTGTCGGAGGCGGCGGTGCGGGTGCTGCTGGAGGCGCGAGGGCCCGAGGTGGACGCGGTGTGCTTCACGGTGGGCGGGCGGGTGGAGCCGTTGCTGGCGCTGTACCGGAGGACGCTGGCGGACGAGTGGGGCGAGGCCCTGAGGACGGAGGAGCCGTCCCTGCGAAGCCTGCTCGCCCGCTGCCGGACGAAGCTCCTGGCCGAGGAATCACTGAAGGCCGTGGACGCGGAGCTGCGCGCGGTGGTGAGCGTGAACACGCCGGAGGACCTCGTGCGCCACCAGGCCACCCTCCCCAAACTCCCCTCGCCCCCCGGGAGAGGGCCGGGGTGAGGGTGCCACGGACCCCGGGTTGCATCCCCCCGAGGCCCCACGCTCACTCGGGGCCGCACTCGGGAAGGGCCCAGCCCTCGTAGCCCTGGGAGGTGGGGTAGACCACCTGTCCCTCGCTCACCCAGCGCGGGGGCTCGTCATCGGCTTCGTTCTGGAAGAGAAGCCACTCGGAGCTGCGCAAGAGCCTGCCCTGCGCGTCGTGGACGCGGAAGAAGGCGCGCGAGCTGAAGAGGCGGAAGAAGCGGCTGCTGGCCGAATTCTCTCCCAGGGAGGGGACGTAGGTCGTGATGGAGCATGTGTGGCTGGGGTTCCAGTCGACGCCCAGCACCTCGGCGCGCTGGGCGGCCACTCGCTTCAGATACAGGTAGTACCCCACCGGAGGGGCCACGAGCAGCAGGAGGAGCCCTCCCACGAGCACGAAGCGGAGCGGACGGGCTGCCATCACTTGCTCTTTCTGCCCAGGTACTCGTCGAAGTCGATGCTGCCCAGGTGCACGAGGATGGAGACGGGAACGTGCTTGACGGTGGAGAAGGCGAGGAAGTCACCGCCCTTGCCGGTGCGGCGGCGGTGCTCATTGAAGCTGCCGTTCGTCACCTTGAAGTAGGACTTCCCGGCCCGGGTGATGCTCTTGGGCTCCGAGAAGTACTCGACGGGGTCGGGCTTCTTGACGCCCGAGTCGTTCCAGTAGCCCAGGAGCTGATCCTCGCCCTTCTTGTTCAGGAAGTCGTACGTGTCACGCACGTACAGGCCGAGCTCGCTGATCTCGATGGCGGGGTAGCCATGGTGATCGCTGTAGGTGCGCAGCTGGGTGGCGGCGAGCTTGAGGGAGAAGGAGCCCAGGGCGAAGTAGACATCGTCCAGGTCATCGAAGGCCTTCTCCACGAAGGACGTTCCCACGTCCACGCGGTTGAACTGGGCCGTGTAATCGAGGTCGAGGGCGGACAGGTCCCCGAAGGACCTCGAGCCATCCTTGAGGCGCCCCTGCTTGGCGTGGAGCAGCCCCAGGGCCTCCAGCCTCTCCATGAGGACGATCAGCCCGGGCGAGAGCTGGTCGAGGGCGTTCTTGAGCCGTCCGACCCGCCCATTGAACTCGTAGACGTCGGAGAGCTCCTCCACCACCGACTTCACGGTGGGGCCCACCCGTTTGGACTTCTCCAGCCACTCGAAGGGCAGGTCCTCCAGACGGTGGGCCTTGTCCAACAGGCGCGCGTCCTTGCGGCCCGTCTTGAAGTCCATGGGCAGCTCGAAGGCGGGGCCATTGAACCACCTGCGCATGAAGCGCGGGCCCTGCACGGCCCCGAGCTTGTCCATGACGGCGGGAATCTGCGTGATGTCGAACCCGGAGCCCGCGGCGGCCTGCGCCTGCTGCGGCCTGGCCTGCGTCACCGGGACCTGGGCGAGCAACGGGGAGGCCTTGTTCCAGGAGGGGGCTTGCGGGGTGGGCTCGGCCCGTTGCTGCTGGCACTTGAGGCACAGGAGGGGCGGCATTCCATGGGGGCAGAACGTCTTGTTGCTCATGGCCACCTCTCGAAAGTCACCGGTGCGGGCCCTGGGCACCAAGCTGCCATACCCTCCGAGTCCACGGGAAGAGCAGGGGCGAGGCGCCAGCAAGCCACCCGCCCCAAGTTCCCCTCTCCCCCCGGGAGAGGGACGGGGTGAGGGTTTCCGTCCCCCGGGTTGCATCCACCCGAGGCCCTGCTCCGTCCGCCCGTGCTCCGAGCCACCCTCTGGCGCTCCGTGGAAAAGGGGGCTCCCCGAGGGGGCGGAGGGTGGTTACCGGAGGCGGCGAGGTGCACCCTCAATAAGGAGGGGGCCAGGGGGTGCGCCATGACGACGAAGAGTTCTCACGTAACGATCGACCATGAGGAGATCCGCCAGTGGGCGGAGCTGCGCTGTGGGCGGCCCTCGATGGTGACGGGGACGGGGGACGAGCGCCATACGGGCATCCTGCGGATCGACTTCCCGGGCTACGGGGGGCGGGGGACGCTGGAGCCCATCAGTTGGGAGGAGTTCTTCGAGAAGTTCGAGGAGAACAAGCTGGCGCTCGTCTACTCGGCGCATGCGCACGGGCACCGGAGCAACTTCAACAAGCTCATCGCGCGCGAGACGGTGGACCTGGAGACGGGCGAGAAGCTGGGCCCCTCGCGCCATCGCCGCAAGCAGGCGGAAGCCGTGGCGAAGCGCACCGCCACGCCGCGCCGGGCGGCCCGGAGTGCCCCGGCGGCGAGCACGGGTGAGCGCCGGGCGCCTCGGAGCGCGGCGGCGCGGACGGCTCGCAAGAAGGCGGGGCCGGGCGAGCGCACCTCGGGGCGGGCGTCTCCGCCGGGGGGCCGTGGCACGCAGCGCGGCGGGGCCAGGCAGAGCCCGGAGCGGCGGGGCACCAGCCGGGGTGGCGGCTCGCGCGGCAGGTGACGTGCAGCCGTACTCGGAGCCTCGGTGCCTCCACTCCGAGTCCGTGAACTTCAGTCCTTCTTGAAAATTACACCACGGGAAAGGTCCGCAACTCAGGTAACGTGCGTTCTCACCCAGGACCTCCTCCGGGTGGAGCGGGCGAGGGTGGTGCGGCCTCTATGAGTCGATTGAAGGACAAGGTGGCCCTCGTGACGGGGGCGGCTTCGGGAATCGGGCGGGCCACGGCGCTGATGTTCGGCCGGGAGGGTGCGCGGGTGGTGGTGACGGACATCGCGCCTGGGGGCGAGCAGGTGGCGCAGGACATCCGCGCGGCCGGAGGGCTGGCCTTCTTCGTGGTGCACGACGTCACGGACGAGGTGACGTGGCAGAAGGTGATGGCGCGCACGCTGGACGTGTATGGGCGGCTGGACGTGCTGGTGAACAACGCGGGCATCGCCATCTCGCGCTCGGTGGCGGAGATGAGCATGGCCGAGTGGCGCGAGCAGATGTCGGTGAACCTGGACGCCGTCTTCCTGGGCACCAAGTACGCGGTGCGCACCATGCGCCTGGGCAAGCGCGGGGGCTCCATCGTCAACGTGGCCTCGGTGTCCGGGCTGGTGGGCAGTCCGGGGACGGCGGCCTACTCGGCGAGCAAGGGCGGGGTGCGGATGCTCAGCAAGGCGGTGGCCATGGAGTGCGCGCCGGACGGCATCCGCGTCAACTCGGTGTTCCCGGGCGGGGTGCGCACGCCCATCTGGCAGAACGCGGACTGGTGGGACGGCTTCGTCCAGCAGGTGGGCAACGAGGACGATGCGTGGAAGAAGCTGGAGGGCGCCTCACCGCTGGGCCGCATGGGCGAGCCCGAGGACATCGCCGAGGCCATCACCTACCTGGCCTCGGACGCCTCGCGCTACGTCACCGGCGCCGAGCTCGTGGTGGACGGCGGCTATACCGCGCGCTGAGACTAGGGCTGCCAGAAGCCGTGTTGCACGTCTCCCTGGATGACGATGGCGAAGCTTCCCCTCTGCCCCTGCCGGGTCGGAGGGTAGGCAACGAGAGCGCCCTGGTTCTCGGCCTCCTTCACGGCTCGTTGGATGTCGTCCACCGCGACGTAGGTCCGGAGGATGGGCGCCTCGTGCGCGGCCAGGGGCTTGCGAATGCCCACCAGGGTTCCATCCCGCGCTGTCGCGACACGGGCTTGCCCGAGGTCCGCATCTGGAGGACCGAAGGAGAGACCATGCACGCGCTCGTAGAGCCCACAGAGGGCGTCGGCGTCGTTGCTGACGATTTCCAGGTAGTGAATGGCATTCATTGAAGTTCCCTCTGTGCGGGTGTCGGGCCCCGGCCGTTGAGCGGACCGGCACCCCAGGGAGCTCGACATCACCGCCACGGCCATCAGAGCGGCACCCACCAACGCGCGTTTGAACACGACATCCTCCTCTCGTTCGCAGTCTCCCGGGTCTTGCCAGGGACGTCGACCGGGAAGTGTCGGACCCGCGCGCGTTCCCACCCGCCGAGCGGAGCCAACCGCGCCCCGGAGCAGATACCTTCGCAGCACACGCGGATGCTCCCCCAAGCAGGTGCGGAGGAGAGGAGCGTGACGCGCCCCCAGGTAGGAGCAGAGGAGGCGAGAGTGGCGCCTGAAACAGGGGCGAGGCAGGAGCCGAGGAAGGAGAGGACGCCGCCAGTAGACTTTCGCGGGGCTGCTACGCAGGACAGTCGCGGTGGACGTGTTGGCCTGCGTCAGGTGTGGAGGCAGGCGAGGGGTGGGCTGTGTCCCGAGTGAGCGCGGTGGGCCCGACTGCCCTGCGCGGCTACCGGGGGCGGGGTCCACCGCCGAGCAGCTCGTAGCCGATCGTCGCACCTGAGCCGATGAACCCGATCGTCAGGCCGAGGGTCGCGGGCTGAAACTCGCGCGGGAGTTCCCTGAGCAGGTAGTTGACTCCGAGCGACAGGAGTGTCCCCACGGCGGCTCCGGCGAGCACACCGCCGAACGCCGCAGCCGGATTGCGGCTTCCCTGCAGCAACTCACCGGTCCCCCACGTCCCGACCGCGCCGAGGAGCGGGGCGGTGAGCGCACCCGCGCTGAACGTGGTCATCTTGATGGCACCACCCATGCCAGGGCCCCAACCCCGCCAGGGCGAAGAGCCGTCGAGCCACATCGAGGGCAACACGCTCAGGGCTGCGCCACCCAGCGCCTGACCGCCCATGAGGAGAACGCGCTGGTCATTGATCCGGCCGGCGCTGAGGGAACCCGCTACGAGCGGCACTGAGGATCCGAGGACAAACGATCCCGCGTTCAGGAGGCCCTCGCGGACATCTCCGAACGCCACGACCGGCGTTGCATGCTCCGCTTCCCGCTCTGCTTCGGACCGAGGCACGAACGGCGCGGCCGGCCTCTCTGGGACGGGCCGCGTCGCCAGCGTGGCGTTCTCGAGACGAAGCCCGTCGCGTTTGCTGAACGAGATGCGGTCCGCGGAGTCGATCCAGATGCTGGAAATGCCTTCCACCCCGTGTCCGGCGTACTCGGCGGTCACGTGTCCAGCCTGGAACGAGACGCCACAGCGCAGCGGGTTTCCGAGCACATCGGTGAGGCGGAGGCAACGAACGGCCACGGGTTCGCCACTTGAGGCGACGAATTCGGCGACGCCGCCCGGACCGTCGAATTCTTCCATGGCGGGAGTCTCCCGCGACACCCGAAGCGGTTGCCAGCCGAGGGACGGGTTTGTCAGTCGCACCGCCGTGTCCGCAACCTGATGCAGACTCGGGTCGCATCGCTCACCCGCGCATGCGATTTTCAGGAGACGAGCCATCTCCGAGAAGGCCGTCCGTCCAAACCGCACGAGCTCGGCGCTGTCTTGATGGGTCGATTGGCCCGCGGAGAGTCGATCGCACGGGTCGCCGCAGTGGGGCGCGGGTTCGGCCCAGGCGGGAGGCGGCATCTCCGGGTATTCGGCCTGAACGAGGCAGCCCGGACCCGAGCAAGTCCAGGTAATCGAGCCGCTCCGATTCGGACCACGACAGCCGATGGCGAATGAGAACTCCGCACCCGTCGCGGAGGCATCCGTGCGGAGAATCTCGTTGAAGCGCGGTGAGACATCGAGCGCCGCGCCTCCGGACGTCTCGGCCGGGAAGGAGAGCGGAATCGTCTCGCCGGTCGACGCCCTCCACGTGAGCGATTCGGTCGTCGAGAGGAGCGTCCACTTCGTGCACGGAAGAACCGGCGGCCAGTGCGTCAGCGACGACGGTGGAGGGGGACTTCCGGCAACCGCGAGCTCGAAGAGAACCGCCATCAGTGCGAGTGACATAGAACTCGGTCCGTTCGTTGTCCCTCGACGATAACCCGTTCCCCCAAGCAGGTGAGGAGGAGCGGAGCTAGTTGCGGCCCCACTGCCGGGGGCGGGTGAAGCGGAAGAAGCCGCTCTGCTCCTCGTCGGCGATGGTCTGCGCCTCCTCGGAGAAGTAGCGCGCGCGCAGCTCCGTCAGCCGCGCCTCCAGCTCCGGCCCCGAGTACTGCTGGGCCAGGGCCTCGCGCTCGGACATGTACTGCGAGCCCACCTCCCAGCGCGTGTCGCGCACCCGGTCCAGGTCCTCCCAGCGCTGGAGGGCCTCCTCGTCCAGGCCCATCTCCTTGCGGATGGTGCGCAGGTTCTGCGCGCGCTGCTCGGGCGGCAGGGTGCCCAGGTCCTTCTGCACCGAGCCCAGGTCCAGGAAGCGGTTCATCAGCTCCTGCTGGTGGGCCTGCACGTACGCCTGCGAGTTCTCGCCATACGCCTTCTCCAGGCCCTTCTTGTACTCCGCCATGCGCTCGCCGACGCTCGCATTGGGCAGCGCGTCGATGGCCTTGAGCGAGTCGGACACGGCGAGGTTGCGCAGCTCGGCGACCCAGATCTTCTCCGCCGTCTCCTTGCCGAACAGCCGGGTGCGCTCCTCCCAGATGGCGGCGCGGCGCTCGGCCTCGGGCTTGTCCTTCAGCCCGGCGTGGTGCTCCTTTACCCACTTCTCGTAGTCCAGGCGCTGGTGCAGCCGCTGGACGAGCTCGTCATACAGCTCGGGGAAGGCCTGCTTGAGGACGGCCAGCAGGTCCGCCTCCCAGCCGGTGGGGTTGAGCTTCTGGAAGTGGCGCATGAGCTGCTCGAGCATGCGCATCTGCGTATGCGGGTCGCGGATGTGGGCGCCGTAGCGCGAGCGCAGGTAGGAGACGATGTCCTTCTCGGGCCGCTCCAGGCCGGCCTCGCGCGCTTGCTCACCGTCCGCGGGCGCCCAGGGGCCCTGGGCCGAGAAGCCCTGGGAGCCGACGGGGGCTGGCGCCTTGGCTCGCGCCGGGGCCGCCTCGGGGGAGGAGGCCGGCTCGGGACGCGTCTTGAAGACGAGCAGGGCGGAGCCGGCGAGGAGCAGCACGAAAGCCAGCAGCAGCGGAGCCTTCCGACGGTTCATGGGCGGCTTCATCTCGGGGTGGGGGGCGGAAGCTGGGGACAAGGCTACCCCCGGAAGGCCCTCGCGCGCGATGGGGGGCCCTTCCGGGGGGGGGACTGCGGGGACGGCCGTGGCTCAGTCGAAGTAGGCGATGTAGTCGATGATGGCCGCGTAGAACTCGGGCTCATCGAAGGTGTCCGGGCCCACGCCGACCACGTCCATGTGGTCCTGGCTGATGACGCTCGAGGTGGAGGTCATCTGCGAGGAGGCGCTGGGCGTGTTGATGTTGCCCATGTAGGGGACGTTGGCGTCGGTGCCGACGTAGTCGAAGCCCAGCGCGTACTCGGTGTACTTCAGCCGGTAGCCCATCTGCTGCGAGTTGATGCCCACCAGGCCGTCGTCATCCGCCTCGTTGGCGATGCCGTCGCCCTTGCCGGCGGCGCCGTCGTTGTCGCAGTCGTCCAGGCAGTAGCCGTCGCCGTCGATGTCGTAGATGAACTCGCTGAGCAGCCAGAGGGCGGGGTTCACGTTGACGCCGTTCTGCGCGGTGATGAGCGAGACGTAGCGGGAGGCGTAGCGCGAGTCGATGGGGTTGTTGACGTTGAAGGCCTTGGCGCCGGTGGTGAGGCCGTCGGTGGAGCTGTAGTCGTTGTAGACGAGCTGCTTGGCGCCGGCGATGGCGTCATTGCCCGACTGGTAGACGACGTTGCCGTAGAACTCGGCCAGGGCGGAGATGACGCTGGTGACGCCGGGCTTGAGGTCCAGGATGTACTTGGCCACGGGCGAGCCGCGGTGGGGCGAGGACACGCTGACGAGCACGCTCACCACGGTGTAGCCCTTGCGGGTGTAGAGCACCTTGGCCGCCTTGCGCGCGTCCAGGCCGCCCTGCGAGTGGCCGATGAGGTTCACGCGCGTGGAGCCCGTGCTGGCCATGTAGCCCTCGATGTCGTTGGCCAGGTCCAGGCCACGCACCTCGGAGTTCTGGAAGGGCTGCACCTGGCCGATGAAGCTCTTCTGGCCGCTGTTGATGTCCTCGTTGCAGGGAATCTCGAAGAGGCCGCAGGTGTCGCCCACGAACATGCCGTAGTCGTCGCCCCAGTAGTCGTAGCCGAGGATGTCGTCGAAGCCAGCCATGCCGTGGGCGAACACCACGGGGTACGTCGTCTTCGCGGCGCCGGCGTGCGCCTGGGTGGTGAGTCCGAGCGCGCACAGCGCGATCAGGAGGGTGTGCAGCTTCTTCATGGGGACTCCATGGGGTGTCCCTGCCGGCGAGCCGGTCAGGGCAGGTGGGGGTGAGAGCGGGACAGCAGGGGAGACCGGAGCTTCGGGTGGCCTCCGGGCGAGCTGCAACCCGAGCAATCCTCGCGCCAGACCCGCTGCGTCATCGTTGCGGGGACGACGCATTGCGTCATGTGGGAGAAGTGGAGCATTGATGCTCCAGTCAACGTCGCGCCCGGAAGGCCGCCGCGGGCTCTCGGAGGGCGAGAGTCCTGGAATGCCAGGGGGTTACACGGACGTACCCGCACTGTCCTGGAAGAGGACAGGCAACGACGTGTTTTCGGACAGCCGGGGCGAGGGGAGAAAACGAAAACCCCCGCGCCTCGGGGGAGGGGCGGGGGCGGGGGGGGCAGCGGGTGGGGCCCGGAATTACGGCCGGTACTCCCAGTGCCAGGGCTCGGAGGGGACGGTGCGGGCGAAGCCGAAGCGGCTCGCGTTGTTGGCCAGCCACTTATAGGTGGAGGTGCCGGTGCCGCCCACGTTGATGTCCAGGGCGATGCCGCCCTGGTGGTTGGAGTAGCCGGGCTTGGCGGCGAGGTTGCCGGTGCCGTTGAGGTACTTCTGGTAGAGGTCGCGCTGCTGCTCCATGGTGCGGAAGGCGCTGTTGACGTGGAGGTTGATGCCGGCGGCCTTGGCGGCGGCGTGCATGCGGTTGAAGGCGGCCGCGGCGTCCGAGCGCAGCTCCTTGCCCCCGGCGATGGGCGAGACGGTGATGCGCCGGGCCACGCCGTTGACGTAGCCGTTGACGGCGCGGCCGCCGCCGGTGCCGGGGTTGGTGACGGGGCCGGACACCTTGATGCCGAGCTTGTCCCACGTCTTGGGGCCGACGACGCCATCGGCGGTGAGGCCCTTGGCCTTCTGGAAGGCCTTCACGGCGGCCTCGGTCTTGGGGCCGAAGGAGCCATCGGCGGCGCCGGTGTTGAAGCCGAGCTGGTTGAGGCGGTTCTGCAGGGCCTTGACGGGCTCGCCGCGGGCGCCCTCGCGCAGGGTGGGGCCGGAGCCGCCGGAGGAGGCGGGGGCGGGGGGCTTGGGGGCGGCGGCCTTGTTGAGGGCGCTCCACGTCTTGGGGCCCACGATGCCATCGGCCTCGAGGCCCTTGGCCTTCTGGAAGGCCTTCACGGCGGCGAGCGTCTTGGGGCCGAAGGAGCCATCGGCGGCGCCGGGGTTGAAGCCGGCGGCCTTGAGCTTGTTCTGGAGGGTGGTGACGGCGGCGCCCTTCGCATTCAGGCGGAGCGTGGGGGGGGCGGCGAGGGCGGCGCTGGCGCGGGGGGCGAGCGCGGCGGAGGAGCGGGCGATGGCGACCATGACGGGGCCTCGGGGGAGCGGAGTGGGAAACCTGCTCCTATTTTCGTAGGTGGCGGGAAGAAGTTTCCTCACACGTGTCGATTGCGGGTGATCCACGGGGAGGCAAAAAGCTGCCACGCGGGGCCGGGGGCCGGTACTCTGGAGGGACGCGGGTTCCGGGAGGGGAACGTGGCGATCAGGATGAGACTCGACACGATGGCGGGGGAGACGTTCCTCCGGCTGGAGGATGGGGTGGTGCGGCAGGAGGACGGCCCGAGGCTGGCATTGGTGACGCGCGGCGAGGAGCTGGCGCGGCTGCTGGAGGGGGCGATGGCGTGCTCCTTCTCGCACGAGGTGCCGGAGCGGGCGGAGGAGAGCGCGGTGGTGGAGCGCTTCCTGCGGGACTGCTCGGAGTACAGCGACGTGCACGGGCTGCCGGACTCGTTGCGCGAGGAGATGGAGCAGCACTTCGCGCAGCTGCTGGACGCGCTGTGGAAGCTGGACTGGCTGGTGTTCGGCGAGGCGCGGGAGACGACGCTGGTGCCGGGGGAAGACCCTGTGCGGGGGCGGGCGGTGACGCTGTGCCTGGCGCGCTACGACAGCCCCTCGGTGCAGCTGGGGGAGAAGCTGCGCCGGTACGTGGAGAGCTTCAAGGAAGCGGTGGTGCGCATCGAGGGCCGCGCGGACGCCAGCGAGGGCGAGGCCGGCAATCTGTTGCACTGAACACCCTCTCCCTCTGGGAGAGGGCGGGGTGAGGTCTACTGCTCCACGTTCACCCCGTGGAGCCTGTCCACTGGTGATGACTGGCGAAGCATGGCGGCCCCGAGGCGCAGGCGGATGGAGACAATCCGCGCCCCTCGAGGAGGAAACCCGTCATGCGTCGAATCGCTGGAGCCAGCGCGCTCCTGATGGCCGCCGTGCTCACCTCGTGTGAGGACGAGCCCAAGCCCCAGCCCCAGCCCGCGGTCACGTGGCACAGGGCCGTGGGGCCGCTGGTGCAGCAGAAGTGCGGTGGATGCCATGTGGAGGGAGGCATCGGGCCCATGGCATTCCAGACGTACGCGCAGGCGCACGAGCAGCGCGAGGCCATCAAATCCGCCGTGCAGTCGCGCCACATGCCGCCCTGGCCGCCGTCGAACGAGTGCGCGCAGTACCAGGATGACCGCTCGCTGAGCGACGAGCAGCTCGCGCTCATCACGCGCTGGGTGGACGAGGGCGCCGCCGAGGGCAACCCGGCCGACGCGCCCGGCACGCCCGCCCCGCCGCCAGGAGGACTGTCGCGCGTGGATGCCACGCTGCACATGCCCACCGAGTACACGCCGCGGCAGGCCCCGGACGACTACCGCTGCTTCGTGCTCGACTGGCCGTACGCGGACACGCGCTACGTGACGGGCTTCCGGGCCAACCCGGGCAACATGGGCATCGTCCACCACGTCATCGCGTTCCTCGCCGAGCCGTCCCAGGTGGCGGTGGCGCAGGCGCTCGACGACAAGGAGGAGGGGCCGGGTTACACCTGCTTCGGAGGGCCGGGGCTCAACGGGGGCCAGGTCGCGTGGCTCGGCTCATGGGCGCCCGGCAGTCCGGGCATGGACTACCCGGCGGGCACGGGCCTGCGCGTGCAGGCGGGCTCCAAGGTCATCCTCCAGGTGCACTACAACACGGGCCACGGGCTCCACGACACGCCCGTGGCGGGCCCGGATCGCACCTCGGTGGCCTTCAAGGTGGACGCCAGCGTGGACAAGGTGGCCTTCGTGCAGCCCTGGACCAACCCCGAGTGGGTCTCCCAGAAGACGATGAACATTCCCGCGGGCCAGGCGGACGTCGTGCACGCCTGGGCGTTCGATCCCACGAGCGTGGCGGACGTGCTCACGGGGGGCACCTTCCAGAAGAACCAGCCGCTCACGGTGCACTCCGTCGCGCTGCACATGCACACGCTGGGCACGAGCACGCGGCTGGACATCGAGCGCGCCTCCTCCGCGCGCGAGTGCCTGCTCGACATTCCGCGCTGGGACTTCCACTGGCAGGCGTCCTACGCGCTGACGCAGCCGCGCGTGCTCCAGCCAGGGGACAAGCTGCGCCTGGAGTGCCACTGGAACAACAGCGCTCCCGGCGCGGCGGAGGCCAACTGGGGCGAGGGCACGGGCGACGAGATGTGCCTGGGCCTCTTCTACATGACGCAGTAGCGCAGAAAGGCGGAGGCGGCGACACGAGCAGACACCGCCTCCGCCCCGGTACCGCGACTGCTACAGCCAACAGGCGTCGGGGCTGTCACCGGTGCGCGCGGTGAGGCCCTTGGAAAGCTTCTGGAACTCGTGCCACGGCTCCCACTTGGAGGGGTAGTGCGTGGAGCCGTTCCACCAGTTGCGCAGGCCGAAGTTGCCCGAGCCATCCGTGTGATTGCGGTAGCTGTACCAGAGCGCGTAGTCCACCACGCCCGAGTCCCCGAAGGACTCGGCGGAGATGCGCATGGCCTCGGCGACCTCGGCCTCGTTGCGCACGGCGTTGTCGGGCGCGGTGACGGAGCCGCGGTCCTGGAAGCCGAACTCCGTCACGAAGAGGCGGTTGGTGGTGACGCCCGTGGCGGTGTTGAGGCGGCTCTGCACCGTCTGCAGGCCGGTGCGCAGCGTGTACTTGTACCCGGAGCTGTAGTTGCCGAAGCACGCCGAGCCGCCCCCGCTGTTGAGGCAGTTCCAGTCGTAGCTCCACGGGTTGTAGGGGTGGATGCCGAAGTAGTCCCAGGGCGGGTTGCCCTTGTAGGCGGTGAGCGCGCCCGAGTTGAACAGGCCCGTCCAGAAGGACTCGGTGGTGTACGTGTTGAGGATGCCGCCGGAGATGATGAGCTCGGAGCGGCCGTTGGCCTGCTTCCACTCCTTCACCCGGCGCACCGCCCAGGCGAAGGTGTTGGGCTCCACGCGGAAGGGCGTCCGGCCATCGGGGCACGGCTCGGCGATGTTCGGCTCGTTCATCACCTCGATGGCGTCGGCGCGGGTGGACCAGCCGTTGAGCGAGGTGTTGAAGACGTTGTACGTCCACCAGCTCACCTTGTTGGTGAGGTAGTCGTTGATGTACGCGTCGCGCGAGGCGCCGCTGTTGGGGTCTCCGCAGAACTGCGGATGCGTGTAGAGCACGATGACCTTGAGGCCATTGGCGTGCGCGTCGGCGACGAGCTGCTGGTAGGTGGTGGTGGAGACGTTCGGCCAGGCGGCCTCGATGCGCAGCCACTTCGCGTTGAGCTGGCGCATCTCGCAGAAGAACTTCGAGCGCGAGGTGGCGTCGCTGAGCGGCTGGGCACCGGAGTTGTAGATGCCGCCCGTCACCACGCCATAGCGGTTGGCGCCGAGGATGACGGGGGACTGCTGGGTGCCCGTCTCGGAGGGGGCGCCGGGCTCGGGCTCGAGGCCACCCCCGCAGGCGGCGAGCAGGGGCAACAGGGCGAGGAGACGCGGACCGCGGCGCTTCGCGGGCGAGGACGGGGGGCGCATGGAATTCCTTCCGGAGGGGACTTATCCGGTAGTTTCTGGAATTCCAGGTTCAAGTCAATACGGTGGAATCTTCTGTCTGCCCATGGGCGAGGGCGTGACGGACGAGCGGGGTGGCCGTCACGGAGCGCGGGGGCCCGTCAGGAGGCCTGGAGGTGTTTGGCGTAGAGGGACTCGAGGGATTGGAAGTAGCCGCGCTCTTCCCACATGGCGGCGGCGAGCCGGTCCGCGAGGGAGGCGACTTCCTGGTCCTCGCCCTCCAGGGGAGTGCGGGGGGCGCCATTCCACTGCTCGAGGGCCTTGGAGAGCTCGGCGAGGAGCAGGCGGCTGCCGGCGAAGAGGCGGCGCAGCACCTGGTTGACGGGGCGGGCGTCCAGCTCCTTGCAGGCGGCGTCGATGGCGGCGTGCACGCGGCGGGGGGCGTCCTCGGTGGCGAGGGAGGCGGCGTCGAGGTCCCCGCGCTCGAGGGCGTGCTGCAGGAGGTAGCCGTGGTGGAGGGAGACGGAGGCCATGTCCACGCAGTCCTTCACCCAGAGGGCGGTGGCCATGCGCCTGTAGGCCTTGCGCCAGGTGAGGCGCAGGGAGAAGAGGGCCGTCTTGCTGAGGAACTGCTGGAGGCGGCTGCCCTCGCGGGGGTGGAGGCCGGCGAGCATGGTGACGGTCCGGTCCGGCGGGGAGAAGGAGCGCTCGCGGAGGATGGTGCGCACCATGCCCTCGCGCACGCGGCGCAGGGCGTACTCGTCGAGGAAGGGGACGGGGATGAGGGGCGTGAGGCCGGAGGCCACCGCGTAGAGGGCCACGCGCCGCACCTGCGGGGACACGGCGGAGGACTGGGGCTCGGAGCCGGATGTCTGGGAGGACATAGGGAGTGCCAACCGGGAGTTAGCACGGACGCACGCGGGCCGTGAGCCCCACCGCGCTACCGGGAGCCGCGAGCGTCAGGCGATGGGCACCTTGCCACCGGAGCCGGGGCCCGGACGTCCGGAGGTACCCAGTGCACGGCACACGGCGAGGTACTGCCGGTGCAGCTCCAGCGAGAGCGGATCCAGGATGAGGGCCCGCTCATAGGCCTCGCGCGCGTGGGAGAGCAGCCCGGCCTGCTGGTGGGCCTGGGCGGTGGCGAGGTGCACGCGCAGCGGCCCCTGCGCATGAGGGCGGCGGGCGAGGAAGTCGCGGCGCAGCTCCTCCAGCTGCGCGGCGGTGAGCCCCGCGGCCAGGCAGCGCGCCACGCCCTGGAAGTTGCCCCGCTCGGCGTCGTAGGCGGCCCGGCGCTGCGGCTGGCTGAGCGTCTCGGAGGCCTTGCGCACCCGGTCCAACACCGTCTCCACCTTGGCGCGCAGCGCGGGGGAGATGGGGCGCTCGCGCAGCCGCTCCAGCGCACTGCAGGCCCGGCGCGCGCGCACGCGCAGCTCCTCGCAGCCCGAGTCCGGCGGCAGCGCGAGGAAGGCGTAGAGGTCCTCCGTGCCGCGCTCGCGGTAGGGGGCGAGCACCTGCTCCACCTCGGCCTCGGCGGCCGGGTCCATGGGCGGGCGCAGGGTGTGGAGCGGCTGCCCCAGCATCAGGTGCGCCACCGCCGCCTTGAAGGAGACGGAGGGCTCCACGAATTGCACGCCGAAGCCGGCGGCCATGCCCCAGGCGCGCGCCTCCTCGGGTTGCACCTGCCGCACCACCTCGCACTCGCACGTGAGCTCGCCGTCCGGGTGCGACAGGGCCACCCCCACGCGAGAGAGCAGCGGCGGCAGGGCCTGGTCGGTGCACAGGAACATGCCGCCGCGCGTGAGGTCCGTGCACGTGAGCTGCTCGGCCGCGGCGCCGGGCCAGGCCGTCACCAGCACGGGCACGGCGAGGGCGGTGCGCAGGGCGAGGGTGCCCAGGGGCGTGGGCGTGCGCGCGGGGCCGGCCGGCGAGCGCACCATGTCGAGCGCCACCTGGAGGGCGCTGCGCATCGTCGAGGCGCTCTGGAAGCGGTCCCCGGGCTCCTTGGCGAGCGCGCGGAGGATGACGCTGGAGAGCGCGGGCGGCACGTCGGGGCTCAGCGCGGTGGGGGCGATGGGCTGCTTCGTCTGGTGGGCGAGCAGCAGCGCGGTGAGGGAGCGCTCGACGAAGGGCAGGCGCCCGGTGACGAGCTGGTAGGCGATGACGCCCAGGGCGTAGAGGTCAGCGCGCCCGTCGAGGTCCTCTCCGCGCGACTGCTCCGGGGCCATGTAGTCGGCCGAGCCGATGATGGCGCCCTCCTGGGTGTCGGTGCCGCGCTCCTCGTCGGTGTCCAGCAGCTTGGCGATGCCGAAGTCGAGCACCTTGACGAAGGCGGGGCCGTGGCCGCGCTGCAGGAGGAAGAGGTTCTCGGGCTTGAGGTCGCGGTGGACGATGCCGCGCGCGTGCGTGGCCTGGAGCGCGTCGCACACCTGGGCGAGCAGCGCCACGGCGACCTCGGCGGGCACGGGGCCGCGGGAGAGCAGCGCGGAGAGCGGCTCGCCCTCGAGGTACTCCATGACGAGGTAGGGCCGGGGCGGCGCGGGGTTGATGTCGATGATGTTGACGATGTTCTCGTGGCCGATGAGGTTGACGGCGCGCGCTTCGGTGTGGAAGCGGCGCAGCACCTGGGGCGAGCCGGCGAGCCGTCCGTGCAGCACCTTGATGGCGACGCGGCTGCCGATGTCCACGTGCTCGCCGAGGTACACCGCGCCCATGCCGCCCTGGCCCAGCTTGCGGGTGAGCCGGAAGCTGCCGATGCAGTGCCCCACCAACGGATCCGCACCGGGCTCGCGGCGGGGAACCGAGGGTTCGAGGGTCTCGCGCAGATCAGCGGACTTGTCTGGGCCTGCTTCGCTGGACATGGGGCGGACGGCGCTGGAGGCGTATGGGGATGGTCCCACGAAACGTCCCCCCCGGGACATCCCCCACCCTGATGGGTACGGATCGAAAAGGCCATCCTCCCCTACCCGGGCGTGTAGGCGCAGCGAGGTGGACTGTAATGGTGCAGTCTAAATGAAGGATTCTGCTCGCTAGACGACAGTGGAGGGCCCACTTCCCCTCTCCCCTTGGGAGAGGAGCCCCCCGTCGTTCAAAGGGGGGGCAAGCCCCCCGGGGTGAGGGTGCCACGCATCCCAGGTTGGCTCCGTGTCTGCTCCCTCTCCCTCTGGGAGAGGGCTGGGGTGAGGGTCAGCCGCTCGAGGGTCCGCGGGTCACGGCCCCACGAGGACCCCCGGGTTGAGAATCCCCTGGGGATCCAACGCGCCCTTCACGGCGCGCAGAGCGAGAGCAAAAGGCTCGGGCCTCTCACGGTCATACCAGGGGCGATGCAGTCGGCCGACGGCGTGGTGGTGGGTGATGGTGCCGCCGTGCGCGGAGATGGCGTCACTGGCGGCCTGCTTGAGGGCCATCCACTGCTCCAGCTCGCCGCCACGCTTCGCGGGGCCGAGGAACGTGTAATAGGGCGCGGGCCCGTCCGGGTAGACGTGGGTGAAGCGGCAGCTGACGAGCCCGCCGCCGCAGAGGCGCTCCAGTGCACCGCGCACGGAGTCGAGGATGGCGGCGTGGAGCGAGTCGAACTTGTCCCAGGTGCAGGCGGTCTCGAAGGTATCGGCGATGACGCCGAGGCTCACCATGACGTTTTGCAGATAGGGAGCCTCGATGAAGGCCGAGCGCCAGCTCTCGGCGGCGCCACGGGCGCGCGGCTGTGCACCGGACTCATCGGAGCGGTAGCGGGCGCCCTCGCGGCACTCGCCGCCGTGGGAGGCGGTGATGGCGAGCGCGCGCTCCATCCAGGCCTGCAGCGGATGGTCCGCGGACTCGAAGGCGAGCACGAGCACGCTGGAGCCATCTCCGGCGACGCCGTTCATGAAGGACTCCTGGGCGTCGAGCAACCGGCAGTTGGAGGGATGGAGGCCGGACTGGGACAGCTCGCGGACGGCGCGCACGGCGGCGTGGAACTCGGGGAAGTGGACGCTGGCGTTGGCGCGGAAGCGGGGGCGGGACTGGAGACGGACCCAGGCCTCGGTGATGACGCCGAGCGTGCCCTCGGAGCCGAGCACGAGCCTGTCGGGGGCGGGGCCGGCGCCCGAGGCGGGGAGGCGGCGCGTCTCGAAGAGGCCGCGCGGGGTGAGCATGCGGGTGGACTGCACCAGGTCGTCGATGTGCGTGTAGAGCGTGGCGAAGTGGCCCCCGGCGCGCGTGGCGATCCACCCGCCGAGCGTGGAGAACTCGAAGGACTGGGGGAAGTGGCGCAGGGTGAAGCCGTACGAGGCGAGCTGGGACTCGAGCACGGGCCCGGTGGCACCGGCCTGGATGCGGGCCGAGCGCGAGACGGGGTCCACCTCGAGGACACGGTCCAGGCGGCGCAGGTCCATGGACACGGCGCCGCGGAAGCCATTGCCAATCGCGGCCTCGACCCCGCGCACGACGCTGGTGCCTCCGCCGAAGGGGATGAGGGCGACGCGCTGCTCGCCGCACCAGTCCATGATGGCGCGCACGTCCTCCTCGGAGCGGGGATGGGCGACGAAGTCGGGCGCGGAGGAGAAGTCACCGTGGAAGCCGCGCACGAGGTCCCCATAGCCCTTGCCGTAGGTGTGCGCGGCGCGGTCCGCCTCGTCCACGGAGCACAGGGCCGCGAGGGATTCGGGGGGCGCGACCCGGGGACTGGGGAGGCGCGGGGCGACGGGCTCTCGGGGCTCCAGCTCGGGGCCACCGAGGAGCGGGGAGACCTGTCCGGCGAGGGACCGGCGTGCCTCGGTGTCGGGGAACTTGTCGGCGTAACCCCAGCCCCAGATGCTCGTCGCGCGAGTGCTCATGGGGCGCGAGCGTAGCGGCTCAGCCGAGGAGCAGGAATCCCAGGGTGACGGAGGTGAAGTTGGCCGTGAACCCGGCGACAAGAGCCCTGCGCGCGGACACGGGCGAGCCGAGGGCCTTCAACACCCACCACACGGCGGTGGACTCGACGAGGGCCACGACGGTCTCCCAGACGAGGAGCCAGGACCAGAAGGGCTCCCAGGTAGGGGCGAGGAACCAGAGGGCCGGGTGGGTGAGCGTGTTGAGGGCGAGGGTGAGGAGCACCGGCGCCCACCACCGGGCGAGGTGGCGATGGAGCACCGCGACGTAGACGGGCAGCTCCAGGGCGAGGGTCCACACGAAGGCCATGAGCCAGAGGTGGACGAAGCCACTCATGTCGAGGCGGAGCCCGTGTCCTTGGACCGGCGCCGCTTGTACCAGACGGCGGTGAGGACGCAGCCGGCACCCAGGACGCCGAGGCCCCAGCGGAGGGGCCTGGTACGTGTGGCCTGTTCGGCGTTCAGGGCCCGGTCGCGCTGGTTGACGGCGAACTGCGCGGGGGTCGCGCACCGGAAGCAGTCGTAGTGGATGTTCCCAAGCCAATACGTGCACTGCATGGTCCTGCACTGCCCCAGCTGTCGGCTGGTCATGTTGTCCCGGCACGAATCGCCCTCTTTCTTCCCCCCCTCCTCGCAGGCGTTGACCGGGAAGTAGAGGTCGGCGCGAGCCGGGAAGGCGAGGAGGGCCAGCAGGAGGACGGGCAGGGCTGCACGGGCGGACATGTGCCGCCAGCGTAGCAGTCAGGGCGTGGGGTCAGGCAGTGGGGGGAGAGGGCGGCTCCGAGCCGGAGGGCCTGCGGCGGAGCTGATACCAGACGAGCGTGATGAGGCAGGAGGCTCCCAGCGCCCAGGGGCCCCAGTGGAGCAACCGGCCCTCCAGGGTCCGGCTTGCATTCTCCGCGTAGACTTGTTCGTACCGCTTGAAGGTCTCGAACTGCTGCTGGGTCATGCACAGGCGGCAGTCCCATTCGTATTCGAGGATGCCGTCGTCGTCGTTGTCCTTGCCGCACGTCAAGTGCCTGCACGTGGCGTCCTGACCGCACACCGCGCCCTCCTCCATCCGTTCACAGGGATCGGGTGGATACGCGATATCGGCGTGCGCCGGGAGCGCGAGGAGGGACAGGAGCAGGACGGGCAATGCGGCACGGGCGGACATGTGCTGCCAGCGTATCAGCCTGGGCGCGGTGTCAGGCAGTGGGGGGCGAGGGCGGCTCCGAGCCGGAGGGGCCGCTCTGCCCGGAGGCGTTCTTGTGCTGGCGCCGCGTCTGGTACCAGGTGAGCGAGACGAGGCAGGAGACTGCCAGCGCCCAGGGAGCCCTATGGAGCAACGTCTGGACCTGGTGCTGCCGATAGGTCTCTTGGGACATGCACTTGAGGCAGTCGAATTCCAATACGGGACGCTCGTCGCCGCCGCCGTTCACGCACGTCCCCTCCCTGCACGTGCCGCTCCCCGTCTTACCGCACGGGTCGCCCTCCTCCTTCTTGCTGCAGTAATAGAGATCGCTTCCCCTCGGGATGTAATCGGCGTGCGCCGAGAGCGCGAAGAGCGCCAACAGCAGGACGGGCAGGGCGGCACGGGCGGACATGTGCCGCCATGCTACCAGGGAGGACATGGACACCGGAGGGACTCCGGGTGCGGCCCGGAACTGCTCCTGAAATCAGTTGGGGGTCTTCTGCCGGATGAACTCTACCTCTCGGAGATGCCAAGTACAGCGCATGAGTGAGAACAGCTCGGTAGCTCGGAGCAGGTGGGCTTGCGCTTCTGACGTCGTGGGCGCGCTATGCCGGGCAAGCTCAAGCCGGGCGAGTGCCTCATCGTAGGGCATCCCGAGTTCATGGGCGCTCGCGAGGCTCTCCCGCCACGCCGCTCCTGCCCGGGCCGTATTGCCAGAGAGCCACTGCAGGAGACCCGTGCAGCGGAGCGCTGCGGGGCGTACGAGAGGAAACATGCGAGCGCATTGCTCCAGGCGGGCAACCGCCTCGCGAGCTTGTTGGGTGAGGGTGCTCGAAGCTCCAGCGCTACCTCGCTGAGCGAACTCCCGCTCCCAGGCCGAAAGCAGGATGAGTGCGGCGCCCTCGTAGCCCTTGCCTTCCGTGAAGGCGGTCGGCTGCGCACCTTGTGTGAGCCGCATCACATCGTCGGCCATCTGGCCTGCGAGCTCCCACTCGCCCCGGTACAGATGGGTAGTGGCCATCAGTCCGTGGCAGATGACGCTGGAGGCCTGATCTTCCTGCCGGGCCAGCAGTGCGCGTGCTTCCTGGAGCCGCACCAGAGCTTCGTCGAGTCGGCCGAGTGGAATGAGGCTGCGCGCCAGGGAGTACAGGCCCCAGGCCTCGTATTGCATATTGGACCATTCGCGGCCCGATTCGCGGATCTCCTCGAAGCGTGGAAGCGAGGCCTCGAAGTGCCCGGTGTAGTAATCCGCGTGCGCGCGCAGGGTGCGGGCGATTTGGAGATCTCCCTGGCTTCCCAGCCGGGCCAGCAATTGGATGGCCTCGTCCGCCCGTTGTGCGGCATGACTCCATCTCGCGAACGTCACTTCGTAGGATGACTCGTACCAGAGCGCCGTGGCGATACCCGCGAGTTCTCCAGCGGCGCTTCCTCCCTCCCGGGCAAGACGGAAGTAGTGCCGCGCGAGCGGATGCAGCCGGGCCAGCCCCGCCATGTAGCCGAGCTGGGCATACTGGCGCCGCACCTCACCCCGGCGTCCGGCGCGCTCAGCCAGGTTCACCGCGCGCAGGGCCGAGGCCGAGACGGCGAGCATGTCCTGGGAGAAGTAGTAGCACTCGCACAGTCGGCTGGTGGCGAGCGCCGCCACCCGGAGGGTCTCCTGCTCGGATGGCTTCGCTTCGACCGCCGGCTCGGAGCGCAGGAGATGGGCGGCCTGCCGGGTCATCTGCCCGAGCAGCATCCCACCCCAGGCAGGCTTCTTTCCGGGCAGTGGCTGCCCGAGCAACCGCAGTGCCTGGTGCAGGTGCTCCTGCGCGCGGGCCAGATCTCCCAGGCCGAAGAAGGCCTCGCCGAGCAGGTACTCCCAGGTGGCCCGGTGGTGCCCCGGAGTCCGCTCTTCCCTCCGCTGGGCATCCATGGCCAGCGCGCGTTGGAGATGGTCGGCCGCCTCGACGTTGGCGCTCATGCGCAGGGCATGGCGGGCGGCCTGCTCCAGATAATGGAAGGCCTTCTCCTCGGCCTGGGCGGTGGCCCAATGATGGGCGAGCGCACCGTAGAGCTGTGGGAGAGTGTCTGTGCCCATGTACCGGGATTCGATGGCCCGGGCGGCCTCCGCGTGCAGGTGCCGCCGCGCCTCCGGCTGGGTGCTCTCGTAGGTGATCTCCCTCAGCTTGTCGTGAGCGAACCGCAACCGCCCCTCGCCCGCTTCTTCCAGCACGCTCCGCACGCGCAGCGCTTCGAGCGCCTCCAGCTGGCGCGCGTCATCCCCGGGACGCTCGGGCAGCAGCAGCGCGCCATCGAACTCGCGCCCTAGGACGGCCGCGCGCTCCAGGAGCTCGCGGGCGCCGGGCCGGAGCCCGGAGACCCATCGTCCCAGCAGCTCGCGCAAGGAGCCAGGGAGCGGCAGGGCCTGCTCCAACCGGTCCAGGGCCACGCCCCGCTCCGTGACCTGCCAGATGCCCGTGGCATCACGCCTGAGCAAGCCCTCATCCACCGCGGTGCGCAGGTACTCGGCGACGAAGAAGGGATTGCCCTCGGACTGGTGGGCTAGGTACTGCACGAAGGCTCGGGGGGGCGTGCGGAGCGCCAGCATGCCGCACACCATCGTCGCCACGGACTTGGCGTCGAGCCGCTCCAGCTTCGCGCGGGTGAGGCCGGGCGCCTCGAGCAGCCGGCGCAGGGACTCGTTCTCCTCCTCGGGACGCCAGGTGCCCAGGACGAGCAGCGGCAGGCATGCGAGCTCACCCCGTTGCAGGTGCTCCAACACGGCGAGCGAGAGCTCATCGGCCCATTGCAGGTCGTCGAGCACGAGCATCAAGGGCTGCTCTGCGGCGAAGGCGGCGAGCACCCGGGTGAAGGAGCCCAGCAACCGTTGCCGGGCCTCCTGGGCGGGCAACTCCGCAGGCTCGGCCACGGCCCGCGGAGAGAGCCGTGCGAGCGAGGGCTCGTAGAGCGCGAGCAGCGGCCCATGTTCGCCCAGCAGCGACTGCGAGGCCTGGGCTCCGGCGGCCCGGCAGTGGTCCGCCACGGCCTGCAGAAGCGGCCGGAAGGGATGCAGCGGAGCCCCGCGCGCGCTCGTCCCCGCGGTCGCCGCCACCTCGAGGGGGAGGCCCTCTCCGGTGATGACGCGGAAACCCCGGCGGTTGGCCACCGTGGCCAGCTCCATGGCCAGCCGCGTCTTGCCCGCACCGCTCTCGGCACCGAGCAACACACAGTGTCCCTGGCCCCAGCGGGCTTCATCCAGGGCGCGCTCCACCTCTTGCATAAGCGGCTGGCGGCCGACGAAGTCCGGGCGGTAGAGGTAGGCCCGCTGCGGAGGGCCCCCTCCGTCGTCCCCGGTGGACCCGAGGGAGGCAAGTACCGCAGACACGTCGCTGGCGTAGCCGAGACGATCTCGCGGCTGCTTCTCCAGCAGCCGCAGCAGGAGCTCCTCCAGCGCGGGCGGCACGTCCCGCACCCACCGCGAGGGCGGCGAGGGGAGCTCGGTCAGGTGTTGCCGCAGGACGTCCCAGCCCTCGCCCGGGAAGACGGGCCGTCCCGTCACGAGCTCATAAAGGATGCAGCCGAGCGCGTAGAGGTCCGCCCGCGCGTCCACGAGGTCACCACTGATCTGCTCCGGTGCCATGTAGCCGGAGGAGCCCTCCATGGTGCCGCCCACGTCGAGCGATTCACGGCTCCGGGCACCACCGAAGGCGGACACCAGGCCGAAGTCCATGAGGACGGGCTGGCCGCTGGGGAGGACGAGGATGTTGTCGGGCTTGAGGTCGCGGTGGACGATGCCCTCGCCATGGAGGTAGCCGAGCGCGGTGCAGATGCGGCGCACCAGCAGGAGGGACTCAGACAACCTTCCCGCGGCGGGAAGTTCCCCGGCGCCTTCGCGCCACCAGGACGCCCAAAGCTGCCTCAGCGTGGTGCCCTCGAGCAGCTCCATCGCGTACCAGGGCAGCCCGTCCTCCACTCCCTCCGCGACGACCCGGACCACGCCGGGGTGGCACAGCTGCCCGAGCGCATGAATCTCCCGGCGCAGGCCGCGCATCATCGCCGCGTCCGGGAGCCGGACCGTCTTGAGCGCCACGAACTGCCCGGTGCCGGAGTGCCGGGCGCGGTACACCACGCCCATGCCGCCCACACCGAGCTGTTCGAGGAGGAGATAGGGCCCGATGGAGCCGAGCTGCTGGGGGAGCACCGCCGCAGGTTGCATGCGGCGGAGCATGGCAGAACCCGCGGCGCCCTCTCAAATTACCGGAAACCGGTGGTCGGGTGCGTCATGGGTACAAGAGGCTCCCGGCCCGCCACATCTCCAGGCCATGCTCGAGGTCGAAGTCCAGCTCGAGAACGGTGGCCAGCAGGGGCGTCACGGTACCGTCCTGTTCCATCTTCAGGCCCAGGTCGTTTGCCAGGGGATGGCTGTAATGCGGCTTGAAGCGGATCCGGAAATCATCTGGCAATCGCGCGCCAATCCGGAGCGGAGTGGGGAACGTGAAGGGCGCCTCCACAATGGCCTGATAGCAGGCCCGTGAGGTGTCTTGCGCATCACGGAATTGCTTGAGGAAGAGCATGCGCGTGTTGCTTCCGAGCAGCCCCTCCATGGAGTCGGTCATCTGGACGCGTGGGTGGGTCATGAGCCCCATTCCAATCGTGGTCAGGGCCGTATTGATGTCATCGAACCGCTCTCGCTCGGGAGGCTGCTGGAGGAGCGGAATTTCCTCGTCCTTCTCCGGGAACTTGCCGTCCGGGCGCAGGCGAACCACCTGCAGCAACTCCTGCATGGAGGCGACACCTCCACGCTCGTGGATGACCAGGGGCGAGGCGGAGAAGAGGGCGCGCTGACCCCATTTCTCGGGCATGTGCAGGTGCGCGTGCTGCTTGGCGAAGCCGTAGATTTCGCGCCCCACGGCCATCGCCGCGCCAGTATCCACGAAGAGGTACGGCTGGAAGAGCAGGAATCGCTCCGCCGTGTACGTGCCCTGAGCAGTCCTGCTCCTGCCGATGAGCGGAATGGAGATGCCGATCTCCCGCTCCTTCATGACCCCCAGGAGCCCGAACTCCTCGTGCTGTGATTCGGAGCGATCGATGCGAGCGCACTGCAAGATGGCGAAGTTGCCCAGGGGCTCGTATCGGTGTTCCTGCTGGAGTTCGTTGAAGAAGGTGTCGCAGAGTGACTGGAGGGCTTGGATGTCACACTCCAGGAAGAACGAGTGCAGCAGGGTTTCCCGCTGGCGAAAGGGGCCAGGCCAGGTGGATGCTACTTGGCTCTCGATATAACGGACGGGCCCGGGCAGTCGGGGAGGCTTCAGGGTGGTCTCTTCCTCCTGGCCGGGCGTGTCGAAATAGAGCCGCAGCCGGCACTGCTCTGCGGCCTGTTGACCGGCTAGAACGGCCGACTCGACACAACCGGTGTTGAGTTGTGTGAGCACCCAGTCTCCGGCGAGCAGAAGGTTGTCATAGCGGGTGCCGTGCGAAGGCAGCCGGTACCGGGTGCTGCCGGGCGGAGTCAGTACGTAACGATCCGAAGGGTGGATGCTCTTGCGGTGGTAGCGCGCGACGATGAGCGGCTGCTGTCCTCCGTCGACTGTGAACGTGTCGGTTTGCTGCAGGCGGGGGGTCACCTCCGGCCACAGCATGCCCAGGTGCTCGGTTAGCCAGGAACTCGATACGTCGTTCAGGGAACTCGCGGACGCGGTCAGCACGGACGTGGGCGGGGCCGCGGCACCCTCATCCAGTGGGCCACAGAGGTACACGACCGTTTTCGGGTTCTTCCCGGTGCCCGCCCACCGCTCGGTGCCGAGGACTTGGCTGCAGTCCGCCCAGGTGTCGAAGGGACGCGGGCAGCAGGCCATGACTCCCTTGTGGCGCTTCCAGCCCATGCCATCATCCAGCTTCTCGGAGAACCAGAGTTGGGTGGCCTGGGTGGCCGTGGTCGGAATGTTCTCGACCATCTGCCTCATCCCTGCGTCGTTGGCGAGCAACTCAGGGCAGAGTTCGCGGAACGCACCAATGGAGATGCCCAGCACCACATGGTCGAAATCCTCACCGAGCTCCAGCTTCCACTTCCTCACGTCCTGCCACTGGCGCCAGTTGTTCGCTTCCTTCGAGGGGGGGGCTTCGAAGTCGAAGCTCCGCTTCCGGAGATCCTCGCCGCCGCGGAGTTGGTCGTAGCGGGGGGTCACCGGCCAGCAGGGCAGTCCCTCCACTTCCTGGAGGAACGGGTCGTATCCGGCTTCGGGACTCTTGAGCGCCACCTGCTCGAGCATGTCGATGGAGGCGATGCGTTGCTTGTCCTTGGAGAGGTGGAGTGTCTCCACGCACTGAAAGAACTCGAAGCGCACTCCTCGGGCTGCGAGGACGCGGTAGAGGGGGGCGATGACGACCTCGCCCATGCCCGCCTTCATCTTGAAGAACAGGTGCTCGTGGTAGTCGAGCATCTGCAGCAAACCCTGCAGGGCGGCTCCTGCTGCCAGCGTACGCCCGGCGCTAAAGGTGAGATTGTAGCCGGCCTCGACGACAGCGGAATGGATGGACTCCTCCTCCGCGCCGTGAAGCCGTAGCCACTCCTTGAAGTCGTACATGTCGAGCTGGCCGAGGTCCGCCTTGGGGTTGGCCAGCTTGTTGCGGTTAAGGCCCAGGGAAATGGTGAAGCCCAGGTCGAGCAGGATGCGAAGTCGACGGCTCTCGTCCTTCCCGGAGGCCAGCCGCTCGGCCAGGGCGTGGCGGTCACCGCGAGCCTGCTCGAGCAGTGGGATGACCTGCTCACGCGTGGCCCGGGCCCGTCCCTTCTGTTCCGTGCGGGCGCGGCCCAGTAGCGCCTGGGCGAGGATGGGGATGAGCTCACGCTCCTCCGAGAGCGCTGACGTGGAGGGTTCAGTCCGCTCGAAGTAGTTCCTCACCTTCTGGATGAGGTGGTGGGTGGTGTCACCCAGGAAGGGGCTCTCAAGGGCCGGTTGCATGCGCTCGAGCAGGAGTTGCGTCAGCCTGTCGGCGTCACTCCAGCCCTGGCGCGGAGGGAGGAGGTTGTTGCCTGGATTCAGGCCAAGCTCGCTCCACAGCGTCTGGAAGGCCGGTAGCGCGGGCTGTTCGCGTGGTTCGAGTCGCAGCCGCCAGATGTGTTGCTCGTTGTCGACGGTCTCCATGAAGTGGATTTCGTCGTGCGCATCGAGCGCGCTCTTCAGGGTGGGAAAGGGGCGGTGGGGGCGCGCCTGTTCCTCGGGGATCTTGCCCAACTCCTCGTAGCAGTCCTCGAGCATGCCGAGGGTCTGCGTGTAGAAGCCCATGAGGACATGGAAGCCGTGCTCCTCGCTGCGCAGTCCCTGGCCCTTCTCCTGGTTGCGTCCGCTGGCGCCCTTGCCGCCCAGGCGCCAGCCCTGCTGGTAGACGGTGACCTCATAATGCTGCTTCCAGTCGGGGTGACGGGTGAGCTCGAAGGCCGCGGTGAGCCCGGCCATACCACCGCCCAGGATGGCGATCTTCTTTGGCTTCGAAGCCTGAGGCATGTCTGTCTTTTCCCCTCGCAAAGGAGCCCGGAAGGCGGGCCCGCGCGCCGATGGTGGCACGCGGGCACCGTTCAGCAATCGGCGAGCCAGTCCAGGCCTTCCCTCGGGACGCCGGGAGGAAGGGCGCGGGCGGGAGGGCTGCGTGCGTCTTCCTGGAACGCGGCTGCGTCCTGGCGGGAAGCCCTTGAGGAAGGCGGGTGCGTTGCCGAGGGACGCGGGCGGGGCTTCACCAGGGTAAGGGCAAGACGCTGCGCACCAAGGCTCGTCACGCGCCGCGGGGAATGCCATCCTGTGGGCTCTCAACGGGAAGTCCGGGACGGCCAGAGGGGGCCCATGTCGGAAGAGCTGTCTTCTTTTCTCGCCGCGATGCACTCGTCGAAGCACTTCGAGGAGGCGGCCTACGAGACGCTGCGTGCGATGCTCCTGTGCGCCGAACGCGCCCTGGAGTCGGGCCGTTTCTCACGCCGGGGGCGGCTGCTGCGCGGTGTGGTGCACGTGCGGCCTGACGACGCCTACCGTCGGCTGACGGTGCTGGAGGCGGAGTCGGTACGGGGGCGCAAGCAGGGCGAGGGCGCGCTGACTCCAGCGGGACAGGACGTGGCCCTGCTGGCCTCCGCGTCCGCATGGCGCGCGGTGATGGAGCATGGCTGCGCGGTGGCCATCGACGTGAACCTGAAGTCGCTCCAGCCTCTGGGGGGAGGTGTGCCGGGCAAGGACGTCCGCCCCCAGAGCGCCACCTTCAACCAGGACAGCCAGCGGCGTTTGCTGGGCCGGCAGGCCACGCATGTGTGTGTCTTCCCGCTGCGTGTCCCCGGTGGGCGCATCGATGGGATGATTTCCTTCGAGGCGGAGTGCATGGCCGCGCTTGGACAGGAGTTCATCTGGCAGGAGGTGGGGCGGCAGTTGCAACTGCTGGCCGACATCTCGGTGGCCTGGCTGACGGGTCTGCCCCCGCGTCCCATCGCGACCCCCGGGACGGACGACTTCCTGCCCGTTATTGGCGCCTCGATGGCGAGCCTGGTTCCGGTGCTGCGCGTCTTCGCCCAGCAGGAGGAAACCATCCTCGTCAGTGGGCCGACGGGAGCGGGAAAGTCGCGGCTCGCGCGGTGGTGTCACGAGCGCTCCGGCCGTCGGCAGGGGCATTTCGAGAGCCTGGATTTGACGACGGTGCCCGAGGATCTCCAGATGGGAGAGCTCTTCGGCTGGAGGAGAGGCGCCTTCACGGGGGCAGTGCGGGATAACCCGGGGAGCATCGCGCGCGCGGAGGGGGGCACGCTGTTCATCGATGAGATCGACAAGCTCTCCCTCAAGGCGCAGGCGGGGCTGCTGCACGTGCTCGAGGAGCGCACCTACCGCGTGCTGGGGGAAGGCTTGGGAGACCAGCGCGCCAACGTCCGGTTCATTATCGGGACCAACGCCAACCTGCGTGAGGCGGTGCGCAAGGGGGCTTTCCGGGAGGACCTGTACTACCGCATCAACGTGCTGCCCCTACGGGTGCCGCCGCTCGATGAGCGGCAGGACGAGATTCCGCTGTGGGCGCGCTACATGGTGAGCCGCCGACACCAGGAGAAGTCGCCGGGTGGCCAAGCGCGCATCACTCCGGAGGCGGAGCGGCTGCTGCTGCAGAGTGCGTGGCCGGGGAACCTGCGGCAGCTCGACAATATCATCCGCCGGGCCTACACGCTGGCGATGGTGGACCAGGGGGGCGCCGCGCAGGAACTGGAGCTGCGGGAGAAGCACGTCCAGCAGGCGCTGGCCTATGACGCGGCTCCGGAGGACTCTCAGCTCATCGACGCGCTGTGCCATGCCGCGAAGGCCTTCTTGCAGGAGGCGCAGCGCCGGGAGACGCCGCTGGACATCGACCTGGCGGAGAGCTTCAGGGGCTTCGTGCTGGGGACGGCCGCGAAGCAGGTGGGGCGAGAGGAGGCGTTCCGGCTGATGGGGCGGGAATCACTGGTGAAGAGCCGCAACCACCAGAAGGCCTTGCGGCGGGAGCTGGAGAAGGTGGAGGTGCTGTGCCGCGAGGTGCGACGTCCGGGCCCCGAGTTCCTGGAGTTGCTCACCGCAGAGGGCGGGGAGTCCAGCGGAGGCGCGTAGGGGCGGCACGCGCCCACGTCCCTGCGACACGCATCCTGGTGGGAGGCGGTGCCCGAACCCCAGGGAAATGGCCTGTTTGAAAGCTGGCACGTTCTTCGCTGAGGGGACGGGAGCGGCAGGTCGCACTGCCACTTGCTGTCCAACTCCTGACCGGGAGCCCCAAGTGGCTCGGGTCCCTCAAGGCGCGAAGATGAAGACCGTGACTTCCCACAAGGCCATGGGCACCAGTGCATTCCTCCTGCTCTGGGCGGCGCTTCCGGCCCAGGCGCAACAGATTGAATATTTTGGCAGGCCGCTGTCGGCCTCGCCGGTGCAGGAGGAGGCGCCGGGTACTCCACCCGGTATTGGCCAGGGCATCATGAGCCCGCGCTTCGCCGGCCAGCCCGACACGAAGAAGGTGGACGTCTCCCTGGAGGTGCAGACCCGGGGGGCGCTCGATCTGCCATCGCGGAATGTCGGTGCCGAGCTGGTGGGAGAGGCAGGGGTGGATTTCTCCGTGCTCTCGATAGCGCTGGGTGTGGGGGTCTTCGGTGAAGGCCTCACGGGGAACGGACGTGCCTTCGTGGGAGAGGTCTACGGGGTTGTCTCGCGCTCCGTGATGGCGGACAGGTTGGAACTCGGTGCAACTGGCTTCCTCGATTTCGGACTGGAGGCGTCTGGAGGTTTCAATCTCCAGGGCCGTTATCGGCTGGAGCCGGTGGAGTTGCGGCTGAGCGTCGGACCCCGCTTCGCGGCCGATGGCATGGGGTACGGGGCCTCGGTCTCCGTGGGGCGTGGGTGGGAGCTGAGCAAGGACCAGGGGCTCTCCCTGACCGGAAGGCTCTCCGCGGGGGCTCCGCGATTCGAAGCAGCGCAGTTCAAGGGAGACGTGGTCCTGACCTACCACAGCAAGAGCTGGACCTTCGGGCTCGACGGGAGTGTCCCCGTAGCCTCTCCGGTGGCGCCCAGCGTCGGTGCGTGGGTTGCCTACGCTTTCTTCTGATTGCCCCAGCTCGCTTCATCATCACTCGTATCGAGAATAGGGCGGTGCTGCGGCGCTTCGGGCGCCGAGCAGGGGGGAGCACCGCCCGCAGTTCTACAAGGGACCAATAGACCAGGAGGATGAATGCACAAGGCTGATACGTGGTTGTTGATACTTCCGCTTCTCGTTGCGGGTCCGGCAGTTGCGGGTCCGGAGGACAAAGGCTTGCTGGAGGGGCAGGCTCGTGCTGTTGCCGAGAAGGCTCACAAGGAAGTCCTCTCATCCAAGCTCTCCGGTAAGGAGCGCTTGATGCTTGAGATGGTCTATCAGAAGAGCGCGTTCAAGGATCTCGCTGATACGGCCACGCGCGAAAACAAGAGGAATGAGTTGAATGCCGCGCTCGCGAATATGGAGCGGGTGGAGCGGCAACTCGACCTGCTCACTGCTCTTCCGGCTCATCGGATCGTCGGCCCGGGTGCGCAGAAAGCCCCAGCCGATCAGTTCAAGTATCAAGTGGCCATCGTCTTTTCCGGCGCGTTCACCCCCCACCTGGGCCAGTTCTGTGGTGGGACGCTCATCAGCCCCCAGTGGGTCCTGACCGCCGCGCACTGCATCGATGCGGATTCCCAGCCCGAGGATTTCCAAATCTATACGGGCTCCACGAAGCTGTCGTCCGGCGGGCGGCTCGTAAAGCTGAGCAGGATCCACCGGCACAAGGACTACAATTCCGCCACGATGGACAACGACATTGCCCTGCTTCGACTCGCGGAAGGGCTGGACTCGAGTCTCTCCATCGCGCCGCTTCCCTCGGAGAGGCTGAATCTCATTGGTGCTGGCAAGAGGGTGGTCATCTCAGGGTGGGGCGCCACGAGCGAAGGTGGAAACCAGAAGCCGGACGCCCTCCTCTTCAACACGGTGAAGGTGGTCAGCAATCAGCAGTGCAATGCGCCGGAGAGCTACGGTGGTGCGATCACCGAGCGGATGCTCTGCGCGGGAGGTGGTGGGAATGACTCCTGCCAGGGAGATAGCGGGGGGCCTCTTGTCGTCATGGAGGGAGCCAACAAGTACTTGGCTGGAGTGGTGAGCTGGGGGATCGGTTGCGGACGCCCCAAGAAGTACGGTGTGTATACCTCCGTTCCCGCCTTCTCCCAGTGGATCCAGCAGACGACAGCCCAGGTGGCGGACAACACGCAGTAGCAGGATTCAGAGCGGGTCATCACGGTGGCTCGGGGCGTGGGAATCTCTATTGCTTCACGGAGACTCAAGATGCTGGCAGAGTTGATGCGAATTCTTGGGATTGGCCTCGTGGGCGTATGCCTTCTGGCAGGCTCTGCGGTCTGGGCGGGTAAGGACCATTACGGAAAAGGGCCCACCAGGGCCGCTGCATGCCTTGAAGCGAACAGGCAAGCGAATGAGCGGGCCTACCGGAAGGGGACTTGCTATCGCCTCTGCAATGAGGCTGCGTGTTCGGGCACCGACGGCAGCTTTCAGTGCCTGGCCAATTCTTCGAATGAGGGGGGAAGCTGCGAAGGCAGCAGGATGAAGGGGAAGATGAGTCCCGTGCCTCCCGCGCAGTTCGGAAATGCGCCGGGCCAGAGCAGCTCGACGGGCCAGCCGAAGCCTCAGCCCTCCCCTGGCAATGTGGTTGCGACAATCCACTCTTATGGGAATCGTGCGGTCGTGCTCCTCAAGAACACGGGAGGCCAGCCCATGACGAAGTACTTCGAAGTCTGGGTCAGAGACAGTGGGTATTCATTTCCCAAGGCAATCAAGCATTCCGAGAGCGTGGTGGTACCTCCCGGTGAAGAAATCCGGCGTGAGTTCCATCAATGGCGTGCAGAGGGTTGGGAGCTTCGCTAGGTCACCCGTTCAACACCTCTCGATGCGCCGGAACCTCCGGCTCCCATGGACCCGGCTGCCGGTGCCTGCCGCTCGGGTGCCCTCGGCTCCTCGCGCAGCACGGGCAGTGGGAACTTCAGCGGCTTTCCATCCGACGCGTGCGTGTGTCCCGTCACCTCCGCGGCGCCCATTCCCTGGCGCTGCGGCTGGAACGTGGCCTGCGGATCTCCCGCCGACGCCTTGCCCGCGCGGAACACCGCGAAGCGCGTCGCAATCGCTCCGGCCGTGCTCAGCAATGCCCCCGCCACCTTCATCCACCGCGTCCGCCCCGGCCACAGCCCCAGCACGAGTGACGCCGCGGTGCACACCTTGGCCGCCTTCCACAACATTCCCGAGTGCCCGTGCTTCAGCGGCCGCTCCAGCACCTCCAGGCGCGAGGCCTCGTGCTGCACGGCGACGCCCGCCATCAGCTCGCCCACCTTGCCCACCGTGCTGAACAGGTGGAGCACCTTCTCATCGCGGCGGAAGTGCGGCAGCAGCTCCATGAGGCTCCCCGCGCCCGCCACCGCCGAGGACATGAACAGCAGCGGCAAGGACTTGCGCGTGACCTGCCAGAGAGGCACTGCCGTGTTGGCCAGCAGTACCGCCGTGTACCCGGCGAGCGGCAGCCCGAGCAGCCCCGCTCCGATGGCCGCGCCTTCCCCTGCTCGCCCCAGCCAGCCGCGCCGGCCCGCGAACAGCAGCGACGCGGTGTTCATCGCCCCCGAGCCCACCAGCACCCACGAGCCCACGCTCATGGGCGACGTGGGACGGAACACCCGCAGCATGTTCAGGAAGCGCTCGGGCCGTCCCAGGTCGTAGATGAGCAGCCCCGAGCTGACCACATCCCCCACCGTGCCCACCCACCTGCACCGGCGTCCCAGGCCCTCCATCGTCTTGCCGCCCACCGCATCCGCCGCCGCGCCCAGCACGCTCGCCGCGCCCGCCACGCCTCCCACGTAGAAGTACAGCGGAATGCTCCAGATCCAGACGGGCTCCTTCAGGGCCGGCTGCCCGTAGTAGCTCGGCGACTCCGCGGACACTCCCGAGTGCGAGGGCCTCGTCCGCAACAGCTCGCGCGAGGGATTGGCCTCATCGAATTGCTTCACCCGCTGCTGAGCGCCTTCGCCGGACAGCTCTCCCAGCCGCTCGTCGATGTTGCGTCCGTCCCGCCGCTTCTCCAGGTCCTCGGGCCGGATGTCACCCACGCACCACCTCCCGTCCGAACAGCACCGCCCCGAGCGCCACCACCGCCATGCCCAGCGCGCCCCAGCCCATCGACGCCCAGGCCTCCCGGCCCTTCATCGTCGGCACCACCGGATCCGGCGGCAGGTTGTAGACCTCGGGCTTGTCCACGAGCAGGAAGAAGGCGTTGAGCCCGCCCGTGCCCGGCTGGCTCTCCGCGTCCGCGCCGTACAGGTACGCCTGCTCCAATCCCTTGTCATGGAGCTGCTCCACCCGGCGGTGCGCCCGCTCGCGCAGCTCGTCCACGTCGCCGAACTGGATGGAGGCGGTGGGGCAGGCCTTGGCGCAGGCGGGCGTCATGTCCTCGCCCAGCCGGTCGTAGCAGAGCGTGCACTTCCACGCGCGGCCATCGTCCTCGCGCCGGTCCACGACGCCGAAGGGGCACGCCGCCACGCAATAGCCGCAGCCGTTGCACACGTCCGGCTGGACGTACACGGTGTCGAACTCGGTGCGGATGATGGCGCCGGTGGGGCACGCCTCCAGGCACCCGGCCCGCTGGCAGTGCTTGCACACGTCCGAGGCCATCAACCACGAGAAGTCCAGCAGCCCCACCGTCTGCGTGGGCAGTGGCACCGGCCGCTCGATGAAGGCCACGTGCCGCCACGTGGCCGAGCCCAGGTGCCCCGTGTTGTCGTAGGACATGCCGGTGAGCCGGAAGCCGTCATCCGGCAACTGGTTCCACTGCTTGCAGGCCACCTCACACGCCTTGCAGCCGATGCACAGCGTGGTGTCGGTGAAGAAGCCCTTCTGTCCCATGGGCGCTACTCCTTGTCCTGCGACGGTTGCTCGGGCGGGCCGATGCCCTCGTGGTCCCTCGGCACCTCCACCACGCCCGGGGGCAGCGGCCACGGCTCCCACCCAAAGGCCGCGCGCCGGTGCTGGCTGCGCTTGCCGGGCAGGAGGTTGCACGTGAGCGCCTTGGACTCCTGGATGGAGACGTTCGGGTCCGCCGTGAAGCCGAGCAGGTCATTGGCGCTCTCGCCCCGCGCGCGTCCCGTGTAGCCCCAGTGGTAGGGCAGGCCCACCTGGTGCACCCGCTTGCCATCCAGCTGCAGCGGGCGGATGCGCTCCGTCACCAGCACCCGGCACTCCACCTCGCCGCGCGCCGTGTACACCGTGCACCAGCCCCCGTTCTCCAGCTCCGCCTCGTCCGCCAGCTCCGGAGACACCTCGACGAACATCTCCGGCTGCAGCTCGCTCAGCCATGACAGCCAGCGCGACATGCCGCCCGCCGTGTGGTGCTCGGTGAGCCGGTACGTGGTGAGCACGTAGGGATAGCGGGGGTCTCCCCATGCCCGGTGAGAGGGATTGTCCTTGCGCCGCCACTCGTGCCGCGCCGGGTTGCACTGCTGCCCGTAGAGGAAGTTGGGGACGGGCGACTCCAAGGGCTCGTAGTGCGTGGGCAGCGGGCCGTCCATCATCCCGCTCGGCGCGAAGAGCCAGGCCTTCCCGTCCGCCTGCATCATGAACGGGTCATCCCCGGAGATGACGTCCAGTCCCTGGTCACCCTTGTCCGCGCGGTACGAGGGCGGCCGGTCCACGATGAAGTCGGGCACGTCCTCGCCCGTCCATTTGCCTTGCTGGGCATCCCACCAGACGTACTTCTTGCGCTCGCTCCAGGGGCGGCCCTCGAGGTCTGCCGAGGCGCGGTTGTAGAGGAGGCGCCGGTTGGCGGGCCACGCCCAGCCCCACTCCGAGGCCACCCACGTCTGCTCCCGGCCCGGCTTGCGGCGCGCGGGCTGGTTCACCCCGTCCGCGTAGCTGCCCGAATAAATCCAACAGCCGCACGCGGTGGAGCCGTCGTCCTTCAGCTCCGTGAAGCCGCTCACCGGCTTGCCATCCGCCACGGTGTAGCCGCTGATCTCCTTCAGCACGGCCTCGGCGTCGGGCTCCTCGCGAGGGCCCTTCACCGGATAGTCCCAGGTGAGCGCCTGGAGGGGCCGGTCCTTCTCCTCCTTCGAGTCCGCGTAGAGCTTCTTGAGCCGGCGCCCCAGCTCGAAGATGAAGTGCAAGTCACTGCGCGCCTCGCCGGGAGACTCGACGGCCTTGTGGTGCCATTGCAGCAGGCGCTGGGTGTTGGTGAAGGAGCCGTCCTTCTCCGTGTGCGTGGCGGCCGGGAAGAAGAAGACCTCGGTCTTGATGTCCTGGGCGCGCACGTCGCCGCGGACCACCTCGGGGGCGGTGCGCCAGAACTCGGCCGTCTCGGTGAGGGAGAAATCGCTCACCACCAGCCAGTCGAGCTTCTGCAAGGCCTTGCGCTGGAGGGCGCCATTCATCGAGCCCACCGCGGGGTTCTCGCCCATGACGAAGTAGCCCTTCACCTTGCCATCAGCCATGTTGGCCACGGTCGTCATGTGCGAGTGATCGCCGGTGAGCTTCGGTATCCAGTGGAAGCCCCAGTCGTTCTTCTTCCTGGCGGCCTCGCCGTAGTACGCCTTGAGCAGCGAGACGACGTACTTGGGGAACTCGCTCCACCAGCCGCTGGCGGACTCGTTGTTGTGGAGGTACTGGTCGAAGCGCTGCGCGTCCGGCGCGTGCGGCATGGGGATGTAGCCGGGCAGCAGGTTGTAGAGGGTGGGGATGTCGGTGGAGCCCTGGATGGAGGCGTGGCCGCGCAGGGCCATGATGCCGCCGCCGGGCCGGCCGATGTTGCCGAGCAGCAGCTGGATGATGGCGGCGGTGCGGATGTACTGCACGCCCACCGAGTGCTGCGTCCAGCCCACCGCGTAACAGAAGGCGCTGGTGCGCTCGCGCCCCGAGTTCTCACAGAGCGTCTCGGCCACCTTCAGGAAGGACTCCTTGGGGACGCCGCAGATGCGCGAGACGACGTCCGGCGTGTAGCGCGCATAGTGGCGCTTGAGCACCTGGAAGACGCAGCGCGGGTGCTGGAGCGTCTTGTCCCGGGGCACCTCGGTGATGTGCTTGCCGCGCACCTTGCCGTGGCCGCCAGCGCCCGGCTCGGCGAAGATCTCCTTGTGGCCAGCGGCGGGCACCACGCCGTCCATGCCCTCGTACTGCCAGGTGTGCGGGGTGTACTTGCCCGTGTCCGGGTCATAGCCGCTGAAGAGGCCGTCGAGCTCCTCGGTGTCCTGGAAGTCCTCACGCAGGATTGCGGGCGCGTTGGTGTAGTGGACGACGTACTCGTGGAAGTAGCGCTCGTTCTCCAGGATGTAGTGGACGAGGCCGCCGAGGAACGCGATGTCCGAGCCCGGGCGCAGGGGCACGTGGACATCCGCCATGGCGCTGGTGCGGGTGAAGCGTGGATCCACGTGGATGAGGGTGGCGCCGCGCTCACGGGCCTCCATCACCCACTGGAAGCCCACGGGGTGACACTCGGCCATGTTGCTGCCCATGATGAGGATGCAGTCCGCGTTGGCCAGGTCCTGCTGGAACGTGGTGGCACCGCCGCGGCCGAACGTGATGCCCAGACCGGGCACCGTGGACGAGTGTCATATTCGGGCCTGGTTCTCCACCTGGACGATGCCGAGCCCGCCGGTGAAGAGCTTCTTGATGAGGTAGTTCTCCTCGTTGTCGAGCGTGGCGCCGCCGAGGTGGGCGATGCCCATGGTGCGGTTGAGCGTCTGGCCCTTGTCGTTCTCCTCCTCCCAGGTGGAGTCGCGCACCTGCTTCACGCGCTCGGCGACCATGTCGAGCGCCTTGTGCAGGGGGATGCGCTCCCACTGCAGGGAGCCGGGGCGCCGGTAGAGGACGGTGTCCAGGCGGTGGCTGCCGGTGACGAGCTGGAAGGTGGCGGCGCCCTTGGGGCAGAGCCGGCCGCGGGAGATGGGCGAGTCCTCATCCCCCTCGATGTCGAGAATGCGGCCGTCCTTGACGTAGACCTTCTGGCCGCAGCCCACGGCGCAGTAGGGGCAGATGGACGGGACGGCCTTGTCGGCGTGGACGGTGCGCGGCTCGAGGTGACGGCTGCGCTCGGACATGGCCGTCTCCCCGAGGCCGGTGGAGTCCTTCTCCTGGAGCTGACGGATGAGCGGCCAGCGGGCGAACAGGTCGAAGAATCCCAAGGCGTGCCTCCGAGAGTGACGTGACTCCGAGAGGCAATATGGGAACGCCAGGACGGGGAAGCGAGGGGACGAGGCCTGTACCGCGGTCCCATCCCAACCCGCCTCCCGAGCAGCCAACCAGACATGATTTCCCCTCGCCCGCTGGGAGAGGGACGGGGTGAGGGGGCTGGGTGTAGCCGGGTTGTGCCGGCCGCGGGCGCTACGAGGCGAAGCGGCTCAGAGAACGCCGATGAGCTCGCCCAGGGACAGGGCCTCGCCCTTGACGGCGTAGCCCTGGTACCAGGAGGTATCCAGGGTGCCGCTCTTGTGCCGCTCGAGGTGGATGTCGCCGTGGGGGAGGCCCTTGTCGCCGGCCATGCCGATGTTGCAGCGGTCGCACGTGCGGTCATACGTCTGGGCGGACTTGTTGAACTGCATCAGCCGGAACGTGTAGCCGTCGGCGAAGGTGTGCCGCGCCACGTTCTGCGGGCCCGTCATGGCCGAGTAGCAGACGGTGGCGGAGGTGTTGATGACCACGTTCCACGCCAGCGAGCCGACGACGGCCGTGGTGACCGGGGTCGTGCCGCACGTGCCGCCGTCGATGTCCACGGCACCATGGGACGCCCCGCTCGAGGTGTAATTGGTGGCCGACACCGTGCCCGCCAGGGGCGCCTGGACATCGCGGGCGGGGGCGGCGAAAGGCGCGAGTGCGGCCAGCGCGGTGAGCGCGCCCAGGGTCTTCAGCGTTCGTGGCATGGGGGACTCCAAAAAGAGAACCGGCCGGAGAGCGGAGCCGGATGGAGCCGCTCCCTGGCCGAAGTCGTGCGTCAACTCGCGCGGCCTTGATCAGTCCAGCACGCCGAGCGTCTCGGTGCGGTCCACGGCCTCACCCTTGGAGGTGTAGCCGGAGTACCAGGAGGTGTCGTAGGTGCCGCTCTTGGTCTGCTGCATGTGGGTGTGGGCGCCCGTGGAGTTGCCGGTGGAGCCCTCGTCGCCGACCTGGCAGCGGTCGCAGGTCTTGTCCACGGAGGCGGCCGTCTTGTTGAAGTGCCAGATGCGGAACTGCCAGCCGTCCGCCCAGGTGTGCAGCGCCTCGTTCTGGTTGCCGCTGCCGTTGCCCGTGTTGCAGTAGTGGGTGGTGGTGCGGATGGACACGTTCCAGTAGACCGAGCCCACCACGCCCGTCTCCACGCCCCAGTAGTCGCAGCTGCCGCTGGAGACGTCGACGGCGCCGTGGAACGCGCCGCTGGAGTAGTACGTGGTGGTGGTGACCGTGGCGGGGTACGGCGCCTTCACGGTGTGCGCGGTCACGGCCGCGGGAACAAGCGCCAGGGAAGCCAGGGCAGCCAGAGACAGCTTCATCGTCTTACGCATCGTTTTTTCCTCTCGAGCCGGTTCACGGCCCTCGGGGGGGGGTGGACAGCTATGGAACCTGCTGCTGCAACCGCTGCTTCTCCCTCAGGATCAGGCTCCACTCCTGAAGGTCCAGACTGAGAACTCGAATCCACGCGTCGATCTCCGGCGCCAGGCTGGGGTCGGTGCTCCGCAGCCGCTGCAGCTCGGGGATGGCGCCAATGAAGCCCAACTGCGCGATGCTCTGCAGCAGGGCCTTGCGCACTCCGGTGTCCCGCTCGTCGCGGAACATGGCGAGCACGGACTGCCGGGCGCTGGCCATCTGCTCCGCGGGCACTCCGCCCAGCGCGAGGGCCGCCGCCTTGCGCACCTCGGCGTCATCGCTGCGCAGCAGGGACTGGATGCCGCCCGCCGACTCGGCGCTGATGCGCTGGGTGTCCATGTTGCCGAGGATCTTCGCCGTCACCTTCGGGTCCGTGGAGGCGAGCGCGGCCGACACCGCGGCGTCCGAGGCCGGGCCGTGGTAGCCCGAGTAGACGTTCTGGATGTCCTCGACGATGTTCGTCGCGGCCTCCTGGCGCACCTCGGGCGAGGGATCTCTCACCAGCTTCTGGTACATGTCGCCCGTGTTCTCCAGGGCGCTGGTGCGCCGCATGGAGCGCACGGTGGCGGCGCGCACGGCCGGGTCCCTGTCCTCCACGGCCCGCTTCGCGGCGGCCTTGATGGCCTCGGGGTCCGCCCCGCGCTCGGTGCGCGCCACTAGCGCGGCCGCCAGGTGCTCGGCCATGACCGGGTCCGTCTCCCGCTCGAACGCGGCCTGGAGCTCCTGGTCGGAAAGGGTGGGGGCGGACTCGCGCAAGAGCGTGCGCAGGTACTTCTTGTACGCCGCGGAATCCGACTTGAGCCCGCGGCGGATGGAGTCCATCAGGCTCTCGACCGAGCAGCTCCCGCCCTGGAGCGCGGGGCCCGGGGCGGCCACCTGGGCGGCGGCCCCGGTGGGCAGCAGCGGGCAGAGCGTGAGCGCCAGCAGGAGGGTGCCAGTGCGGAAGGTAGCGGTGCGTGTCATGGAAGTTCCCGGGCTCACTCGTGGCGGTCGAGGCAGTTGAAGGGATCCTGGTTGGGCAGGCTGTTGTAGAGCCGCACGAAGTCCAGGGTCCCGCTCGCGTAGATCTTCTCGAAGTCCTGGTAGACGGGCTGGAAGCGCGGATCCATGGCGGCCATGTTCGCCATGACGGGCAGGGCGCGCTTGCCGGCGGTGCGCGCGGAGAAGCGGAAGAGGGCCCACTTCACGCACAGGGACTGCTCGGTCTCGAACGTCTTGGAGAACAGCTCCAACACCCGCGTCTTGTCCTGGGACAGCGAGAGGTTGTGCGCCGCCGCGTCCCGGCCGTCCTCGCTGCCCTCGCCGACGAGAATCTGGGCGAAGCGCTCGGTCTCCGCCGGGGTGAGCAGGGGCGCGGCGTGCATGGGCATCATCTGCCCCAGGTAGCGGACCTGCTCGTCGGGCGACGCGGCGCCGATGGTGAGCAGCTTGTCCATGTAGGGGCCGATGCTCGCGTTCTCCTTGAACTCGCGCTTCATCACCCGCGCGATGGTGCGCGCCGCGGCCCAGCCCGCGTCGACGGAGACCGGGTCATTGGCGAGGGTGGTGAGCTTGTCGAGCGCCGCCGGGGCCAGCCGCTTCTGCGTGTCCAGGGCGGAGAGCAGGCCCGCGCGCCGCTCGGACGGGAGGGTGGTGTCCTGGCCCATGTCCAGCAGCTTCGCGGCCACCTGGGGCTGTTGCACCGCCTCGGAGTCCCTCACGGCCGTCAGGTACACCCCGAAGGACTTGCCCTGCGCGTCGCGGGACCACTCGATCACCTCGAGCGCATTCGCCGGGTTCTTGCCGATGAGCTCCGTGAGGCGCTCCTTCAGGAAGTCCCGGACGAGCCCATCCCGCGAGTTCATCAGGGGCGCGGCCCAATCGCGGAAGTTGTGGATTGTCACCCCCTCGTTGAAGCGCTCCATCTCCTGCCAGCAGATGGTGTCGGTGAAGCGCGGGGCCTTGGCCTCCTCGCCCGGGGCCAGGGGCACGGCCGGGCCGGGGGTGCCCGTCTTCTTCGCCGGGCCCTGCTTCGCCTGGGCCTGCGGCGCGGCGGTGGGGTCCGCCTCAGCCGGCCGCTCCTCGCTCCCACCCCGGCCGATCAGCGCCACACCGGCCAGCAGGGCGATGAGGCCGGCCCCGGCCACCAGCAGCGGCGTGCGCCGGCTCGAGGTGCCAGACGGGGGAGAGGAGGTGGGAGGCGGGGATGCGGAGGTCATGGCTGTTGGCCTGGTGGAGGGGTTCCAATTAGGAAGAGCCCCCGATTTTACCGTCATCTCAAGAAAATATTAAAACCGGGAATATCTTGGGAATTTGGGTGTCCCCGACATTCACTCCAGGTGCGTAAGTGCCTGAAAAGACGGAGACCCCTCGTGAGGAGCGGATCCTCACGAAGGGTCTCGGCGCCCTGGGGGGGGCGCACTTCCATTCAGCGGCGGCTCAGTCGAGGACGCCGAGGGTCTCGGAGCGGTCCACGGCCTCGCCCTGGGAGGTGTAGCCGGAGTACCAGGAGGTGTCCTTGGTGCCGTTCTTCTCCTGCATGAGGTGGGCGTGGGGGCCGGTGGCCTGGCCGGTGCCGCCCTCGTTGCCCACCTGGCAGCGGTCGCACGTGCGGTCATACGAGTCGCTGGTCTTGATGAAGTGCTTCTGGTGGAACTTCCAGCCGTCCGCCCAGGTGTGGATCGCCATGTTGGCGTTCTCGTAGCCGTTGCCGTTGCAGACGATGCCGGTGGTGTTGATGGTGACGTTCCAGAAGACCGAGCCCACCACGGCCGTCTCGGCGCCCCAGTAGTTGCAGCGGCCGCTGGAGACGTCGATGGCGCCGTGGTACCCGCCGCTCGGGTAGTAGGTGGTGGCGGTGATGGTGCCGGGGAAGGGCGCCTTGACGGTGTGCGCGGTCACCGCCGCGGGGACGAGCGTCAGGGAAGCCAGCGCCGCTGCCAGGGTCATCTTCGAGGTGTTACGCATCGTGAGTGCCTCTCGGGCCGGTTCCCCGGCTCGCATGGGGGGAGCTGCATGGAGCCTGTTGCAACCGCTGTTGCTCCCCCAGGAGCGGGCTCCACGCCGGGGGTCCAGCTGCTTCGGTTCTGGGCGGCGCGCTAGTTGAGGACGCCGAGGGTCTCGCCGAGATCGATGGCCTCACCGTTGGAGGTGTAGCCCGAGTACCAGGAGGTGTCGAAGGTGCCGCTCTTGCTGTGCTGGAAGTGGGTGACGAAGCCCGAGTCGCCGAGCGCGCAGCGGTCGCACGTCTTGTCGACCGAGGCGGCGCTCTTGATGAAGTCCTTGATGCGGAACGACCAGCCGTCCGCGAAGGTGTGCGCGGCCACGTTCCCGGTGGCGGCCGTGCAGGTGGTCACGGTGCTGTTGATGGTGATGTTCCAGTAGACCGAGCCCACGAACGGCCCCGTGATGGCCCAGTAGCGGCAGGCGCCGCTGGGCGCGACGTCCACCGCGCCGTGGAACGCGCCGCTCGAGTAGTACGTGGTGGCCGTCACCGTGCCGGCGTGCGGCGACGTGACGGTGGTCCCGGCCGAGGCCGCGGGGATGAGCGCCAGGGATGCCAGCGCCGTGAGGGTCATCATCGTGTTGCGCATCGAAGGTCCTGTGGCCGAGGGGTTCATCTAGGAAGAGGGCCCGAATTCCCAGCCATCCCAAAAAAAGTGAAAAAACCGGTGAGGCTCGCGCGGGGAGAGGACAGCGGCCACTGCCGGGCGGCAAGGTCCGGGGAGGCTGCGTCCGGCTTCTCCCCCGTCACTGCCAGTGGGGGTGGGCTCACCTCTGCTGCGTGGGAGCCCACCTCCCAACTGGTACCGGGGTCCTGCGGGTCTGGTTACTACTGGTTACGTGGCGATGGTTCCGACGGTCTCGCCGCGGCTGAGGAACTCACCCCTGGTGGTGGTGCCGTCGTACCAGCCGGTGAGGTTGCTGCCGTAGCGGTCCACCTGCATGTGGGTGTGGGGGCCGGTGACGTTGCCCGTGCCGCCCTCGTCGCCGATCTGGCAGCGGTCGCAGTCGCGGTCGTACGAGGCGCCGGTCTTGAGGAAGTGCCACTGGCGGAGGACCTTGTCGTTGGCGAAGGTGTGCTTCACCTCGTTCTGGTTGCCGCTGCCGTTGCCGTAGCACACGGTGCCGGTGGTGTTGATGGTGACGTTCCAGTGGTAGGTGCCGTACGCGCCCGTCTCCACGCCCCAGTAGCCGCAGGCGTTGCTGCTGGAGATGTCCACCGCGCCGTGGAAGCTGCCGCTGGAGTAGTACGTGGTGGCCGTCACGGTGCCCGGGAAGGGCGAGCCGACCCGGACGTCGGCGGTCGCGGCCGCGGGGATGAACGCCAGGGAAGCCAGGACTGCCAGCGTCGTCTTCATCGTCTTACGCATCGTTGTTCCTCTGGACCGGTGGATCGGCCCCAGTGGGGGGGTTCGCTACCGAGCCTGTTGCTGCCGCTGCTTCTCCCTCAGGATCAGGCTCCAATCCTGGTGGTTCATGTTGAGGACTCGAATCCAGCTATCGATCTCCGGCGCCATGCTCGGGTCGACAGCGCGCAACCGCTGGAGCTCGGGCACCGCGCCGGAGAAGCCGAGCCGGGCGATGCTCTGGAGGATGGCCTTGCGGACGGTGGGGTCCTTCTCGTCGCGGTACATGCCGGTCAGCGTCTGACGGGCGTTGGCCATCTCCGCCACGGGCACGCCGCCCAGCGCGGTGGACGCCGCCGCGCGGACCTCGGCGGAGTCGCTGCCCAGCAGCCGCTCGAGCTTGCGCGCCGAGTCGGAGCTGATCTCCCCCGTCATGAGCTGGCCGAGCACCTTCGCCGTCACCTTCGGGTCGTCCGAGGCCGCGGCCGCCGACACCGCGGTATCCGCCGCCAGGCCATGGTGCCCGCCGTAGACGTGATGGGTGTCCTCGACGAGGTTGGTCGCCGCTTCCATGCGCACCTCGGGCGAGGGATCTCTCACCAGGCGCTCGAACATCTCCCCGCTGCGCCCCAGCGCGCCGGTGCGGCGCATGGCGCGGACCGTGGCAGCGCGCAGGCCGGGGTCCCGGTCCTCCAGCGCCCGCTTCGCCACCACCTGGAAGGCATCGTCCTCCAGGCCGCGCTCGGTGCGCGCCACCAGGGCCGCCGCCAGGTGCTCCACCATCACGGGGTCGTACTCGCGCTCGAAGGCGGCCTGGAGCTCGGCGCGCGGCAGGTTGACGGCGGACTCGCGCAGCAGCGTGCGCAGGTAGAGCTTGTAGGCCTCGGACTTGGAATTCATCCCGCGGCGGATGGAGTCCATCAGCCCCTCGACCGAGCACGTCGTGGCCTGGATGGCGGGGGCGTCGCGCGGGGCGGACGGCTGCGCGGAGGCCAGGGCCGGCGCGAGCAGGCACACGGTGAGCGTCAGGGTGGGGAGCACGTTCATACGAAGGAAGGCGCGTGTCATGGGTGGGCTCCGGAGCTCATTCCTCGTGGCGGTCCAGACAGCCGAAGGGATCGTCCGTGGACAGGGAGAACCAGATGCGCCCGAAGTCGACGATGCCGCTGGCGTAGAGCTTCTCGAACTCCTGGTAGATGCCCTGGAAGCGCGGGTCCGTCATGGCCATGTCCGCCATCACCGGGAGCGCGTCCTTGCCGGCGGTGCGGGCGGCGAAGCGGAACAGGGCCCAGCGCACGCAGAGGTCCTTCTCGATTTCGAAGTTCTTGCCGTAGAGCTCCAGCGCCTGGGACTTGTCCTCGGACATGGACAGCTCGTGCGCGGCCATCATGCGGACGTCCTCGCTGCCCTCGGTGGCCAGCAGCTTGCCGAGCCGCTCCATGGAACGCGGGTCGATCGGCGCATCGGCGTCCATCCCCATCTCGAGCGAGAGGTAGCGCACCTGCTCGTCCGCCGACTGGGTGCTGATGGTGAGCAGCTTGTCGAGGTAGGGCTTGAAGTTGCCGCTCTTCTTGAAGTCCTCCTTCATCACCCGGCCGATGGCGCGCGTGGTGACCCAGCCGGCCTCGCCCGAGGCGGCGTCCTGCGCGAAGGTGGCGAGCTTGTCGAGCGCCGCCGGCTCCAGCCGGGGCATGCGCTGCAGCTCGTCCAGGAAGCCCGCGCGCCGCCCCAGGTCGAGCTTCTCGTCGAGCCCGAGCGCGGTGAGCTGCGCGGCCATCTTCGGCAGGGCCTTGGAGTTGCGCAGGCCGCCCATGAACAGCTTGAACTCCGCGGGCGAGGCCTCTTGTGCCCAGCCCAGCACCTCACGGGCGCGGCCCTCGTCCTCGCCGATGAGCTCGCCCAGCCGCCCCATGAGGTAGTCGCGGACGAGCGGATCCTTCACGGCGAGCATCGGCCGGGCCCACTCGAGGAACGTCTCCAGCGTCACCGACTCGTTGAAGCGCTCCAGGTCCTCCCAGCAGACGGTGCTGTTGAACTGCTTGGGCTTGGACTCCGCCTGCATGCCCTGGACCGGAGCGCCAGGCCCGGCCTTCTTGGGGGCGGGGCCGGTGGCCGAGGGCTGGGGGGCCGAGGCCTGGAGCGCCTCGGGGGTGCCGCCCTCCTGGGAGGAGCCACGGGAGAGGAGCGCCACCGCCGCCAGCAGGGCCACGGCACCGAGCGCGATCGCCACCCTCGGGCCTCGGCGGGCCGTGTCATTCACCGGGAGGGAGGCGGAGCGATGGGAGGATTCTGGAGTCATGGGTCCTTGTCTGGAAGAGGTCTCGAATTCCCGTTCATCCCAAGAAAATGGAAAATCCCGGCAGATTGGGAATGCGATGAAATGTAAGCATCCGTGATTTCGAGGAGTTACGGGGCAGGCGGGGGAGGCCGGAAGTAGCGGGCCGTGATAATTCCGGCGAAATTCAGGGGACCCCGCATGCACACGCGACGTTTCCGATTGGAGGAGGGCGGGCCGAAGCGGGTGGTGCTCCCCTTCGCCCTCAGCCTGGCCATCGGGCTCGCCGGGCTCGTCACGCCGCGCCATGCGCGGGTGGGGTTGAGCGCCGCGGCCGTGCTGCTGCCCCTCGAGGCGCTCGTGGCGGCGGTGCGGCTGACGGGGACGGGCTTTCAATTCGGCCCGGCGGATGTGGTGCTGTGGCCGCTCGTGTTCCTGTACCCCGTGCTGACGGCGCTCTCCATGCTGAAGCGCGCGCCGACGGTGGCGGGCTGCCCGCGTCCGGCTCCCTGCGGGTGAGTCTCCTCAACCCTTGCGCCACACCTCGCTGGCGAGCAGCGCGCGGGCGGCGAGGAAGCCGCACAGGCCGTGCACGCCTGGCCCCGGAGGCGTGGAGGCCGAGCACAGGTAGAGGCGGGGGTCGGGCGTGGCGTAGGGGACGAAGCGCGCCACGGGCCGGGCGAAGAGCTGCATGCCCTCGAGCGAGCCGCCGGAGATGTCGCCGCCGATGAAGTTGGGGTTGTAGGCCTCGTACTGCGCGGGCGAGCGCGTGTGCCGGGCGAGGATGCGCGCGCGGAAGCCGGGAGCGGCGCGCTCCACCTGGGCCTCAATGCGCTCCGTCATGTCCTCGGTGGAGCCGTTGGGGACGTGGCAGTAGGCCCAGCCGGTGTGCTGGCCCGCGGGGGCTCGGCTGGGGTCGAAGAGCGTGTGCTGGGCGAGCAGCACGTAGGGACGCTCGGGCGTCTCCCCGCGCGAGACGGCGGCCTCGCTGGCGGAGATCTCCTCCAGCGTGCCCCCGAGGTGCACGGTGCCGGCGCGGGCACACGCGGGGGCGAGCCACGGAATGGGGCCGGAGAGGGCCCAGTCCACCTTGAAGACGCCGGGCCCGTAGCGGAAGCGCTGGAGCTTCTGCACGTAGGAGGGAGGCAGCCGGTGGCCGGCGAGCTTCACGAGCTGCCGGGGCGTCACATCGAGCAGCACGGCGCGCGAGCGGGGCAGCTCCTCCACGTTGTGCACGCGGTGGCCCGTCTCCACCTCGCCGCCGAGCGCGCGCAGGTAGCTGACGAGCGCGTCCACGAGCTTCTGCGTGCCGCCGCGCGGGAAGGGCCAGCCCACGGCGTGGCCCGAGGCGAGCAGCAGAATCCCGAAGGCGGAGGTGAAGGGCTTCTCCAGGGCGGAGAAGGAGTGCGCGGCGGAGCCCGCGAAGAGGGCGCGCGCGAGGGGCCCGCGGAAGGCATGGGCGGCGAGCGAGTGGGCGGGACGCAGGGCGCGCAGGCCGAAGCGGGCGAGGCGCAGGGGCCTGCGGGGGAGGCGCAGCGGGTCGGCCATCTGGGCCATGACGTCGTCGAAGGCGCGCACCATGGGGCGCATCCACTTCACATAGCGCCCGGCGTCGGGGCCGAGCCCCTGGGCAGTGGCCTCGAGGGTGTGCTCGAGGACGGCGGCGGTGCCGTTGTCGAGCGGGTGGGCGAGCGGGGCCTCGGGGTGCACCCACTCGAGGCCATGGGCGCCGAGGGGGAGCTGGCGGAAGAAGGGCGAGGCGGCGGCGAGCGGGTGGATGGCGGAGCAGACGTCGTGGACGAAGCCAGGCAGGGTGAGCTCGGCCGAGCGGGCGCCCCCGCCGGGAGTGGGGCCGGCCTCGAACACCCGCACCGAGCGGCCCGCGCGAGCCAGGGAGATGGCGGCGGCGAGCCCGTTGGGACCGGCGCCCACCACGACGGCATCGAGCATCGAGCTCATAGGTTGTGCAGCTTCACCCGACCTGATGGGGACGTGAGGAAGAGGACACCGGGTGGCGTTCACCAGTGGACGCCGGAGGTCGTCCGGCACCACGGCACCCGGGCGGGCGGGCAGGGGGCGAGGGGGACAGGGTGCGCGGAGGGGGCGGGAATTCCCATCCTCCTGGCGGGAGTGCTGCTCGGGAGGCCCGCCGCCGGGCCAGAGAGACAGGGGAGAGGACATGGCTCGCCAGGACCTGAGGGGCAAGGTCGCCATCGTGACGGGGGCGTCGAGCGGGGTGGGGTGGCAGGCGGCGGTGCGGCTGGGCGAGGCGGGGGTGAAGCTGTGCATCACCGCGCGCCGGGTGGAGGCGCTGGAGCAGCTGCGCCACGCGTTGAACGAGAAGGGCGTGGAGTGCATCTCGGTGCCCGGGGACGTGACGGTGCAGGCGGACGTGGAGCAGGTGGTGCGCGAGTGCGTGACGCACTACGGCCGGGTGGACCTGCTGGTGAACGACGCGGCGGTGCAGTCCTACGGCCTCTTCAGCGAGCTGCCGTGGGAGCACCTCACGCGCACCTTCGACGTCAACGTGTTTGGCTTCATGCGCTTCGCGCGGGCGGTGCTGCCCCACTTCAAGCAGCAGGGCAGCGGGCACATCCTCAACGTGCAGTCGATGCTGTCCAAGGGCTCGGCGCCGCTGTTGTCGGCGTACACGGCGAGCAAGCACGCCTCGCTCGGGTGGGCGCAGTGCCTGGAGATGGAGCTGGTGGGCACGGGGATTCAAGTGTCCAACGTGCTGGTGCCCTCGGTGGCGACGAACATGTTCGCCCACGCGCCGACGATGTTTGGACTGGCGCCCAAGCCGGTGCCGCCGACGTATGACCCGGACGTGGCGGCGCGAGCGGTGCTCCAGTGCGCGCTGCGGCCGGGGAGGACGGTGGTGCCGGTGTTCCTCGGGGGCCGGTTGCTGTTGTGGGTGAACGCGCTCCTGCCGAAGGTGGGCAAGGCGGTGATGGGCCGGTTCGGCGCGCGGATGCAGATGCGGGACGAGCCCATCGACCGACCCGAGGGCAACCTCTTCCGGCCGGTGGCGCAGGGCGTGGGCCCGTACGGGCCGGTGCCGCCGACGCCGCTGTGGAAGAGGCTGTCGGCGACGGCGGGACTCGTGGCGCTGGCGAGCGGCGTGGTGCTGGGCGTGGCGGGGCTGGCCCGCGCGGCACGCTAGGAAGCCCGCGAAGGTGTACCCCTGGCACCAGGCGCTGCCCCGCGGCCATATCCCCTCGCCCTCCGGGAGAGGGACAGGGTGAGGGTATCGGGTGAACCCGGGTAGAACCCCGCGCATGGACCCTACCTCTGCCGTCAGACCTTCCTGTAGGATGTGAGCAGTCAGGCGGGAAGGCCTGCACGGGGAGGAGCGATGGCGAAGGGAAAGCGTCCAGCCACCTACGAGGACATCGAGGCGTTACCGCCGGGGTGGGTGGGGGAACTCATCGACGACGAGCTGTGGGCCTTCCCACGGCCGGCGAAATGGCACGCATGGGTGGCCTCGGTGCTCGCAGCGAAGCTGGGGAGCACCTTTGGCGTTGGGCAGGGTGGGCCGGGAGGCTGGTGGATCCTGATCGAGCCGGAGCTGCACTTCGGCCGACAGGTGCTGGTGCCGGACCTCGCGGGATGGCGCTACGAACGGGCACCCGAGTTGCTTGAGCAGGATGCGCCCTTCTTCGACCTGGCACCCAACTGGGTCTGCGAGGTGTTGTCGCCCTCCACGGCTGCGTTGGACCGGGGGCGCAAGCTGCCGCTCTACCATCGGGTGGGCGTGAGCCACGCGTGGCTGGTGGATCCGCGGGCGCACACGCTGGAGGTCTACCGGCGAGGACCGCGAGGTTGGCGGATTGCCCGGTACGGAGGCGAGGACGTGGTCCGTGCCGAGCCGTTCGACACCGAGCCGCTGGACCTGGGTCGGCTCTGGGCTCCCGGGTCCGCACCGGCCCCCGGTCCCTGATGCCATGATCGGATTGGCCCCCTGGTAACATGCAGGGCGGGCATGGCAAGCGACATCATCGACTTCCAGTTGGAGCGGGGACGCCACGAGGAGCTGCTCGGGCGAGAGGACTTGATGGCCGAGCTGGATGCGCTCCTGCTGGGCGGTCCTTCGCGTGGGTGGGTGCTGGTCAAGGGCGGGCCGGGGATGGGCAAGAGCGCGCTGCTGGCCGAGTGGCTGAAGCGGCGCGAGGCCGCGGAGCTCCTGGTGTCACCGCACCACTTCCTGCGGCGCGGCGTGGAGGACTGGGACCGGCCTGATGTGGTGAAGCGCAACTTGGCGGCTCAGGTGGAGCGGCTGTTTCCCGAACTGGTCGAGCCTGATGCCCGGCCCGAGTCGCGTCTGAGGGAGCTGTTGCAGCGAGTCTCGGACAAGGAATTGAAGCTACGCAATGAACGGCTGGTGCTGGTGGTGGATGGCCTCGACGAGGTCGAGGGCGAGCCGGACGGCGCCAACCCGCTGTCGCGCTTCCTGCCGCACGTGCTGCCTGCCGGGGTGAAGGTGCTGTGTGCCTCGCGGCCCACGTACCCGTACCTGAGCTGGCTGGAGGCACGGGAGGGCGTTCGCACTGTTGACCTGAATGGCGAGCGGTGGGCAGGCTCGAACGAGAAGGTGGTGCGCCAGTATTGGGAGCAGGTGGCCCCTGGATTCATGCCGCCGCTGATGCCCGCCTTCGTAGATGAAGTCGTGCAGCGGGCCGAAGGCAACATGCTCTACGCGGTGAAGCTGGCGGAGTGGTTACAAGAACAGCCCTTGGAGAGGAGGCAGGCTGAATTGCTACCACGGGGCCTGGAGGCCTTGCTCGATGATATCTGGGATCGCATCCAGAGGCTGCCCGATGAGCTTCGCAAGGTAGCCTCTGCGGGACTAGGCATCGTGGCTGCGGCACGTGAAGCGTTGCCGCTGTTTGCGCTGGCCGCCGTGGCTGGGTGGAAGGAACTGGAGGACGGCGAGCGGTTCTTGCGCGTGGCGCGGTCGTTGCTGCTGGAGGAGGCGGGGCCCGCGAGGGGCGACAAGGCTTGGCGGCCCTTTCACGAGTTCTTCCGGAACTTCATCCTGTGGAAGCTCGGTGAGGAGCGGGAGAGGGCTGAGCACCGGCGATTGGCGGAGCAGTTGTGCCGCTGGCCTGTAGATGGGGTCGAGCGGGGCTTCCGCTGGAGCTATGCCTTGCGCCATGGCGTGATGCATTGGCTCAAAGCTGAGGAGTGGGAACAGGCGCAAAAGCTCTATACGGACCTGGGCTTCCTAGGCGCCAAGTGCGAGTTGGCGGGTGTCCTCGCCGTCGAGGATGATTTGAGGAGTGCGGCGGAAGAGGGCAGAGGACACGACCCGGAGTGTCCCAGGGCTCTTTATCAAGCCATCCAGGTCGGGTCGCATGGTTTGAGAAGGGACCCGGGAGATCTGGCTCTGCTCGTCTACACCCGGCTGCGCTCCTCGGGGTGGAGCGCTGAGCGGATCGAGAAGACGTTCAGCTTCCCGGGAGGGCTGCCTGTTCTTCGCCTGTTACATCCGCTGAGAAGAAGGGGTAGCGAGCGTACCCTGCAGGGGCACGAGAAGCATGTGAGGGGCTGCGCGGTGACGCCTGACGGCCGGCGAGTGGTGTCCGCGTCCTGGGACGGGACATTGAAGATATGGGACTTGGAGACGGGGCGAGAACTGGTCGCCCTGGTGGGGCACGGGAACTATGTGATTGCTTGCGCGGTGACGCCGGACGGGCGGCACGTGGTGTCCGCATCCCACGACGGGACGCTGAAGGTGTGGGAGTTGAGGACAGGGCGGGAGGTGGTCACGCTGGTGGGCCACGCGCGTGAAGTGAATGACTGCGTGGTGACGCCGGACGGTCGGCGTGTGGTGTCCGCGTCCTACGATGGGACGCTGAAGGTGTGGGAACTGGAGACGGGGCGGGAATTGGCCACGTTGAAGGGGCACCGCGCGGATGTGCTTGGATGCGAGGTGACGCCGGACGGGCGGCATGTGGTGTCCACGTCCTGGGACAGCACATTGAAGGTGTGGGATCTGCAGACGGGGCGGAATGTGGCCACGCTGGCGGGTCACGAGAACGGTGTCATGGACTGTGGGGTGACGCCGGACGGGCGGCGCGTGGTGTCCGCGTCCTGGGACGGGACACTGAAGGTGTGGGATCTACAGACAGGGCGGGAAATGGCCACGCTGGTGGGTCACGAGTTTCCGGTGATGGCCTGTGCGGTGACGCCGGATGGGCGGCACGTGGTGTCGGCCTCCCACGATTCGTCGCTGAAGGTGTGGGATTTGGAGACAGGTCGAGAAGTTGCTCGCCTGAAAGGACACGGTCAAGGGGTGATGGGCTGTGAGGTGACGCCGGACGGGCGGCGCATCGTGTCGGCTTCCAATGACGGCTCGTTGAAGGTGTGGAACTTGGAAGTGAGGCATGAACCGGCCGTCCGGGTGGGTCATGGGGAATTGGTGAGTCGCTGTGTGGTGACACCCGACGGACAGCACGTGGTGTCCGCATCCCACGACGGGACGCTGAAGGTGTGGGAGCTGAAGACAGGGCAGGAACTGTCCACCATGGTGGGCCACGAGGCTGCGGTGATGGGCTGCGCGGTGACACCGGACGGGCAGCGCGTGGTGTCCGCCTCCTACGACGGGACACTGAAGGTATGGGCGCTGAAGACGGGGCGAGAGTTGTCCACACTGGAGGGCCATGCGGAGAATGTGATGGTTTGCGTGGTGACACCGGACGGGCAGCGCGCGGTGTCCGGGTCTTGGGACAAAACCCTGAAGGTGTGGGATCTGGAGACGGGACGAGTAGTGGCCACGCTGAGGGGGCACGGAGAACTGGTGAGTGGCTGCGAGGTGACGCCGGACGGGCGGCGCGTGGTGTCCGCGTCCTGGGACAAAACCTTGAAGGTGTGGGAACTCGCGACGGGGCGGGAGGAGGCCACGCTGGTGGGCCATGCGGCCGAGGTGATGAGCTGCGCGGTAACGCCGGACGGGCGGCACATAGTGTCGGCATCTCAGGATTCGACACTGAGGGTGTGGGATTTGGAGACGGGACGAACACTGGCGACCTTGGATGGCCACAGGGGCGAGGTGATTGCCTGTGCGGTGACGCCCGATGGCCGTTGCGTGGTATCCGCCTCCTACGATGGGACGCTGAAGTTGTGGGACATCAACTCAAGTCGTTGCCTGCACACACTCTACGGAGCTGGTGCTTTTGTCGCGGTCACATCCACGTTCGACGTCATCTGCGCGGGGGATGTGCTTGGAAATGTCTGGACCTTCCAGATGGACTCAGCTGCCTCCAGTACGAATCCGGACTCGAAGCGTGGACCTTCCTCGGGAGCCATCCTGAACACCCATTTGCCGAAACCTGTTCTTGAGGCCTACCGCTCCAACGGGCTGGCCTTGTTCATCGGCTCCGGCCTGTCGCTCGGCCGGGACGTCAAGGGCAACTTCCCCACGTGGTCGCAGCTTCCCCACCGGCTGCTCGACGCCTGTGAGCGCCTGGGCTCGCTCGACGAGCAGGTCATCCAGGCCCGGCGTGCTCTGTTCTCCGGACGCATGCGTCTCGAGGTCATGCTCGCGGACCTTGGCTCCCTGCGCGCTGCCCTTGATCGCGACTACCAGAAGGCGCTCAACGACATCTTCCGTCCCTCGGACGCGGCTGCAGGAGCAGCGCATCAGGCCGTGGCCCGGCTCGGTGTCCGCGCGATCCTGACCACGAACTATGACCCGCTTCTCGAACGGCTCCAGGAGACACAGCACAGGCAAGCCTATACGTGGAAGGAATCGGACCTAGCGCTCAATGACCTGGAGTCCGGACGCCATGTCCTGCTCAAGGTCCACGGGACGGCGGAGCGCCACGACACCGTGGTGATGACCGAGAGCGAGTACAGGGATGTCCGTTCCAACCCGTCCTACCGGGCGGTGCTGGGCCACCTGCTCCAGGGGTACACGTTCCTGTTCATCGGCTATGGGATGAACGACCCGCTCGACCTCGATCTGGTGCTGAGGTGGAACGCGGAGGCGTTCAAGTCCGCGGCCCGCCGCCACTACGCGCTCCTGAAGGACCCGAGCGACACCGACCGTGACCGCTACGAGCGCGAGTACAACGTCCGGGTCATCCCCTACAGCGACCACGCCCAACTCCCGGTCATCCTGGATGCGCTTCAGCGCACCGCCGCCAGTCAGGCCTGAGCCGGGACTGATGGACGCTCAGTACAGCGAGCGGTGGAGGAAAACGACAAGAAGGCAAAAGGGATAGGCCAACAGGCAGCTGTACAAGACCTGCAAAGGCGTCAGCTTCTTGTTGTCGATCTCTCCACGAGTCGGGCTCTGTCGATCTCTCTCCCTCAAGAGCCAACCCAGCCCGAAGGCGACGAGCCCCGAGATGATCCATCCGGTCATGCTTGGCATCATCGTCGGGCAGACCGGGAAATCAAACCCCACTAGCCGGACGATCTTCTTCTGAGGGATGCGGAGATGTGGCGCGGAAACATCATCTACGAAGACCGGGAGATCGAGGGCGAACGGTTGGAGCTGAAGGCGGAGGCGGATCGCCTCATCTACCTCGGGCCGAACCTGACGTTGCGGCGGTGTTCAATCGTCATCCGCGTGCCTTCGAGCCGGCTGCTGATCAGCCCGACGCGTCTCATCGACTGCACCATTGAGGTGAAGCAGGAGTTGAAGAACAAGTCCTGGACGTGTGCGGCGCTGAAGGGGTGCCGTTTCACGGGGCGCATGGTGGGCTGCGACTTCGGCCCGTGGCCTGGGAACGCAACGGGGTGGGAACTGGGCGCCGTCGAGGACTGTGACTTCTCCGAGGCCCGCCTGGACCAGTGCCGCTTCCACAGTTGCGACATGCGGGCGGTACGGCTGCCGCGCTGGCCCTGCTTCACCATCCTCGACCCCATCGGCCATGGGCGCGAACTGACGAACGTGGGGTGGCCGGGAACCTTTGTCCCGGTCATCTTGGAGGGGCCTTACAAGGATGTACCCTCCACGGTCGCGGTGACCTATTACGCGCCAGCCGAGGCGAAACGAGCTGGAACCACCGAGGCGGAGCTCAAGGCCGCGATTGAGCGGTTCGACTTCATCGTCCGGTGAGTACTGGACCTGACGCCGTCACTCCCCGGGGTCGAGCACTTCCATCAGGGCCTGCCCGTTGGTCAGGTCGAGCAGCGCGGTCTGGAAGGCCTCCAGGCGGGTGACGGGGAGCAGGAGTTGATAGCCCACAGTGGCGGCGTACTCCTCGGAGACGACTTCCGCCTCATGGGCCGGGAGCATCCGGCGGAAGCCGTCGACGCTCGCGTACTCGATTTCGACGGAGAGGCGGGCCTTGCTCACGCGCTCCGTGGTGGGGAGGTGCTCGAGGCCCTGCTGGACGCAGCCGGTATAGGCCCGCACGAGCCCGCCCTTGCCCAGCAGTGTTCCGCCGAAGTAGCGGGTGACGACGACAGCCACGTCTCCCACGTTGCCGTGGAGCAGCGCCGTCAGCATCGGCCGGCCCGCGGTCCCGTGCGGCTCGCCGTCATCGCTCATCCCCGCCATGCCCGTGGAGCCGGGCGGGCCCACCACGTACGCCCAGCAGTTGTGGTTGGCGTCGGGGAACTCCTCGCGGACGCGGGCGATGAACGCCTTGGCCTCCTCCACCGTCGGCGCCGGGGCAATCGTCGTGATGAAGCGGCTGCGTTGCAGCTCCTGCTCCACGCGGTGGAGGCGCGCCGGTATGCGGTAACGCGAGTCCTTCGACATGGACCCCCTCTCTTGGCAGTGTCCGGCCTCCGTTCCAACCGCGAAGCGCGGGCCCTGGCCGGGCGAAGCTGCCGTAGAGCCAGGGCCGGGGCGCCAGGGAACTGCTGCCCGCTCAGTGGATCCGCAGGGTCAGCTTGCCCAGGTGGTGCTGGAGCACCTCCTTCTGGGCCCGAGCGGCCTCCTCCATCGCGTAGACATGGCCGATCTCCAGGTGGAAGGGCCCCGCTTCGATGAGCTCGTTGAGCCGCTCGAGCGTCTTCTGGCTGGGGACGCCGTCGTAGGCGATGACCTCGACGCCCTCGGGGCCCTGGGGGACGGGCTCCACGCCGTTCGGGTGGGCGATGCGGCCGCCCTGGCGCACGTGCTTCAACGCGCTCAGGCAGCGGTCATTGCACGCCAGCACCAGCGCCGCGTCGAGCCCGTCCGGGGCGAAGTCCCGGCAGGCCTTCTCCACATCCCCGCGATGGCCTTCGACGACCGCCTCCGCGCCCAGCCGCCGGGCCAGCTCCACCCCGTCCTCGCCCGAGGCGACCGCCAGCACCCGGGCTCCCAGGCGCCGGGCGAGCTGCAGCGCGATGTGTCCCACTCCCCCGCTCGCACCGAAGATGAGCAGGCGTTGCCCCGCCTGGAGCCGCAGCTGGTCCTCGAGCCCTTGCAGCGCGGTGATGCCGTCCGCCGCCAGCGCCGCCGCCTGCTCCACCTTCATCCCCTGGGGAATGCGTGCCGCGTGTTTCTCCTTCGCCACGGTGAACTCCGCGTAGAAGCCTCCCTTGGGGCTCAGGAACGCGGTGGCGTAGACGCGGTCCCCCACCTTGAAGCGCCGCACGTTCCTGCCCACGGCCAGCACCTCCCCCGCGCCGTCGGCGCCGGGCACGTAGGGGAAGTGGGGCTGGCCTTCCATCATCCCGGCCATCTCCCCTTCCCGCTCCAGGGAGTCCCAGACGCCCACCCCCGCTCCCTCGACGCGGATGAGGATTTCATCGTCCCCGCACGTGGGCACGGGGACCGTCTTGATGCCGAGCACCTCCGGGCCGCCGAAGCGGTCGAGCGCCGCGGCCTTCATCTTGTCGGGAATGGAGGGGGCCATGGTGAGACTCCTTCTGGGTGAAACCGGTTCACGCAGAGGATGGGCACTCCCCAGGGCCTCGTCAGAGCCCGGCAGGCCGCACGGGGAGCGGGTGCTATGCGTGCGGGCGCTCGGTGATGGGGCAGCTCGCGCTGGTGAGGTTCTGCGCGGTGTTGATGAGCGCCACGTGGCTGAAGGCCTGCGGGAAGTTGCCCAGCTGCCGCTTCGTGCGCGGGTCATACTCCTCGGCGAGCAGGCCCACGTCGTTGCACAGCGAGAGCAGCCGCTCGAAGAGCGTGCGCGCCTCGTCCAGCCGGCACAGCAGCGTGAGCGCGTCCGCGAGCCAGAAGGAGCACGCCAGGAAGGTGCCCTCGCCCGGCGGCAGCCCGTCCTCCGAGCGGTGCGTGTCGTAGCGGCGCACCAGCCCGCCCTCGCACAGCTCGCGCTGGATGGCGTCCACCGTGCCCACCACGCGCGGGTCTCCCGGCGGCAGGAAGCCGAGCTGCGGAATGAGCAGCAGCGCCGCGTCCAGGTCCTTGCTGCCATAGGCCTGCACGAAGCTGCCGCGCCCGGCGTCATAGCCGCGCTCGCACACCTGGGCGTGGATGCGCGCGCGCAGCGCCTTCCAGCGCGCCACGGGCCCGGGCAGGCCGAACTGCTCGGCCGACTTGATGGCCCGGTCCACCGCCACCCACGCCATCACCTTCGAGTGGGTGAAGTGCTGGGGCGGGCCGCGCACCTCCCAGAGGCCCTCGTCGGTGCGCTCCCAGTTGGACTCGAGGAAGTCGAGCAGGTGGCGCTGCAGGCCCCAGCCCTCCTCGCGCGGGGGGACTCCACTGCGCCGGGCCAGGTGGAGGCAGTCGAGCACCTCGCCGAAGACGTCGAGCTGGAACTGGCACACGGCCGCGTTGCCCAGACGCACGGGACTGGCGCCCTGGTAGCCCGAGAGCCATGGCAATTCCTGCTCGGTGAGGCGGCGCTCGCCGGCAACGCCATACATGATCTGGATTTCCTCGGGCTCGCCGGCCACGGCGCGCAGCAGCCAGTCGCGCCAGGCCTGGGCCTCCTCGCGGTAGCCGGCGTTGAGCAGGGCGAGCAGGGTGAAGGTGGCATCGCGCAGCCAGCAGTAGCGGTAGTCCCAGTTGCGCACGCCGCCGAGGGCCTCGGGCAGCGAGGTGGTGGGTGCGGCGACGATGCCGCCGGTGGGCGAGTAGGTGAGGGCCTTGAGGACGATGAGCGAGCGGAGCACCTGCTCGCGCCAGGGGCCGTCATAGGTGCAGTGCGAGGACCACTCGCGCCACCACGCCTCGGTGTGCTGCACGGCGGTGGCCGCGTCGATGGGAGACGGGACGGGCTCGTGCGAGGGGTGCCAGGTGAGGAGGAAGCGGGCGCACTGGCCGGCGGAGAGGGAGAAGTCGGCGTGGAGGGTGGAGTCGTCCAGGCGCGGGGGCACGTCGGAGCAGAGGGTGAGGGCATCGGGCCCGGCCATGGCGGTGAAGCGGCCGTCGATGCGGTGGACCCAGGGTGTACGGCTGCCATAGCCGAAGCGGATGGTGAGCTCCATGCGGACGGAGACGTGGCCCTCGAGGCACACGGCCTCGCGCACGAGGTCCGGCTCGCGGCCGCGCGGCGGCATGCAGTCGATGACGCGCAGGGTGCCGGTGTCGGTCTCGAAGTCCGTCTCCAGCACGAGGGTGCCAGGGCGGTAGCGGCGCCGGACGCGGCGGATGCCTCCGGAGGGAGCGAGCAACCAGCGGCCATTCTCCTCGGAGCCGAGGAGGGCGGCGAAGCAGGCATCGGCGTCGAAGCGCGGCAGGCAAAGCCAGTCGATGGAGCCGTCCTTCCCCACGAGGGCGGCGCTCTGGGTGTCACCGATGAGGGCGTAGTCTTCGAGGCGTAGGGGCATCGCCCTCCAAGGTAGGGATGACACCGGGCGGGCAATGGCGATGAGCGGGCGGGCACACGAGCCCCCTCTCCCTTTCGCGAAGGCGATAAGACGCGGGCGATGAGACCTTCCCTCAAGCTGCCCGCAGAGCTGCGCCAGTTGATTGGCTCGCGGTCCCCGGAGCTCCTGGCCGGCGTCGAGCGCTTCCTCGCCGATGCACCCCGGCGATGCACGTACATCCGGTCAGAACGTGTCGCCCGTGCGCCGCTCCGCCGTTCCTGGTTGGGCCGCCTGCTCGCCGGCGACGCCGCGAAACCGGTGCTCTCGCCCCTCGATAGCAAGTTTGGCGGCGTCCCGTACGTCGAGGAGGCGGACCTGACCTGGGGACGCTACTCGTTCCTCGGGCAGATCCACTTCGCCCAGGTCGAGGACCCGCCTCCGGGGATGCCGCGTCGCGGGCTCTTCGCGCTCGACTTCGGGACGTCAGAGAAGGGGATGCCCCTCTTCCGCGTGCGTTGGTACCCGGAGCCCTCCGAGGAGCGCTCCCGGGCCGGCGCGGTGCCACCCGGTGTCGGCCCCTGGGAGACGCGGATGGTGTTCTCTCCGGGGTGGTCGCTCCCGGGCGGGGAGGCGTGGCACGCGCCGCTTCCCGCCGGTGACGAGGAACTCTGGTCTGAGTGGAACGACTGGACGCCGAAGGGCTTCCTCGAGGACGAGCGCGAAGAGTGCCACCGGCTCTTCGGCCACCGCAGCGCGGGGCTCGACGAAGAACCCTACGGCTTCGAGCCTCCACCCGGGCGCGGCAGCGCCCTCGACGAGTACGCGCAGCTCTTGCGGCTCACCTTTGACAACCCCACCGGTTTCGGTTGGGGATCGAACTGGGTCTACGTGCTGATCCACGAGGCGGACCTCGCGGAGAACCGGCTCGACCGTGCCGTCGTGACGCTCGCCAATTATTGACGGGGGCCGGCCCCTCACTCGAACTGCGCGACGACGGTGAAGGGGACGCTCTTGGGCAGGGTGATGGCGGTGGCGGTGGTGCCGGCCTCGGCGTAGACGCCGCCCGGGGCCGAGGAGCCGAGCACGAGGCACACGGGGTAGCTCTGCCCCTCCGGCGTGCTCGCCTGGGTGTAGCGGACCTGGACCTTGCCGGTGTCCATCCAGAGCACGCCCTGGACGAGCGTGCCCGCGGGCAGGTCACCCAGGGCGCTCTCCAGGCGGCTCGTCACCTGGCCCTGGCGGTAGGTGCCGTAGTCGTTGGGGCCTCCGGGCTGGCTGGCCTCGAGGTGCAGGGAGCCCTGCTGGCCCGGCGCGAGGCGCAGCTTCTTCATGAGCGCGGCGGTCTCGGGCGCGCACGTCAGCCGGGGCGCGTGCGTCTTCTCCTTGCCGATCACGATGCACGCGGTGAGGGCCAGGGTGCTCGCCGCGATGAGGCAGGGCTTCAGAAATGGCTGCATGGTGCTCCTCCGGTGGTGGGGAGCCCATTGCAGTACACCCACGCCGCGCCCCACAGCCGGGGGGCGTCGTACCGCCGTCGGGCAACGGACGATGCGTTACGACTGGGTGAGGGGCCTCCGATGAGGAGTCCACACCCGGTGGTCCCAGACGAGCGACAGCGCGGTGACGAGCAGGCCCACGATGATGTCGTTGAGCGTGGCGGTGCGGTAGCCGCCGAAGCCCAGGAGGAAGGGGGAGAGGATGAGCCAGACACCGAGCAGGGTGTTGGCGTAGCGCAGCTTGGGGATGGCGATGGCCGCGAGGGCCAGCAGCATGACGCCCAGCCCCACGCACAGGTCATTCAACTGGGGTTCTTGCAGCCGGTAATCGAGCACGAAAGGCGCCGACACCAGCCAGAAACCCAGGATGACGTTCAACCAGCGAGCCCACATTCGCCGCTCCTCCGGACGCTTGCACCGTTTACGGGTTCAAGGTGGGGAGAGAGGGGTCCCGGGTGCAACCGGGAGTCCACCCTCGCGCGGCGGGCGTTCACGCACGGGCCCGCCCGCCTGCACGAGAGGGGGCACGGCTCCGGTGACGAGCCCGAAGAGCAGGCATTGGAGGGCGAGCCACTGGCGCTCGGTGGAAGACCAGGTGCGCGGGGGCGGGGTGACGCGCAGGCGCGGAAAGGAGAGCCGCTCGAAGAGCCACACGCCTCCACCGAGCAGGAAGCCGCGGAGGGGCATAGAGGTCGGCAGCAGGAACCGCAGCGAGCCCTGGAGCACGCCGAGCGCGGGCCCGTAGAGCCAGCGCATGGCGAGGCCCCACCGTTGCGCCTGCCGGGGACGCAGCCGTACACCGAGCCACGCGCGAGCCGCTCGCCTGGCGATGTTCCCCACCGAGTAGGGAGGCGGATGACCGAGCATGGAGTCGCGGAGGGGCTCCGAGGCGGACAGGGCGAGGGTCCCGATCACTCCAGCACCGAGCCCTCGAAGAAGGCGCCTGCTTGCCCGCTCGCTCACGTCCACCTCCCGAGCCACACGCGGGAAAGATAGGACCTGAACGCGTCACTGCCCCCTCGCCCATTTCCCCTCTCCCTTCGGGAGAGGGACAGGGTGAGGGTATCGGGTGAATGGGGTTGAGCCCGTGAGGGTCCACTCCGGGTCCCTGGGTGCACCGGAGGCCAGACAGAACGTCCGGTTCTCGCCGGATGAACGGCGCGGTCCGTGTCAGCGGATTCTCGCGGGAGCATATCGGGACCACCCTGCCCACCTTCACGGGCTGGAACACGGTGACGGGCACCCTCACCCCGTCCCTCTCCCGAGGGGAGAGGGGAAGTAGGGAGGGCCCGGATGACGAGGAGACACGATGCCCCAGTACGACTTCGACTTGTTCACGATTGGCGCGGGCTCGGGCGGGGTGGCGGCGAGCCGGCGTGCGGGCTCGTATGGCGCGCGCGTGGCTATCTGCGAGGACAACCGCATTGGTGGCACGTGTGTGCACCGCGGCTGCGTGCCCAAGAAGCTGCTCGTCTACGGTGCGCACTTCCACTCGGAGTTCGAGGACGCGGCGGGCTACGGCTGGACGCTCTCGGAGCCGGGCTTCGACTGGAAGAAGCTCCAGGCGGCGAAGGACAAGGAGTTGGAGCGGCTCGATGGGGTCTACCGGCGCCTGCTGAGGGACTCGGGGGTGCAGCTCATCGAGGGCCGGGGCCGGGTGGTGGACGGGCACACGGTGGAAGTGAATGGCCAGCGCTACACGGCGGAGCGCATCCTGGTGGCGACGGGCTCGTATCCCTTCCTCCCCGAGGTGACGGGCATCGAGCACGCCATCTCCTCGGATGGAGCGCTGAGCCTGCCGGAGGTGCCGAAGCGGCTGGCCATCGTGGGAGGGGGCTACATCGGGGTGGAGTTCGCGGGCATCTTCAACGCGCTGGGGGCGAAGGTGATGATGCTCATCCGGGGCGACACGGTGCTGCGCGGCTTCGATGACGACATCCGCGCGATGCTCACGCAGGAGATGCGCAAGAAGGGCATCGACATCCGGCCGGAGACCTTCATCCGGGACATCGAGAAGCGCTCGGACGGGACGCTGAGCCTGCTGACGAGGATGGGGGACACGCTCGAGGCGGACGCGGTGCTGTACGCGACGGGGCGGGTGCCGCACACGAAGGGGCTGGGGCTGGAGGAGGTGGGAGTCCGGCTGGACGCGCGGGGGGCGGTGGAGGTGGACGAGTGGTCGCGCACGAGCGTGGAGAGCATCTACGCGGTGGGGGACGTGACGGACCGCATCAACCTCACGCCGGTGGCGATCGCCGAGGGGCGCGCGTTGGCGGAGACGCTCTTCCATGACAACCCGACGAAGATGGACCACACGGGGGTGGCGTCGGCGGTGTTCAGCCAGCCGCCGGTGGGGACGGTGGGGAGTACGGAGCTCGAGGCGCGCGAGCGTCACGGCGAGGTGGACGTCTACGTCTCCAACTTCCGGCCGATGAAGCACACGCTGAGCGGAAGGGACGAGCGGACGATGATGAAGGTCATCGTCGAGCGCGGCAGCGGGCGGGTGCTGGGCTTCCACATGGTGGGAGCGGACGCGCCGGAGATCATCCAGGGATTGGCGGTGGCGTTGAAGTGCGGGGTGACGAAGAAGCAGCTCGACGCGACGGTGGGCATCCACCCGACGGCGGCCGAGGAGTTCGTGACGATGAGGGACAAGCGGCCGGATCCGGTGGCGGACGCGGCGAAGGAGCTCGGTCACGACGCCCGTCAGGGCTGAGGGAAGAGAACGCCCTGAAACACAGAGCCCCCACAGCGCCCCCACCCCTCGCCCTCCGGGAGAGGGAAAGGGTGAGGGTGCCCGGGCCCGTGCTCAATTCCGTGAAGAAGACCCCGCGCTCCCCTCGCCACCGAAGGTGGAGCCCGCGGTCAACTGAAGGATGCCCGGGTAGGTGAGCTGTCCATGGTGTCCGATGATGTGCTGGTACACGGGCACCCGGAGGTTGAGCCCGAGCCGCACGCGTCCGAGCGGATACGCGAGCCCCGCGCCGGCGAGCACATCGGTGCGGCCCAGGTTGCCATCCTGTTGGACGAGCCCATCCCAGCGCTCGGGCTGCTCGTTGACGACATCGGCGCCAACGAAGAAGCGCAGGGCGCCCACCACGGGACCCTCGGCGGAGACCCCGGCGGCGAAGCGATTCCCGCTCTGGTACCCGAACCGGTTCTCCACGAGCGACAGCTGTGCCTGACCCCAGACACGCCCGCCCCAAGCACCCCAGGTGCGCGAGGCGTCCAGGCCGAGCAGGGGCTGCACGGTACCGGTGCCGAACTGCACATGCTGATGAGCCAGGCCCTGCTCACCGAGGGCGAACGGATTCTCCACCGTGCCTCCGAGCGGCACGGTCACGCCCAGGCGGGCGGTGAGGCCCACGCCGCCGAGCCGCCACGCATAGCGTCCCAACAGCCACGGGTCTCCGAGGCCGAACAGCGTCTCATTGCGGTGGTGGATGTTCTCGTAGTCGAGCACCAGGGGCGTGCCATCGAGCGCGGTGAAGCGCACGGTGGTGGAGCTCAAGCGCAGGGGCAGCTGCACCTCCACGCCGAGGGCATCGGTGAGGCCGTGCTCCAGGGTGGCGCGCAGCTCGGCGACGGTGAAGTGCTGGTCATGGAGCTGCGGAGGCTCATCGCGCACCTGGCAGATGGGGCCGATGTCCGGGCATTCGGACGGGTGCACCACGTGCACGGAGGTGACGAGGGTGGACAGGGACACGCCGGTTTCTCCGGCGCGCAAGGTGGAAAGGGAGTCCCTCCCGACCGGGAGGTTGGGATTGCTTCAACCCGCGCAGGCGGCGGCGCGGTTGGGAATGGCGAGCCCCAGCAGGCCCACGGCGATGGGCACCCACCTCATCGCGCGCCTCCCTCGGCCAGGGCCGCGTCGAGCGCGGCCAGGTCCAACCCCTTCACGGTGCGCACGAGCTTGCCGTCCTTCCCGTACACGACGAGGTACGGGAGGTTCTCCACCTGCCCGAGGTGGCGCTTCGCCAGCGGCGAGTCCCACGAGACGACGTTGAGCTTGCGGTAGGCGATGTCCTGCCGCGTGTTGAGCAGGGAGAACATGTGGGCATCCACCTTGCGGCAGGGGGGGCACCAGTCGGCGTAGAAGTCGAAGACGGTGACCTTGCCGGGCACGGCGTGGGGGGCGAGCTCGGGCACGTCCTCGCCCGCGTGGGAGAGCTTCACCAGGTCCGCGCCGGGGGCGAGCACGGGCAGCGGCTCGAAGGACAGGTCCGGGTGGCAGGTGAAGCACTGGGACTCGGGGACGGCGTGCTCGCCGCACCAGTCCTTGGCGGCCTGGAAGCGCGGGACGAGCTCGGGGTGGCAGCGGGTGCAGTTCTCCTGGGGGACGCGGTGCTCGCAGAAGGCGGCGTCCTGGGAGGAGGCGGCGCTCAGGGAGCTCAAGTTGCCGTGGGACGAGGTGGAGGCGCACCCGGGGGCGGCGAGGCCTCCCAGCACGCACAGGGTGAGGCTCAGGGTCTTCATCGAACGCATGGTCTGCTCAATCCGCCAGGCTCTCGCCCGGGCGGAAATGAATGGTTTGGACGGAATTCGGCCGAATCCCGGAAAAAAAGAACAAGGGGTAAGTTGAATTTCAGCCACGGGGAGGCTGGAATACGTCACGCGAGTGCAGCTGGGCGGCCGGAGGCAGGGGTTCCGTCCATCCGGCGGGCACGCGTTGCAGGGGGGCTGGCGGGAGCGTGGGTGCTGGCGCGAGCAGGGGGGACACCATGCGGCCACAGGGACAAGCCAGGCACGCGTCGGAGCACGGCAGGGTGCTCTCGGGACAGTCCGTACAGGGCTCGTCCCGGTCCACGTGCGCCTGGGCCGCGCCCAGCAGCAGGACGAGGGCGAGCGCGAGCAGGGTGGACAGGGCGCGGCGCATGGGCGGCTCCCACGCGTATCGCCATCGGCGGGGGGTGGCAAGCCTCGCGAGGGGAATGCCGGGGGGCGTCAGGTTGTCAGGCCTTCAAGCGTCCCTGGCCGCGTCGTTGCCAGGAAATGGGCATGGCGCCGTATGTCCGACAGGGGCTGTACGGTGAAGACGTCGGACTGCCGCGACGGGGCCGTGCCGGAGAGGGGGGAGACTCATGAAGAACCGCAACGGTGGAACATTGCAATCCTCAAGGATTGAGGATACTCTGGCCATGTCGGATTCCTGGCTTCAGGACGGGGGCGAGATGATGGAGCTCACGCTGGGCTATTTCCGGGTGGAAGACTCGCAGCTGGACGAGGGCTGCGAGGATGGGTTCTCGCTGTCGCGGCGCTCGGTGCTCACCGAGAAGCTGCTCCCCGCGCGCTGGACGCCGGTGGCGCGCAAACGGACCCGCCAGGGGCTCGAGGCGCGCCCCTCCCGGGTGTCGCTGCCCGTCTGACCGCTTTCGAGCACGGGCGGGCAACCTCAATCCTTCAGGTTGAAAACCAGGGATTCCCGGTTAGGCTTCCGCTCCATGGACACTCCGATTTCGGCCCGGACCGCCATCTTGATGTCGCTGATCGGCGGGCGGGGCTTCGGGCTGGAGATCATCGACAGGGTCCGGGAGAGGACGAACGGGAAGATCCACCTGAACGAGGGCTCGGTCTATCCGGCGCTCAAGGCGTTGGAGCGGGAGGGGTTGCTGCGCAGTTTCGAGGGAGACCCCATGCCCGAAAGAGGCGGACGTCCGAGGCGGTACTACGAGCTGACAGGCGAAGGGCGGAGGGTGGCGAGGGAGCAGCGCACGGCCCTGCTCAACCTGCTGCAGACGGCGGAGGCATTCTGAATGGACATCCAGCACCAGCAGGCGTTCCCTCTGTTGAGCGCGTTCGGGATGGACGGCGACATGGAGGACGGACTCACCGACTCGCACCGTCCCGTGCTGGCCGCGGACCTCTGCCGGAGGACGCGGGTGCCGGAGCCCCCGTCCGGTGTCCAGGCCTCCAGCCAGGAGGAGGACGCCTTGGCCTGGGTGGCTCCCGCGGCCCCGGTGCACCAGGCGGTGCGGCGGGTGGAGGGCTTCCTCGGGATGCTGGGCCGGTGCGCCAGCGCGCGCGTGGCCAACGAGGAGCTGGGTGACGCCCTGGAGCTCGTCCACAAGTTGGCCGGGGTGGGCGTGCCGGCGTGGATGCTCTACGCGCAGGCGGGGGTGTCCGCCTTCTGGGCGCTCGTCCACACGGTGCAGGACGCCGCCCTCCGGCTCACCGGCGGGCAGCGGGCGGAGCGGTAGGCGGGCCCGGCCCCTCACTTCATCAGGTTCTTCATCACGAACCAGACGTTCGCGGGGCGCTCGGCGAGCCGGCGCATGAAGTACGGGTACCAGTGCCTGCCATAGGGCACGTAGACGCGCACCGGGTGGCCCTCGGCCGCCAGCCGCTCCTGCAAGTCCCGGCGGATGCCATAGAGCATCTGGAACTCGAACGCGCCGCGCGGCAGCCCCTTCTGGCGCGCATGGGCCAGCGTCTCGTCGATCATCCGCTCATCGTGCGTGGCGATGCCGTGGTACAGCCCGCTGTCGAGCAGGATGCGCATGACGCGCAGGAAGTTCTCATCCACGTCCTTCTTGTCCTGGAAGGCGATGTCGGGCCCCTCCAGGTAGGCGCCCTTGCACAGGCGGATGCGGATGCGCTCGGCGCACAGGGCGCGGGCGTCGTCCTCGGTGCGGTAGAGGTAGCTCTGCAGCACCGCGCCCACGTGCGGCTCGCCGAACTCCCGGTGCAGCGCGCGCACCACGTCCAGCGTGGCCTGTGTCACCTCGCCGTGCTCCATGTCCACGCGCACGAAGGAGCCGCGCCGCTTCGCGTCGGCCACCACCTCGCGCGCGTTGCGCAGCGCCAGCTCCGGGTCGAAGAGCAGCCCGCATTGGGTGAGCTTCAGGGACACGTTGCCGCGCACGCCCACCTGATCGATTCGCGCCAGCAGCCGCTGGTACTCGCGCACCTCGTCGAGCGTCTCGTCCGCGTTGCGCACCGCCTCGTTGAGGTGGTCGAAGGAGACCGTCAGTCCGCGCGCGTTGAGCTCCTTCACCGCGGAGACGGCCTCCTCCAGCGTCTCGCCGGCGATGAAGCGGCGGGCGATGCGCCGCAGGGCGGGCACGCTGGTGGCGACGTCCTTCAACCCCTCGCGGCGCGAGAGGAACATCAGGGCGGAGCGGGACAGCTGGGTGGCCTGGTCCATGGAGTCCTATCGGTGTCTTATCGGTGTCCTACGAGTCGTGCTGGGCGAGGAACTCGCCGACGAGGGCGTTGAAGGTGCCGGTGTGGCTCATGTAGGGCAGGTGGCTGGCCGCGCGGATGACCTCCAGGCGCGAGCCGGGGATGCGCGCGGCCACGTCCCGGGCGTACGAGAGGGGCACCAGCAAATCCCTGGCGCCGTGGATGATGAGGGTGGGCACGCGCAGGCGCTCGAGGTCATCCAGGTAGCTCGCGGTGAGGATGTCCTGCAGCCGCCGCAGCAGCTCCACGGGCGAGAGCCGGCGCGCCTCGCGGACGATCTCCGCCCGGCCCTCGGGAGGCAGGTGGCGCCCGCCGAGCACCCGCGCCACGGTGGGGGCGAAGAGGTAGGCGAAGGGTTTGGGCATGCCCACCAGCGTGGACAGGGCCAGGGCCCAGCGCCGCACCCGGTGCACGCTGGCCACCGGTGACACCAGCACCAGCGCCTTGAGGCGCTCGGGGTGCGCCAGCGCATAGGCAATGGAGATGAGGCTGCCGAAGGACGAGCCCACCAGGGCGAAGCGCTCGGGCAGCCGCGCGTCCGGGTGCTCCAAGGCGGCGAGGTTCCACTGCAGCGGGGTATGCGTCAGGGGCGTCTGCAGCGTCGGGGTCCACAGGAGGAACCGGCGCTCGGCCGCCAGGGGCCGCATGGGCGCGAACGAGCGGCCCGAGGCTCCCAGTCCGGGCAGGCACAGCACGGTGCTCGACGCGTCGAGGCTGCCCCCGGGGAAGGTGAAGAGGCGGATGGGATGGCCGCGCACCATGCGCTGCTCGAAGGCCAACTCATAGCCCTGTTGAATCTCCTCGGGTTCGGGGACGAGCCGCGGAGAGGCGGGATGGGAGGCTTCAAGCATGGCAGGCTCGGATCAGGAGGTGGTGCACCATTGTGGCAATCCGGTCACGAAAGTGTTTCAGCCGTGTCTCGGGTGCATCCGCGGGAGGCGGTTCGAGCGAGGGGCCCACCGCGAAAGTCATTTTCACCGGCAAGGGCAGCGGCCCCAGGCCGACCCCCAATGGCACCCGGTACTTCTCCCCGGGTGCGAGCGGGACACACCAGCGCTCGTCCTCGGGACAGAGGAAGGTGCCATCCACCCCGAAGCCGGCGAAGGGGACGATGGGCACGCCCGCCTGGGCGGCCAGCCGCACGAAGCCGAGGGTGCCTTCCCAACGCAGCGTGTAATGGTAGCGGGGTTTCTTGAATGTCTCCCACGCGCCGCCCGGATAGCAGACGACGAGATTTCCCTGCTTCAAGGAGGCGAGGGCGTTCTCCCGGGTGCCCTCGACACCCCCCAACCAGGGCAGAACGGTTCTCACCAGGGGGATTTTGAAGAAGCCCCGCTCGGCCAGTCCCAACGGGTAGCGGCCTGTAGCGCGATGGATCAAATGGAAGAAAGCAGGCGTCTCGTAACCCCAGAGGCCGTGGTTGCCCACGAGCAGGACGGGGCCGCGGGCGGGCAGGTGCTCGGCACCGAGCAGCCGGGCGCGGTGGTAGAGGGCGGAGAGGGCCGCGCCTGTCTCGGCGAAGCGGAAGACCGCGCGGCGCAAGGGGTTCTGGGCAGCATTCACGGGGTGAGAAGATGGCGATGCCCCACCCGGATGACAGACCGCGTGGGCCCGCCTGCCTGCCAACCCTTCCCGGATGTTGGGAAAAGGTGTGTAGGCATTACAGGCTTCAACGCCTGTCAGGAAGGCGGGAGGGCCCGGAGAGCGGGCGGCCTTGGGGGCCCGGTGGTTGTCCGCCCCAGAGGGGGTGGCGATGGTTGTGGGGCCATGGGGCCTTTCGAGATGCTGTCAGGGAAGCAACGGGAGCTGCTGGCGTCCTTCGCGACGCTGGCACCGGGTGAGGATGGGTTGCCACCGCCGGAGCGGGTGGAGGAGATGCTCGAGGCGCTCTGGCTGCACGTGCGGCTGACGGAGCGTCACCTGCAACCCCTGGTCGTCCGGGTGGAAGGGCAGGCGCGGGCCCTCCAGGAGGCCGAGATCCTCCTGGCCATGCACGAGCTGATGGCCGAGCTGGAGTGGTTTCCGCACGGCAGCCTGGAGTGGCAGGTGCGGCTCATGGCCCTGGAGGACGCGGCCGTGGCCCATGTCCGGTCCCTGGAGCTCCAACTCTTTCCCCGCCTCGCCGACGCGCTCGATGAGCGCGAACAATTGGACCTCGTCCGGGAGCTCGCGGCCACACGCGAGGATTTGTGGATGGAAATGCGGCGCACCCGTTCCGGGTTCGAGGCGTTGGATCACGCCGATTCCTACTCATTTCATGTCTGATGCCTGAACAGACGTGCAGCGGATGACTACAATCATCACTTCAGACGCAATCTTTATTTATTTTTAAGCGACAACTCGTGTATGGGTGGCGTTATGTCTGGGCAGCCGTTGTGTAAACTGCCCTTGAACAGCAACCCCCCAGATGGACCCCTCGCCCCCGCGATGGCCCATCGAGAGAGGAAACACGAGCATGTCGGTCGACAAGGCATTCCGGGAGATGGTCCGTAACGAGATCGAGACGCAGCTCAAGCCGCTGCGCGACCTGGTGTCGCGTCTGGAGGCGGGCACGGCGGATCTCGACCGTCTGCGCACGGTGGCGGAGCAGCTGGCGCCCCTGGCTGGCGCGGTAGGCCCCCTGTTTGGCGTGTCCGGTGGTAGCCGCGGTGGTGGTGCGGTGCCGGCCCGCCGGGGTCCGGGCCGTCCGGCTCGCGCCGCCTCGGCGCCCGCGCCGGTGGCCTCCGGTGGCAAGAAGCGCGGCCGCAAGCCGGCCGCCGAGGGTGGGGCGCGTGAGTGCGCCATCAATGGCTGCGGCAAGCCCAGCCGCACCAAGGGTTACTGCGCCGCGCACTACCAGAAGCTGCGCATGCTCGAGAAGACCAACCGCCGCCCCTCCAACTGGGTGGACTACGCCGAGCCCAACAGCGTCGAGGACATCAAGCTGCCGCGTGGCCGCGCCGCCGCCAAGGCGCTCGCCGAGGCCAAGAACGCGGGCTGAGCCCCACTGCGGCTGAGCTGGAGCTTTACCGGACCCTCCCCTTCTTCCTGGTGGAGGGTCCGGTTCTTGCGGGCCCGCCGCGAGCCCGCCATTGTTGGGCATCATGAACAAGCGCGAGCTGGAACCCGGAATCTTCACCGAGCTGGCCGGACGGACCACGTACGGCGACTACCTGCAGCTGGACCGGCTGTTGTCCGCGCAGGTGCCCCGCTCCCAGCCGCCGCACCACGACGAGCTGCTCTTCATCATCCAGCATCAGACGAGCGAGCTGTGGATGAAGCTGCTCGTGCACGAGCTGACGGCCGTCATCCGTTACATCCAGGCCGACCACCTGGAGCCCTCGTTCAAGATCTTCTCCCGGGTGGGGCACATCCAGCGGATGCTCTTCGAGCAGTGGAGCGTGCTGGAGACGCTCACGCCCAATGAGTACCTGGAGTTCCGCGGCGCGCTGGGACAGGCCTCGGGCTTCCAGAGCTACCAGTACCGCGCGCTGGAGTTCCTGCTCGGCCACAAGGACGAGCACTCGCTGGGGCCCTTCAAGCACATTCCGGGCGTGCATGCGGAGCTCGAGCGCTTCCTGCACTCGCCCAGTGTGTATGACGAGTTCCTGCGCCACCTGGCGCGCCAGGGCCACGCGGTGCCGGCGGACCGGGTGGAGCGCGACTGGCGCGAGCCGTATGAGAAGAGCGCGGCGGTGATGGAGGTGTTCCGCCACATCTACGAGGCGCCCGAGAAGCACTGGGATGCGTACGAGATGTGCGAGAAGCTGGTGGACGTGGAGGAGCGGTTCCAGCTCTGGCGCTACCGGCACATGATGACGGTGATGCGCGTCATCGGCTTCAAGCAGGGCACCGGCGGCTCCTCGGGCGTGGGTTTCCTGCGCAAGGCGTTGGACCTGCGCTTCTTCCCGGAATTGTGGGACGTGCGCACCGAGCTCGCTCCCCCGGCGGGCAGGTAGGGCTTCCCGCGCGGCTGCCCGTGGCCCCTTCCATTCCTAGCTTGAGCAGGAAAAGGAGGACACACCATGGGCGAGCACGACAGGCCGAAGCACGAGCCCCCGCTTCCCGAAGACGACGAGGGGCATACGAAACGTCAGGCTGGAGACCGGCCCATTCCCACGCCAGGGCACATCGGCAACCTTCCCGATGACGCCCCCGGCCCCGGCAAGCCGATCGTCTTCCCGCCGCATTCCCCCGAGGACTGAGTGTTCACCGCGGGAGGAGGGTGCATCCGGTCCCCTCCTACCCGTGGTAGAGCATCCCCATGCTCGCACTGACCCTCGCCGCCGTGCTCGCTGCCAATCCCAACCCCGTCGACGCCTGGTCCCGCAAGGCCTGTCCTCCTCCAAAGCAGACGCCTGACTCCAACATCGAACTGAAGTTCTCGGAGCAGCAGCGCGCCGAGTGCCTCAAGAAGGCGATGAACAAGGCACTCGACAAGGTCATCGTCCCCCTCAAGAAGTCCAAGCCTCCCGCCTTCAAGGAGTGGATGGCCTTGCAGGCCGACTACAACCGCTGGATGGCCGATGCCTGCGCCGCCGTCGAGGAGGCCAACTGGGTAGACCTCTCCACCGGCGAGCGCTCCATGGGCACCGGCTACGGCTTCACCGAGAGCCAGTGTCTCCAGCGCCAGTTCGCCTGGCGCGGCTTCTACGCCGATGCGTGGGCTCGCAAGGACTGGAACGGAATGCAGCAGGCCCTCCAGGGCTTCTCCGAGCCCTCGGCCAAGGCGCGCGACACCCTCCAGTCCTACCGCTCCAAGGCGCAGGCCGCCGCCGCCCGTGCTCCCGCCCACGTCGAGGAGTCCGACCTCCCCGTGCGCCAACTCTCCCGCGACGACTGGAAGCCCTACATGGAGCGCCTGGAGCGCGCCGCCTCCGGCCCCGAGGCCCTCGCCCGCCGCCAGTGCGCCCTCCACCCCAGCCCCGCCCCCGACTGCGCCCAGCGCTTCGCCGACAGCCTCTCCGCCCAGCTCGATTTCTCGGAAGCTCTCAGCAACCAAGAAACTGGGAATTAGCGTTACGCCTGGATTACGACTTAAGGAGGATGTCAGACCCCTCTGCAACATGGCATTCATCATGACCGCCATGTTGAGCTCCGCTTCCGTCTCCCACCTCGAGTCCCATCCCCCGCGCCGCAAGGGGCTCTCGCTGGCCACGCGCTCCGTCAGTTCCCGCTCCGCCGCGCTGCATGCCTATGCCGCCTCGCAGCTCGGCGCCGAGCTGATCGCCACCTACGGCGCCGGCCGCTCCACCCCCGGCGGCTCCTGGCTCCTGCTCTCCGGTCTCGAAATCCACCTCGGCCAGAGCGTCCTCTCCCCGGATCTCATCGGCTGGCGGCGCGAGCGGCTGCCGCGCGTGTCCCGCGGCTCCTCCGGCATCGCGCTCGCCCCGGACTGGGTCTGCGAGGTGCTCTCTCATCCCGAGGAGCGCGCCCACCTGCTGCCCCTCTACGCCCGCGAGGGCATCCGCCACGTGTGGCTGGTGGACCCCGAGGTGCGCACCCTGGAGGAGCTCCAGCTCGACGGCCGCCGCTATTCGCTCTCCGCCCTGCACTCGGGCTCGAGCACCGTCCGTGCCGAACCTTTCAACGCCCTGGAGCTTCCGTTGCGCCTCCTCTGGGCGGACTGAGCGGGTAGTCTGCGGCCCCATGGCCGCCGCCGCCTCCTCCCCCCTGGTCTTCGAGAAGGCCCACGTTCTCTGCTACCGCACCTTCGACATCGCCGAGGAGATCAACCTCGAGCAGGCCCGCCGGGTCATCTCCTCGGATGCGCGCCGGCTGAAGCTCGGCCGTGAGAACAGCCAGTACCTCCAGCTGCCCAACCCGCCCCTGGCCTTCGAGCTGGGCCGGCGCGCGCTCCCCCTGCGCCAGGGGCCCGTCACCGTGGACGTCACGGCGCGCCTCTTCGACCATGGCGCCGCCTCCATCATCCTGCGCGTCCCGGTGCCCCCGGACACCACGCTCGAGCCCCTCATCTCGCTCGCCGATGAGCTCTACGACAGCGTGGCCCTCGAGGAGCTGGCCGTGGAGCTCATCGAGTCCGTGCGCAAGATGATCGCCCCCGCCGTGCAGGGGCCGCACCTGTGGGACCAGAACGAGAGCTACACCGTCCTCTTCGTCGAGCGCATTCAGGGCAACCCCTCCGCCGAGGAGTTGATGGCGCGCGCGGACCTGGCCCGGGTGCTGCTCGGCGAGGTGAACGACAAGCCCCTGTCCCCGCGCGAGCGCGAGGCCGTCACCCAGTCGCGCTTCAGCTACACCGTGGATGACCTGGCCGTCATCGACTGGAACAGCGCCTTCGTCTACGAGCCCTCCGGCTCCAGCGACATTCCGGATCTGCTCGAGGTGGCCAACGCCCAGCTGCTCGAGTTCCGCTACTACGACTTCCTGCTGGATGCGCACATCGGCCGCATCCATGACGAGGTGCAGGCCAAGCGGCATGGCTTCCTCGGCCTCTTGCGCAGCCCCTACCGCGCCCTGGCCCGCGAGACGCTCTCCACCCTGGTGGACCTCAACGAGTTCATCGAGCGGGTGGAGAACAGCCTGAAAATCATCGGCGATTTCTACCTGGCCAAGGTGTACGAGGCCTCCGTCAAGCGCATGCGCATTCCGGCCTGGCAGGCCTCGGTGACGCGCAAGCAGCAGCTGCTGGCCCAGACGTACGGTCTGCTCAAGGGCGAGGTGGACACCGACCGCAGCCTCACCCTGGAGCTCACCATCGTCCTGCTCATCGTCCTGGAGATCCTCTTCGCCTTCCTCCGGGTCTTCGAGTGAGGCGTTGGACACCCGGGCAAACCCGGAAGTTCCGTTTATCCTGAACTGGACGCTTGGCCCGGGGGGTGGTGGGCAGCGGTCTGGTACTCGTGGAAAACTTCTACCTCACGCTCGGTGCTGGTGTGGATCGGGCCTGGGGGGTGGGCATGCAGGTGCCCGGAAGCAATTTCGTCGCCGCGGTGGAGCGCATGTCGCGCGCGCTGGAGCAGCTCGCGTCGGCTCCGTCGGCCATGGCCGTGCTGCAGGAGGTGGCGCGCTGTGCCGCCTCCTCGGTGGGGCTGGAGCGTGCCGCCATCGCCTGGTTGGACGTGGACGGAGGGCTGCTGACGCAGGCCACACCGGGGCTGAGTCCCGAGGCGGTGGCCGTGTGCGGACGCTGCCTGCTGGACACCCCGCGTGCCGAGCCCGTGCCGTGGCTGTTCCACCAGACGGGCCCGGGGCTGGAGCCGGCGCTCGCCACGGTGATGGATGGGCTGGGCGCGGCGTCGCTGCTGGCCCTGCCCGTGCGGGGCTCGAGCGGCGGCCACGTGGGCGTGCTGCTGGGGCCCTCGCCCGAGCCGCGCACCTTCTCTCCCGAGGAGCTGCGGCGCTTCACCCTGTACGCGCAGCTGGCCGGGTTGGCCATCGAGCGCGGCCGGTGGGTGGAGTCCGCGCGCACCTCCGCGCTGCAGGCCCGCGCCGAGGCCGAGCAGGCCGAGCTGCTGCGCCTCACCAGCTTCCAGGCGGTGACGGAGGCCTTCGGCCGCGCCCTCACCCGCGAGGACGTGGGCCGGGCCGTGCTGGAGCTGGGCGTGCCCGCGGTGGGCGCGCTGGGCGGCACGGTGCACCAGGCCTCGGCGGATGGGCTCTCGGTGGAGCTGGTGGCGGCGGTGGGCACCCGCCCGGAGGAGCAGGCCCTGCTGCGCTCGCTGCCCCGGGAGATGCCGGAGCTGCCCGGCTTCGACGCGGCGGCGCGCGGCGTGCCGGTGTGGCTGGAGTCTCCAGAGGAGGCGCGCACCCGCTACCCCGCCTTCATGGCGTACATGTCCCGCCAGCACTGCCAGGCCTTCGCCTTCCTGCCCCTGCGGGTGGAGCAGCGCAACCTGGGGCTGCTGGCCTTCGGCTTCGCCCAGGCGCGGCACTTCACCGAGCTGCAGCGCACCCTCATGCTGGGGCTGGCCCGCCAGTGCGCCCAGGCCATGGAGCGCGCCCGCCTCTACGAGAACGAGCGCGCCGCCCGGCTCCAGGCCGAGGCCGCCGGGCAACGGCTGCAACTGCTGGCCGACGCGGGCGTGCTGCTCTCCGGCTCCCTCGAGTGGGAGACGACGGTGTCCGGCGTGGCGCAGCTCGCGGTGGGCGGCTTCTCCGACTGGTGCGCGGTGGACTTCCTCGATGACCACGGCGCCCTGCGGCGGCTCACCGTCCAGCACGTGCACCCGGAGCGCGCGCTGCTGCATGACAAGATTGAAAGCTACTCCCCGGAGCGGGCCCGGCCCTCGGCCATCACTGAGGTGGTGCGCACCGGGCGCTCGCAGCTCGTCACCGGGCTGGTGCCGCCCTTCAATCGCAAGGTGGAGGCGCGTCCCGGCCAGCCGCCCGAGGGCGGCTCGTTCATCATCGTCCCGCTGATGGCGCGCCAGCGCACCCTGGGCGCCATGTCCTTCGTGCGTGGGCCGGAGCGCTCGCCCTTCACCGACGCGGACCGCTCGCTGGCCGAGGACCTCGCCGCCCGCGCGGGCATGGCCATCGACAACGCGCGCCTGCTGCGCAAGGCCCGCTCCGCCGAGGCCGAGTCCCGCCGCAACGCCGCCCGCCTGCGCAGCATCGTGGAGGTGGATCAGCTCCTGGCCGAGGCCGGGTTGGACCTGCCCGCGGTGTTGGATGTGATTGCCCGCAAGGTGTCCGAGGTGATGGGGGATGGGTGCGTGCTGCAGCTCATGGCCGAGGACGGGGCCTTCCTGGAGCCCGTCACCATCCACCACCCGGAGCCGGAGGCGCGCTGGCTGTTGGCGGGCACCGTGCACGCGCGGCGGCAGAAGGTGGGCGAGGGCTTCCACGGAGGCGCCGTCGCCAGCGGGCGCGCCGTGCTGCTGCCGGACATCGACGTGGAGGAGGCGCGCGCCTCGGGGGGCCTGCCCGAGTACCTGCCCTACCTGGACCGCTACGGCCCGCAGAGCCTGTTGGTGGTGCCGCTGACGGCGAAGGGGCGGGTGTTCGGCAGCCTGGGCGTGGTGCGGGACGTCGCCGGCGGCCGGCCCTTCGGCGAGGAGGACCAGATGCTGCTGCAGAGCCTCGGCGAGCGCGCGGCCCTGGCCATCGAGGACGCGCGGCTGTACGGCGCCGCCACCGAGGCGGTGCGGCTGCGCGATGACTTCCTCTCCGTGGCGGGGCACGAGCTGAAGACGCCGCTGAGCGCGCTGCGGCTGCAGATTCAAATGCTGGCGCGCGTGGCACGCGAGGTGGCCACCACGCCGGGCCTCGCCCAGCGCGTGGAGAAGGCCGAGCGCACCAGCGAGCGGCTGGGCGCCCTCATCGACGAGCTGCTCGACGCGGGCCGCATCACCGCGGGGCGGCTGAAGCTGGAGCGCGAGGAGGTGGACCTGGCCGCGTTGACGCGCGACACCGTGGGGCGCATGTCCGAGGCCCTCGCCCGCACCGGCAGCGAGGTGAAGCTGCTCGCCGAGTCCGCCGTGCCCGGGAAATGGGACCGGGTGCGTCTGGAGCAGGTGGTGGGCAACCTGTTGTCCAACGCCGCCAAGTACGGCCGCGGCCAGCCCGTCGAGGTCCGGGTGGAGCAGGGGTTGGATGGCCGGGCCCGGCTCGTGGTGAAGGACCACGGGATTGGCATTGCTCCCGAGGACCAGGCCCGCATCTTCGAGCGCTTCGAGCGCGCTGTGACGGGCAATCAGATCAACGGGCTCGGGCTGGGGCTGTGGATTACCCGGGAGATCATCGAGTCCCACGGCGGCCACATCCTCGTGCAGAGCGCTCCCGGCGAGGGGTCTACGTTCACCGTGGAGCTGCCTCGGGAGTAGGGGGGCAGGGGCGGTAGACCCTCACCCCAGCCCTCTCCCAGAGGGAGAGGGGGCATACACGGAATCAGGAATTCTTCTGCCTGCCTGTCCTCCCGCCGGGGGAGTCTGGCTCCCATGTGTCCCTACCCCGGGGGCTGGGGTACGCTGTGACCCTGATTCGTCCCTTGGAAGGTGGAGAGCCCGTTTGACCCGTGCCGATGGCAGCAACCGCAACGCGGTTCGCGCGGACAGCCCTCTCTTCGGCGAGCTCCTGCTCAAGCTCGGAATCGTCACGCCCAATCAGATCGAAGAGGCGCTCGCCCTCCAGTCCCTCAACGGTCAGCGGCTCGGCGAGGCCCTCATCTCCCTGGGCTACGTCACCCGCGAGCAGATTCAGGACGCCCTGGGCGAGGCGCTCGGCCTCCACAACGCCCCCCAGGGCTTCACCCCCGCCCAGCCTCCTCTCGGGGAGCTGCTCGTCGGCCTCAAGTACCTCACCGTCGCCCAGCTCGACGAGGCCCTCGCCCTCCAGCGCCGCACCGGCCGCAAGCTGGGCGAAATCGTCGTCGAGCACGGGTACTGCACCTACAAGCAGCTCTACGAGGGGCTCGGCCTCCAGGGCCGCGTCTCCGGCCGCCAGGAGCCTCCCTCTCGCGCCCTGCCCCAGGAGGGCGGCCACCACCGCGTCATGGTCGTCGATGACAGCCCCCTGGCCTGCGCCTTCGTCCAGGATGGGCTGGTGTCGCTCGGCTACGAGGTCATCTGCTTCCAGGACCCGTACGAGGCCCTCGAGCAGGTGGGCAAGGTGCAGCCGGCCATCGTTCTGAGCGACCTGGACATGCCCGGCATCGACGGCATGGAGTTGTGCCGCCGCCTCAAGGAAGGCCCCAGCCGGGCCATGCCCGTCATCATCCTCACCGCCAACGACAACGACGCCGAGCGCGTGAAGGGGCTGCGCGCGGGCGCGGATGACTACGTCAACAAGTCCGCCTCCATGGACGAACTCACCGCGCGCATCGAGAGCGTCATGCGCCGCACCGGTGAGACGGAGCGGATGCGCAAGCTCTTCGCCCGCTACACCTCCGACGCCGTCGTCGAGGAGATCCTCAAGAGCCCCGACTCGGTGGTGCTCACCGGCGAGAAGCGCGAAGTCACCATCCTCTTCGCCGACATCCGCAACTTCACCGGGCTCGCCGACAGTCTCCCGCCCGAGCAGACCGTCGGTGTGTTGAACCAAGTGCTGGGCGGCCTGTCCGACGCGGTGCTCACCTGCGGCGGCACGCTGGACAAGTTCCTCGGCGATGGGCTGATGGCCGTCTTCGGCGCGCCCGTGTTCCGCGAGGACGATGCGCTGCGCGCCCTCCAGTCCGCGAAGATGATGATGGCCTTCATGGTCGAGCTGCGCGAGCGCGCCGAGGCCGAGTGGGCCACCACCCGCCAGGGCCGCCCGCTCACGCTCGAGCTGGGCATCGGCATCAACTCGGGCATGGCCGTGGCCGGCAACATCGGCGGCGCCATGCGTACCGAGTACACCTGCATCGGCGACTCGGTGAACGTGGCCGCCCGCCTGTGCGCCCTCGCCGGGCCGGGAGAGATTCTCGTCGGCGAGCGCACCGTGGAGCTGCTCGCGGGCCATGAGTCCGGCTTCGAGGAGCTGCCCCCCGTGCGCCTCAAGGGCAAGCCCCACCCGGTGCCGCTCTTCCGCGCCCTCTGGTAGGCGCCCGCTCCTACTTCCCGGCGAGCGGCTCATCGTAGGGCGGGCAATCCCATTCCCCCGTCGAGCAGATACACGTGAAGGTGCCCCCGGCGCCATCCGTGCAATTGCGCTTCGAGCCAATGGAGCCGCAGGCCAGCGCATCGATCTGATAGCAATAGGGCAGCGTGGTGTAATCGCTGGTGGGCGCCCCCTCGGAACCCAGCGCGTCCGCGCGAGCCGGGGCCATCGCCTCGACTTCGGCCCCTGACTCGGTCACGACGCCACCGCACCCCGCCAGCACTCCAGCCAACAGCACTCCCAACATTCCGCGCATGTGTTTCTCCTGGTTGTGACGCTTTACCAGGATAGCTCGATTTGGCGCCGAGGGGGGATTGGGGGTTGCCTCTGGTTGGCCCCGGGCTCACCGGCCCGTGCCGAGGAGCAGCGTGGAGAGGCTCGCGATGAAGGGCGAGAGCAGGGTGAGGCCTTGCTGAAGCTCGTGGAGCGCGGAGCCTTCCAGTCCCAGGTAGGTGCGCACGGCCTGGTGCTCCTCGGACCACTGCTTCCAGCCGGTGTGCGCCTCCGGTGCCGGCGGGACGAGCCGCGCCGCGAGCGACTCGCCCGCCTCGGACAGGGCCTTGGAGGCCGGCAGATAGATGATGGCGAGACATCCGGTGAAGTAGAGGCCGAAGCCCATGACGGCCGTGGCTGGGAGCACATCGGGTTGAGTGGGGATGGCCTCGATGAGCAGGTTGCGCAAGGCTCCGATGGTCAAGAGCGTGGCGGAGATGATGGCCCCGGCGAAACCAAGACAGCGCTTCAGTTGTGCCCGGAGTTGTTGATAGCGCCGGACCTCTCCCTCGAGGCTTTCCGCCGCGGTCTCCGCCGCCTCGGACAGGGGCCGCGGCGGGCGTCCGGCGAGCTGGACGTGCACGCTCAGCTGCGCGCCACCGAGCAGGGCACCCACCCCCGAGCCGATGCAGTTGAAGACGAGCAGCTTCTCCCACAGGTGGGGCACCTTGAGCAGCTCATCCTCGTTTCCGGGCAGCCACGAGGGACGGACCAGGAATTGGCTGACGGCGGGCAGCATGGAGATGGCGAAGACGAAGGTGGCACAGAACACGAGCGCCATCCGCTCCCGCCTCGCGGCCGGCCACACCGGACCGTTGCGCTTGGACGCACCGAACACGCTGAGCAGGGCCGCCAGCCAGAGCGTGGGTTGGAACGCCAGGAGCGTGTGCCAGAGCCCCGCATGGCGTGCGCTCAGGAAGTGCAGGCTGCGGAAGCCTTGGCTTCCCAGCAAGATTTGGAGCGAAGCCACGAAGCTCAGCACACAGACGATGAGCAGCACGAGCGACGAGCGGAAGACGAGCCGGAGCGCGGCATGTCCTTCCCGCCAGAACGACGCGGACTTCCCCCGCCGTGGTGCGGTCCCTGGCGCGGATGGCGCCTGATCTCCCGGCTCCGCCATGAATGCCCCCCTGGAAGAGGGACGAGCATGTCCGCGGCGGCCTCTTCGGGCACGGCCCCGCAGTCCGGCTCTGTTGGCGGGCGAGCAGGTGCGGTGATGCTTCCGAGGGGCGGGCACGGCTGCTAAGAGGACTCCGTGACGACGCCGCGCCGCCGACCCCATCTGATGGTCATCTTCCTGCCGATCGCCTTCCTGGCCATCGGCATCACCGTGTGGCTCGGCCTGCGCGGCAAGCACGACCCCGGTGCCGCCCAGGCCCACGCCGACTTCGCCCGCATCATCTCCGCCCTCGAGGCCTACCGCGCCGAGCACGGCTCCATCCCCGAGGAGGGCGACTTGTTCTTCCTCGTGCCCAAGTACCTCCCCACCCTGCCCACCGATCCCTGGGGCCACCCCTACGCCTACGCCAGCAACGGGCAGCGGCCCTTCCTCCAGTCCTATGGCCAGGATGGGCTGCGCGGCGGCAATGGTCCCAACCAGGACCACACCAACCATGACGGGCACGCGGCCGTGGGGACGCGGTAGGGTTTTTTACGCGGATCCAGCCCGTGTTCCCCGGCACCCTCACCCCGTCCCTCTCCCGGTGGGAGAGGGGAGGGGCGTGCTGGTGAGGACTCTCGTGGCCGGGGGCCTCCTGGCCTTTCGTGCAATGGCCATCCTCCCGTCGAGGGTTCTCCTGAGAAGAGGGCATTCCCCTCGCGCCCTCGGTGGGAGGCTGTCATGGCCGTCGTGTGCGCAACCAACCTGTCCGAGGCCTCGGGCCGCACCGCCCAGGCCGCCGCCGCCATCGCCGCCCGGCTCGGTGAGCCCCTGTGGCTCCTCGGCGTCTTCGAGCCCCAGCACCCCCCCCTCCACGGTCCCCGCTCCCGCGACGAGGCCCGCTCCCGGCTCTCCTCCACCGCCTCCCGCCTGCGCACCCCGGGCCTCTCCATCGAGGCGTACCTCCTGGTGGGCGCCCCGGGCACCGTGCTCGTGGCGCATGAGCTCGTCCGCGGCGCCCGGCTCCTCCTCCTCCCCGCCGAGGGCTGGGGCCACCTCCCCGCCTGGCACCGCACCCCCGTCCCCGAGCGGGTAGCCCAGCAGGCCCATGTCCCCGTGCTCGTCGTGCGCCGCCAGGGTGATGCCCTCGCCGATTGGGCCCAGGGCCGCCGCCGCCTCCAGGTGCTCGTCGGCGTGGATGACTCGCACGCCTCGGCCGCCGCCGTCGCCTGGCTGCAGGAGCTGCGCCGCGTGGGCCCCTGTGACGTCCTCGCCGTCTCCGTGTGCTCCCCCGTCGAGGAGCGTGAGCGCCTGGGCATCCATACCCCCGTGCACCTCGAGGTGTTGGACCCGGTGGTGCGCCGCATCGAGGTGTTGGACCCGCAGGTGGAGCGCGTGCTGCTGCGCGAGCTGCGCGAGCGCGTGGGCGAGCTGCCCGGCGAAGGTACCCTGCAGCTGCACCTGGAGCCCGGCTTCGGCCGCCCCGCGGACCACCTGCTGCACGTGGCGCACGCGCACGGCGTGGACCTCGTCCTCGTGGGCAACCACCAGCGTGGAGGCCTCGCGCGGCTGTGGCATGGCTCGGTGTCCGCCGGGGTGCTGCGCCATGCCGAGCAGTCCGTGGCGTGCGTGCCCCCCACCCGGCCCGTGGCCCGCAGGAGCGTCCCGCCTCGCGCCGTGCTGGTGCCCGTGGACTTCTCCGAGGCCAGCACCCGCGCCATCTCCGAGGCCCGCTCCCTCGTGCGCCCCGGCGGCCGCGTCCACCTGCTGCACGTGCACCGCCGCCGCCCCGCCGACCGCGCCTGGGTGATGGACCAGTACGGCGTGGTGCCCGAGCCCCCTCGCGAGCAGTCCGCCATCCTCGAGCGCCTCAAGGCCCTGGTTCCCCACGAGGACGGCGCCAGCGGGGTGCACTGGACGATGGAGGGCGTCACCGGCGACGACGTCGCCCGCGCCATCTGCCAGGCCACCGAGCGCGAGGGCGTGGACCTCGTGTGCCTCGGTACGTCTGACGCACCGGGTCATACCGATGCCCTCGGCGAGTCCGTGGCCCGCGCCCTGGTGGAGCGCTGCCGCCGGCCCGTCGTGGTCCTCCCCACCTGACCCTTCCCAACAGGTTTCCCGAGGTCCCCTGTTCTTTTTGCAACTCCGTGGAAAGACTGGGGGATTTCCTCGTTCCAGGCCGGTTTCCCGGCCCCGGAGACGTTGCCGGGTTCGACGGGAAACCTGATTTGCGTTAGGCTTTGTCAGACTCAGTCAACGACGGGGGAGGTCTGCCTTTGACACCGCGAGGGTACCGCGAAGAGGAGCTCGTAGCGAACCGCGCTTCCGTGCTCCTGAGTGGTGGCACGGAAGATGAGCGGCGCACGTGGGCGGCGACGGCGGCGAGGAACTTTGCCAAGGAGGGCCCCCTGGTGGAGGTCCGCCAGACCGAGCAGGTCGGCGACGCCCTCCGGCAGCCCAGGGGCGTCGTCTTCATCCCCGACGTGGCGCGCATCAGCGTCGCCGCGCAGGGGCTCATCGTCCGCTGCCTCCAGACCCAGGAAGAGCGTCCCAAAATCGTCGTCGGCCTGTCCGGCGGCGTCGAGCTGGCCCGCTCCAAGGGCACCCTGCGCGAGGACCTGCTCTACCGGCTCCACCTCGCCCAGGTGGACCTCACCGCCGACGGCATGCGCGAGCTCATCGCCCAGCGCCGCGCCCAGCTCGCCGCCGAGGAGGCCGCTCGCAAGGCCGAGGCCGAACGCCTCGCCGCCGAGAAGACCGCCCAGCTCAAGGCCTCGGGCATCTCCATGAAGAGCTCGCGCATGCGCAGCAAGGTGGCCCCCCGCGCCACCTCGCCCAAGGTCACGCGCAGGTAAGACGGCCGCACCGTGCCCCCGGGCATGGGTTCAACCCGGGGTCCGGGCACCCTCACCCCGTCCCTCTCCCGAGGGGAGAGGGGAGGTTGGGGCGTGAGTGGCTCGGGTGGCACGGCTTCTGGTGGCGCGGCTTCTGGTGGCGCGGCTCAGTGCTTGTGCTTCTGGCCTCGCTTCGCCTTGAAGCCTTGGGCGGTGACCCGTTTGGGCGCCGCAGCCGCCGCCGTCGTCTTGCGGCCCTGCGTCCGCATCGTCTTGCGCGCCGTCCGCCGCTTGGCCGGGCTGGGCAACTGCTCCTCGGCGTCCGCGGAGACGATCAGCGGCTTGGGCGCCGGCTGCGCCTTCTTGATGCGCTCCCTCGCGGCCTGGGCTTGCTCCAGCACGAGCTCCGCCGTGGCCTGGACCTCCGGTGACACCTGCTTCTTCGCCGGACGGGCCATCACCGGTCTGTCGGGTGGAGGCCGGTACAGCGACGGCTCCTGCCGCTGGTGCTCCATCACCGAGTCCCCCTGCGCCGGCCGCCGTGCCGCTCCCCGCGCCTCCTCGGGCAGCCACTCCTGCAGCCGGTCCAGGGTCCTCAACGCCGTGGCGGTGCCCTCCACCACCCACCGCACCCCCCGAGTGCCCAGCCGCAGCGCCTCGTCCTTCATCCTCTCCACCAGGCGGGTCCCGATCATCGCCATGTGTGTGTCCCTTCCCTGTCCGATGTCTTTCCGGCCAAGGTATGCACGCGCGGACGGGTTGGAAGCACCGCGTCAATCTCCAGGCCGTCCCGTGGGCCGTCAGCCCTTCCAGCGCCTGCCCGTCCGCCAGGCCTCTCTCGCAGGAGCGCTTCATGAGCCAACACCCCGTGCCTGAGCCGTTGGTGCTCACCCAGGGCGACATCACCCGGGTGGCCGCCGATGCCATCGTCAACGCCGCCAACACCTCGCTGCTCGGCGGCGGGGGCGTGGACGGCGCCATCCACCGCGCCGCTGGGCCCGGGCTGCTCGCCGAGTGCCGCACCCTCCACGGCTGCCCCACCGGCGAGGCCCGCATCACCGGCGGCTACCACCTGCCCGCCCGTCACGTCATCCACACCGTGGGCCCCGTCTGGCAGGGCGGCCACAAGGGCGAGCGCGAGACGCTCGCGCGCTGCTACCGCTCCGTCTTCGAGCTCGTCGAGCGTCACGGCCTGCGCTCCGTGGCCTTCCCCTCCATCTCCACCGGCGCCTACCGCTTCCCCCTCTCCGAGGCCGCTCCCATCGCCCTGCGCGAGCTTCGCGCCGCCCTCGTGCGCCTGCCCCGGCTCGAGCAGGTGACGGTGGTGCTCTTCAGCGCCGAGGATCTGGACGTGTACCGCCAGGCGCTCGCCGCCGCCGGAGCACCCTCACCCTGAGTGCGGGAGGGTTCTGGCTCCGACGGAACGGCTGAAGTAGAGTCCCGGCTACCCGGTTTTTCCTTGATTGGAGCCGCCTCATGTCCCAGCAGAAGCCCCGCCTGAAGAAGCCCGTGGAGAAGGTCCGCGCCGAGCTCCTCGCCGATCCCGACACCAAGCGCATCGCGAAGTCGGTGGGCATGGAGCTGGAGGCCTATGTGGAGCTGGTGCTGGACTACGCGCAGAACCCGGACAAGCAGCCGGTGCTGCAGGTAGCCGATGACGCGGAGCTGCGCGCCGCGGGCTACGAGGCGCCCACCCCCGAGGAGGTCGGTCAGTTCTTCGTCGCCGCCGCCAAGGGGGAGCTGGGCCTCGAGGGCCCCGACTTCAACAAGTCCGGCTTCGAGAGCGCCCCCTCCGCCGCGGGCAAGCCCTCGCTGCAGGGCACCGAGGGCGAGAAGCCCCTGGCCTCGGATGACCCCGAGAAGCGCCAGGAGCTGCTCAACCAGATGCGCAAGGGCGGTCCGGGGCGGATCTGAAATTCCGCACGCAACTCGAAATCGCCTCTCGCGATAATCCTTTTGTACTCCCCAGCACGGGGCTGCTTCTCCACCAAATCATCCACACGTTTTCTGTATCCCCGCGGGGATACGAGGGGTTTAGACCATGGGCTTCCTGGGCGGCATCGGCAAGGCAATCGGCGGTATCGCGCGCACCGTGGGCAAGGTCGCGGACGTGGTCGGCAAGGTGACCAACTTCCTGCAGAAGCCGCTGGACCAGATCATGGCGCCCGTGAAGAAGCTGGTGGGCGGCGCGCTGGACAAGCTGCCCTTCGGCATCGGCAACCTCATCAAGCCCTTCGCCGACAAGTTCCTGGATAACGCCCTGTCCTTCGTGGCCGGCGGCCCGCTGGGCGGTCTGGGGATGCTGTCCAAGGCCATGCCCACCATCAAGAAGCTCGGCGACCTGGCCGAGACGGTCGGTGGCATCGCCAAGAAGGTCGGCGACGCGCTGCCTCCCCAGGGCGGCATCAACCTGCAGAACATCTTCGCCCACGCCCACGCCCAGAAGCTGCTCGAGGCCTGAGCCCCTCGCGTCCCTGGACGCGTCACGTGAAAAGGGCCGGTCTTCCCTCTACGGGAGGCCGGCCCTTCGTGTTTTCCGGCCCCGGGTGCTACTCGCCGCTCTTCACCAGCCGCGCCGCGTCACGCACCAGCCGCTCCACGTCGTCGTCGTGCTCGCTGTTGTAGTAGCCGCGGATCTCCCCCGTCCGGTCCACCAGCACGAAGTGCGAGCCGTGGAAGATGCGGTTGATGTCGTCCTCGTCCCCGCCCTCCTCCCGGCCCATGGCGATCTTGAAGCCGCCCACGATGGTGCCCTTGAGCTGCTCGTACTCGCCGGTGAGGAAGCTCCAGCGGGCCGGGTCCGCGCCATGCTTCTGGGCATAGGCGGTGAGGCGCTCGGGGGTGTCGTACTTCGGGTCCACCGAGAAGGAGACGAGCGCGAGCTCGCCCAGGTCCGCCGTCTGCTTCTGCACGCCCGCCATCTTCCGCGTGAAGACGGGGCAGATGGTGGGGCAGCGGGTGAAGATGAAGTTGGCCACCCAGGGCCGGCCCTCGAGCTGCTTCAGGCCGAAGGGCTGGCCGTCCTGGCGCGTGAAGCTGAAGGCCGGGAGCCTGCCCAGCCGCTGCAGGGGCTCCTGCTTCGGGCGCACCAGCCCCACCACGAGCAGCGCCAGGCACAGGGCACAGGCCAGCCCCGCCCAGAGGAAAGGGGTGGCGGAGCGCGGCGGATTCGGAGTCGGGGTGTCGGTGGACATCATGGCTCTGGGTCCCGACTGCTAACGGATGCGCCCCGGACGCACAAGGCCACGGGCCCATGGGCCGCCTCCTCCCTCCCCAGGCGGCTTCATGCTCCCCCAGGTGTCCTCTACTCCCACCTCGGAACGGCCTGCGCCGGACAGTCCGCCCCCCACCCGCGAGCAGCCGTCACCGTGCTCTGCTAAGCCTGTACTCCGAGTCCATGGCCAATCACGAGCCGTCAAGAACTCCAACCGGGGGGCTGGAGCGCGGGACACCGGCGGGGTTCGACCCGCTGCTCGATGGCGTCACCGACGGCATCCTCGTGGTGGATGGGGCCTGGCGCCTGGTGTGGCTCAACGCCGTCTTCGAGCGGCTGCTGGGCCACTCGCGCGAGCAGCTGCTGGGCCAGGAGCTGTGGACGGCGCTGCCCGAGGTGGCCGAGAGCGCCTTCGCCCCCGCGTGGCGCCGCGCCATGGACGCGCGCACCCTGGTGTCGCTGGAGGACTTCTTCGCGCCCGGCGGGGTGTGGCTGGAGTCGCGCGCCTTCCCCTCGGGCGAGGGCCTCGTCGTCTTCAGCCGGGACGTGTCGGAGCGGCGCCTGGCGGAGAACGAGCGGGTGCGGCTGCTGTCGGCGGAGCAGTCGGCGCGCACCGCCGTGGAGGGCGAGCGCGCGCGCTTCCAGGAGATGCTGATGCTGGCCCCGGCCGCCGTCAGCATCACCCGCGGCCCCGAGCACCGCTTCGTCTTCTCCAACCTGTTGCACCGGCGCTTCCACGGCAGCCGGGACATGGTGGGCCAGCCCGTGCGCGAGGCCCTGCCGGAGCTGGGCGGGCAGGGCGTCTTCGAGGTGATGGACCGGGTGTACACCTCCGGCAACGCGTACGTGGGCCGCGCCCGGCCGGTGAAGGTGCCGCGCACGGCGGGCTCGCCCCCGGAGGAGATGTTCTTCGACATCGCCTACCACCCGCAGCGCGACGCCGCCGGACGGGTGGAGGGCGTGGCCATCTTCGCCTACGACGTGACGGACCTGGTGCGCTCGCGCCGCACCGCCGAGGCGCTGGCCCGCGACTTGGGGTACAGCGAGGAGCGCTTCCGCTCGCTGGTGACGGCGACGTCGGACATCATCTGGGCCACGCCGCCCTCGGGCGAGTTCGTGGAGGACCAGCCGGGCTGGAGCGCCTTCACCGGGCAGCCGCGCGAGGAGCACCAGGGGTGGGGCTGGCTGGACGCGGTGCACCCGGAGGACCGCGAGCGCTCCGTGCGCGCCTGGGAGGACGCGCTCTCCACGCACACCCCCTTCCAGGTGGAGCACCGGCTGCGGCACCACGATGGCTCGTACCGCCACATGCTGGCGCGCGCGGTGCCGGTGCTGGAGAAGGACGGCTCGGTGCGCGAGTGGGTGGGCGCCCACCGGGACATCACCCGCCAGCGCCAGGGCGAGGCCGAGCTGGAGCGGCTGCTCTCGCGCGAGCAGCGCCACGCCGTGCAGCTGCAGGGGCTGGCCAGCGCCGCGCTCGTCATCAGCGAGGCGGACTCCGTCGAGCAGGTGCTCAAGGCCGTCACCGAGCAGGCGCGCGAGGTGATTGGCGCGCACCAGTCCGTCACCAGCCTGACGCTGGAGGGCAACTGGGCGCAGGCCATCCACTCGGTGTCGCTGTCGGACAAGTACGGGGCGTGGCGCGAGTGGAAGCAGCCTCCGGAGGGCACGGGCCTCTACACCTGGGTGTGCCGGCTGAACCTGCCCATGCGGCTGACGCAGACGGAGCTGGAGGCGCACCCGGCGTGGCGGGGCTTCGGCCGGCATACGGTGAAGCACCCGCCCATGCGCGGCTGGCTGGCGGCGCCGCTGGTGGGACGGGACGGGCGCAACCTGGGCCTCATCCAGCTGTCGGACCGCTACGAGGGCGAGTTCAGCTCCGAGGACGAGGCGATTCTGGTGCAGCTGGCGCGCATGGCCTCGGTGGCCATCGAGAACACGCGGCTGATGGCGGAGACGCAGGCGGCCAACCGCGCCAAGGACGAGTTCCTCGCGGTGATGAGCCACGAGCTGCGCACGCCGCTGACGGCGGTGCTGGGCTGGACGCAGATGCTGCGCAACCGGCAGAACGACGCGCGGGCGGTGGAGAAGGGGCTGGCCGTCATCGAGCGCAACGCGCGCACGCTGGCGCAGCTGATCGAGGACGTGCTGGACGTGTCGCGCATCATCACCGGGAAGCTGACGCTGCACCGGCGGGGCGTGGACCTGGTGGGGGTGGTGCAGGCGGCGGTGGAGGTGGTGCGGCCGCACGCGGAGCAGAAGGGGGTGTCGCTGGCGCTCGAGGTGGAGGTGGGCGGCAACGGCACGGCGATGCTGGTGGGGGACCCGGCGCGGTTGCAGCAGGTGTGCTGGAACCTGCTGGTGAACGCGGTGAAGTTCACCCCGGCGGGCGGGCGGGTGCACGTGCGGGTGGAGCGCGACGAGCGCGAGCTGCGGCTGCGGGTGACGGACACGGGGAAGGGGATTCGCGCGGACTCCCTGCCGCACCTCTTCGAGCGCTTCTGGCAGGCGGACGGCTCGGCGACGCGCGAGCACGGTGGGCTGGGGCTGGGGCTGGCGATCGTCCACCACCTGGTGGGGCTGCACGGAGGCCAGGTGCGGGCGGAGAGCCCGGGGGAGGGGAGGGGCTCGACGTTCATGGTGACGCTGCCGGTGCCGGCGGTGCTGCCCGAGGTGAAGCCGGAGGCGCTGCCGGGCGCGGAGGCGCAGGCGCCGGAGGTACGGCTGGACGGGGTGGGGGTGCTGCTGGTGGAGGACGCGGCGGACGCGCGCGAGTTGATTGCGTTGATGCTGCGCGAGCGGGGCGCGGTGGTGCGCACGGCGAGCACCGCGGCCGAGGCGATGGAGCGGCTGAGGGAGTCGATGCCGGACGTGCTGGTGTCCGACATTGGCCTGCCGGGGGAGGACGGGCACTCGCTCCTGAGGAAGGTGAGGGCGTGGGCCGAGGCGAGGGACCAGTGGGTGCCAGCGATTGCGTTGACGGCGTATGCGAGCGCCGAGGACGCGCGGCGGGCCTACCGCGCGGGCTTCCAGGTGCACCTGGCCAAGCCGCTGGAGCCGGCGACGCTGATTGAAGCGGTGGCGAAGCTCGCGGGGCGTGGAGACGCGGGCGCCCAGGCGGGGTGAGGCGACGTCAGGCGGGCGTGGTCATGCGCAGGCCGAGGGGAGGATTCACCGGAGGGGTGGGCTGCTCCGGCGTGAGGCGCGGGACGCTCGGCAGCCGCACGGTGAAGCACGTGCCCTGGCCGGGCTCCGACTCCACCTCGATGCGGCCGCCATGGGCGGTGATGATGCCGTAGGCGACGGCGAGGCCCAGGCCCGTGCCCTCGCCCACGGGTTTCGTGGTGAAGAACGGCTGGAAGAGCTTGCCGCGCACCTCGGCGGACATGCCCACCCCGTTGTCGCGCACGTGCACGAGCACCTCTCCGGGCATGGCCTCGGTGCGCACCGTCACCACGCCGCCCTTGTCGGGCAGGGCCTGCGCGGCGTTGACGATGAGGTTCACCAGGACCTGGCCGATCTGCCGGGCCTGGCCCACCACGGGGGGCAGCTGGCCGAGCACCACCCGCACCTCGCAGCGGCCCTTGAGCTCGCCCTGCGAGAGCCGCAGCGCCGAATTCACCTCCACGTTGACGTCGAAGGCGGTGGGCTCGCCGGGGTCGTCCCGGGCGAAGCGCCGCAGGTCCGCGACAATCGCGTTGACGCGGCGGATGCCATCGAGCGTCGCGGGCAGCACCTCCTCCATGTACTCGCGCAGCTCCTCGGGGCGCTGGCCCAGCGTCTCCAAATCCTGGGCGAGCGCGCGCACGTTGCTCGTCACGAAGGCCATGGGGTTGTTGATTTCGTGCGCCACGCCCGCCGCGAGCAGGCCGAGGCTGGAGAGCTTCTCCTGCGCCACGAGCTGCGCCTGCATGCGCAACAGCTGCCGGTGATTCTCGCGCGAGGCGTCCAGCGCGGACACGAGCATCTGACAGCGCTCCTCGCTGATGACGTAGAGCAGCCAGGCGATGACGCAGAACGGGGCGATGGTCGAGACGGGGTTGCCCGCGCGAAACGCCAGCACCGCCGACACCGCGAGGAAGAGGCAGAGCCCCACGCGATTGAGCACGGAGTGCTGCTCGCGCTCACGGAAGCCATTGAGGAAGACGGCCTGGAAGAGCACGTTGCACCAGGCCAGCGAGTTCCACTGAAGAATCACGGCGGTGGCCGTGCTGTTGAGCAGGTTGGAGATCAGGATGATCCACACCCCGAACCGCTCCAGCCCCCTGCGCTGCAGCCAGGGGAGCACCGCGGCGTTGATGCCGCCACGCACCACGGAGAGCACGCACAGCGCCACCACCAGCGGCCCGTTTCCCCAGGAGGCCGCGACCAGGATGACCTGGAAGATGGCCAGTGAGAGGAAGGCCCAGAAGACGAGCCTCTGGTTGATGGGATTGGCGTCCGCCTCACTGCCGGCACCCGTCGTCCCAACGGGCGTGTGTCCCTTGTTCATGCCACGCGACCCCCCAGCGCCGATGGTAGAGCAGCGCGCGGAGGACGGCGCTTCACCAGGGCGGAGCGCGGGCGGAAATATCCACTATCTGTGTGATGGGAGACGTCGCACGGCGCCGTGGGCAACCCCACCGTGCGTCTTCCAGGAGGGCACTCGCCCCTCCCGGGCGGGGCCTTCACCCAGGGAAGTTGCGGCGGGTAGGGCGCTCCTACTGGGCCAGGTCGTCCAGCACGTCGGACAGGGTGGTGGCGCTCAGGGCCCGGTCGAACCACCGGTCGAGGGTGTCCAGGTCCGTGCAATTGAGGATGCGCTGCCGGGCCGCTTCGTCCACGGGCACGCCCCGCGCGGTGAGCAGTTGCAGGATGTGCCCACGCACTCGGGGCAACACCTCCTCCCGGCCCTTGGCCAGCCCTTTCTCCAAGCCCTTCTGGACTCCCTCCTCAATCATTTCCTCGGCCCAGGTCCCCATCAACTCCTCCGCTCGTTGCTCATCCACCAACGAATGTAACACCTGCCGTGCCGCTGCATGGACGGCCTTGCCCTCGGTCCACTGCAGGTAACGGATGATGACCACCAGATGCTCGCCCCCCTCGGCAGTGGCCTGTAGCTGCGCGAAGAGCGCCACCCAGTCCGGCAACCTGCGGGCCAGTTCCCCGGTGCGCCCATAGCGCAGCACCAGCCACGCCAATCGGGCCAGGGGTGGGCCGGAGCGCGCGCTCAGCGCTTCCTCCCGCTCGGCCGTCAGGTCATCGAGCAGGTACTCGAAGCGCGGCACCAGGGCTCGCCAGCGCCCGCGCTCCGCCTCGCCTTCCGGCAACTCGAAGAGGTCCTCCACCCGGCGCGGCGCCGTCCAGGCCCCATCCGGCCCGTGGTACATGACGAGCGGGACGATGAGCGGCAGCCGCGTGCTCTCCGGGTGCTCCTGGCGCCAGCGCTCCAGCTGGCGCACCACGTAGCGCAGCATCCTGAGCGCCATCCACCGGTCCACCGACGACTGGTGTTCGAGCAGCAGATACAGCAGCAGCGGCTGGCCCGAGCGCAGGCTCGCGGTGAAGAGCAGATCGCTCTCCGTTTCCCGCAGCTCCGGGTCCACCACACTGCCCGGCTCCCGCCGCAGGGACGACCAGTCCACCTCGGAGACGACATGCGCGGGCAGCACGGCACGCAGCTCGGCGGCGGCGCGCTCGGGGTGGCCGAAGGTGTAGCGGGCGAAGAGGTCATGCGGTCCCGACATGGCGAGCCGCGCCCAAAGCATGCGGCGGGCCAGGAGCGTGGAACGAGTCCCCGGCACCAGCCCTCCTCACGACTTGCTGCACCTCATGCCAGAAGTGCGATCGGCTCCCGGACGGCTCCATCCAGGCCGTCAATCCATTCCCCCAGTGCGTCTGGGCTCCTGTTTCCGGGGCCTTTGCGCACTCCAGGTGTGGGCCCCACCGGTTTTTTCTGCCCCCCCAGCAACCTTTTTTCGCTTCACGCGAGAATAGGTCATCGCTGTCCTTCTTCCCCCAAGTCCTCCCTCTTCCGGAGTCCCCCGTGTCCGTCCATACCGTTCGTCGCGGCGACACCCTGTCGGCGCTCGCCAAGCAGTACAACACCTCCGTCGACAAGCTGGCCAAGGCCAACAACATCAAGGACGTGAACCAGATCGCGGTGGGCCAGAAGCTCAAGCTGCCCGACAGCTTCGAGCGTCCCCAGGCCCCCGGCCGCCCCTCCCAGAGCGGCGGTGACACGTTCAACAACCAGGCCCCCGCCGCCTCCTCCAGCGGCCGCGCCGGCCCCGCCCGCGATGACGACGGCCGTCAGTTCCCCACCTCCGCCGATGGCACCCCCATCTTCCGCCAGGGCGATGCCCAGTGGGGCGGCCGCGCCCTCGGCACCGGCTCCTCCATCTCCGCCGCCGGCTGCGCCATGACCTCCACCGCCATGGCCATGAGCAAGATCTCCGGCAAGGTCATCAACCCCGGTGAGCTCGACGCCCATCTCGACAAGACCGGCGGCTACTCCGGCAACGGCCTCATCTGGGGCCAGGCCGCCAAGATGGCCGGCCTGGGCGCCAGCAAGCCCGGCTGGAGCATGGACAACATCAACAAGCAGATCGACGCGGGCCGCCCCGTCGTCATCGGCGTGGACTACAAGGCCGGCTCCAACGGCGGCGCCAACGGCACCGACCACTGGGTCGCCGTCACCCACCGCAAGGGCGACACCTACTACGCCAACGACCCGGCCACCGGGAAGGAGATCGCCCTCAAGCTGCAGGGCGGCAAGCTCGTCGGCGGCCCCAGCAACTACAAGAGCACCGGCGAGCTGGTGACCTTCTCGGGCGGCAACCCCAAGCCGGGCACCGCTCCGGCCACCGGCGGCGGCACCGCCTCCGCGCCCACCAAGCCCTCGGGCGGTGGCTCCGTGAAGGGCCTGGACCTGCCCACGGGTGACCTGGAGAAGGGCGCCAAGGGCGCCGCCGTGAAGCAGCTCCAGACCGCGCTGGTGAAGCTGGGCCACATGAGCCAGGCCGAGATGAACACCGGCCCGGGCATCTTCGGCCCCAAGACCGAGGCGGCCCTCAAGGAGTTCCAGGCCGCCCACGGCGTGCCCAACACCGGCTACTACGGCCCCCTGACCCGCGCCGCCTTCAAGAAGCTCGGCGCCGACGTGGGCGGCACCTCGGGCACCGGCGGCTCCTCCGGCCCCGGCCCCGTCACGGGCCCGGGCAACGAGCCCGGCACCAAGGGCGGCGTGTCGCTCGCGCAGCTCAAGAAGATCATGCCCAACCTGTCGCAGGCCAAGGCGGAGCAGTACTTGCCCCACCTCAACAAGGCCATGGCCGAGGCCGGCATCAACACCCCCAAGCGCCAGGCCGCCTTCCTCGCGCAGCTGGCCCACGAGAGCGGTGAGTTCCGCTACATGGAGGAGATCGCCTCCGGTGCCGCCTACGAGGGCCGCAAGGACCTGGGCAACACGCAGCCCGGCGACGGCGTGCGCTTCAAGGGCCGCGGCCCCATCCAGCTCACCGGCCGCGCCAACTACCGCGCCGCGGGCAAGGCCCTGGGCATCGACCTGGAGAACAACCCCAAGCGCGCCGCCGACCCGGATGTGGGCTTCCGCACCGCCGCCTGGTTCTGGAACACCCGCAACCTGAACAGCTACGCGGACTCCGGCAACTTCAAGGAGATCACCCGCCGCATCAACGGCGGCTACAACGGGCTCGCCGATCGCCAGAAGTACTACGCGCGCGCGCTCGACGTGCTCACCTGAGAGTGAGCCTTACCTGATTCGGCACGGCGCCCCTTCCCCCCGGAAGGGGCCCCGATGACCGCGGCCAACCCCCCTCGGCCGCGGTCATTGTCTTTTCTGGGGTGTCTTCCGGGGCGCCCCGTCAGGGCTCCGGCGGTTCCTCGTGCGGATGCAGGCAGAAGGCGATGACCCAGGCCAGCACGCCGGAGAGGGCCAGCACGAGCCGGTCCACGCCATACACCCAGAAGTCGCCCGCCGGCTCGCTCAGCGCCAGGAGCAGCAGCACGAGGCCCACCATCGCCTGCACCCCGGTGAGCAGCGTCTGGGCGAGGCGGGACTTCTTCCAGGCCATGAGGGCCGAGAGCACCGGCGGCGTGAGCAGCGCCAGCACGAGCAGGGGCAGGTAGCGCGCGGGGCCGGAGAAGACCTCGTCGCTGCCCAGGCTGATGCCGTCGTCGAGCAGGGCATCGACGTAGGCGAGGAACTCCTGGTGCAGCAGCAGCACGGGCACCAGGACGTTGAGGCCCGTGAGCCCCAGTCCCGCGAAGGCGCGCGAGGAGAGAAGGGGCTCGGGGCCGCGCGCGCGGGCGAGCATCTCGGGCGTCACATCCAAGGCGTACGGGTAGCCGAGCCGCAGCAGCGTCTCCAGCGCCGCGAGCCCCACCCGGCGTCCGGAGCTGCCCGTCAGCTCACACAGCCGCTCCTCCTCCAGCAGCTCCAACAGCAGGTCCGCCCGCTCGCGCGGGGACTCGCCCGGCAGGGAGGGCGCCTCGAGCCCGGCCAGGAAGGTGTCCACCTCGTCCGGCGCCACGCCCGACAGCCGCAGCAGCTCCAGGCGCTCGCGCACCGGCACCGGCTCGAAGGCGGGCAGGGACGCGACGGGCTCGGCGCCCTCCTCGGTGGAGGCGGGCGGGGCGTGCTGGAGGCGTTGCATGGACACCCGCGAGCCTAATGCGAACCCAGACCGGGTGGCACGCGGCCAATGCCCGCGCCCCCCGCATGCCGGACGGGCGGGCAGCCGGTGCGTGAGGCACCGCCTGGAGGCCATGCGCACCGTGCGAGTCATAAGACCCTGACTCAGGACCCCTGACTCGGACGGAGCGAGGACCCCCATGGCGATGGAGCGAGCGCAGCGTTTCGTGGACGCACTGGCCAGGCTGGAGGAGAACGGCGACGTGGAGCCCCTGCTGGAGCTCTTCAGTGAGGACGCGCAGGTGAGCAACGTGGCCTCCCGGCGCACCTTCCACGGCCGCGACGGCGCTCGCGACTTCTGGCGCGAGTACAAGGGCATGCTGCGCCAGGTGAAGTCCACCTTCCGCAACATGATCGAAGCCGGAGACCGCGTGGCGCTCGAGTGGGAGTCCAGCGGCACCGCGCACAACGGCGCGGCGGTGGACTACGAGGGCGTCTCCATCCTCGAGTGGGACGGCGATCGCATCTCGCGCTTCTACGCCTACTTCGATCCGCGCGTGCTGGGCCAGGAGCTGTCCCAGGGCACCGCGCAGCGCTCGGAGGTCCCGGCCACCGCGCCGGCCTGAGCGCACCGGGTTGCCCGGCTCCCGGGAAGACGGAGCCCCACGCCCTTTTTTCCACGGCGGTGGAAGAGCTTGGCGGGGGCGCGTCCGTCATCTATCGACGTGTAACGCACCGAGACGTTGGCGCATACTGGGACGCGTTCCTTGCCTGAAGGGGAAGCGATGTCCCGCACCGCCGTTGTCCTGTTGGCCCTGCTGCTCGCCGCGCCGGCCACGCGCGCCCACGCCGCCGGGAAGAAGTCCGCCCAGCCGGCGCAGACCTCCAAGAAGTCCTCCCAGCCCCCCGAGAAGTCCGAGCCGGAGCCCGCCGCGCAGCCCCCGGCCGATGCTCCGGTGCAGCAGTCCGAGCCGGACATGGACTTCGACTTGCTCGAGCCCTCGCCGGCCGCGGAGACGCCGAAGCTGGTGGACCCCGAGCTGGAGAAGGCCATCGCCGCCCGCCGCACCATGCTCACGCTGCACCAGGGCCTAGGGCTCGCCACGCTGACGACGCTGGCCGCCACGGTGGTGGTGGGGCAGCTGCACTTCAATGATCGCTACCGCGGCGGAGGCGACACCCACCGCTTCGACGCCTGGCACACGGGCCTCGTCATCGGCTCCAGTACGCTGTTCACCAGCACGGGCCTGCTCGGCCTGTTCGCGCCCACTCCTTTCAAGAAGGAGCTGCGCCTGGACACCATCACCCTGCACAAGCTCTTCGTCTCCCTGGCCACCGCCGGCATGCTCACGCAGGTGGTGCTCGGCATCGTGACGGGAAACCACGAGGGCAAGCTGTCCCAGGTGGACCTGGTCACGGCGCACCAGGTGGTGGGGTATGCGACCCTGGGCGCCGTCGGTGCGGGCGCCCTGATGATCGTCTTCTGAATACGCAACAGGCATACGCGTTGAGACACCCGGAGGCTCTTGTCATGAAAAGCTCGTCCCTGGCCCTGCTGGCCACGTTGTTCTTGTCCACGTCCGCGCTCGCGCAGGAGGCGGCCCCCGCCCCGCGCTCGTACTCGGTGCGCGCCGCGGACAGCTCGCTGACCTACCGTCTCAAGCACAAGCTGCACGTGGTGGAGGGCACGGCGCGCCCCACCGAGGGCAAGGCGCGGCTGCTCCCCGACGGCACCCTGCAGGTGGCCGTGCGCGCCAACGTGGCCGACTTCGACTCGGGCAACTCCAACCGGGACTCCCACATGAAGGAGGCCACCGAGGAGCCGAAGTTCCCCACCATCGAGTTCAAGGGCGTGGCCTCTGGCGTGAAGGTGCCCACCACCTTCCCCTCGGAGCAGGCGGTGGCGCTCAAGGGCCAGCTCACCTTCCACGGCGTGAAGCAGGCGGTGGAGGTGCCCCTGCGGGTGGTGTTCACCTCGGCCAAGGACGTGACGGCCACGGGCAGCTTCCAGATCAGCCTGGAGGCCTTCAAGGTGGAGCGTCCCTCGCTGCTGATGGTGAAGGTGGACGACGCGCTCGACCTGGAGACGAAGTTCCAGCTTCAGGAGGCGAAGTGAGCACCAACCGCCGGGGTTTTCTCAAGGGATTGGTGGGCGCGGGAGCGGGCGCGGCGGCCACGGGCGTGGCCGGGTGCGCGCCGGATATCTCTCCCGCGCCGGTGCTGGACGCGACGAAGGACTCGAGCGGGCGCGTGGTGTTGAAGGTGAGCCGCTATCCGGACCTGGCGCGCCCAGGCGGCGCCGTCACCCTGCGCGTGGAAGGTGAGGAGCAGAACCTGCTCGTCATGCACCCGCAGGGGACCCAGTACGCCGTGGTGTCCAACACCTGCACCCACTCGGGGTGCCCGCTGGGCTTCGAGGACGGCGAGGCCATCTGCCCGTGCCACCTCTCGCGTTTCGCGCTGGACGGGAGGGTGACGCACCCGCCCGCCCGCGCGCCGCTGAGCACGTACACCTCGAGCTACGACTCGGAGGCGGACGAGCTCACCATCGACTTCGTGGCAGGCGAGGTGGGCTTCCCCGCGGTCGTCGGTGGGAAGGTCTTCTTCCCCTTCACGGACTTCCCCCAGCTGCGGACGGCGGGGGGCCGGGTGCAGGGCACTCCCCAGGGCTACGGCAAGCTCATCTTCGTCTTCGCGCTCGAGGACGGGTCGTACTCGGCGGTGGACTCCATCTGCACCCACGCGAAGTGCCCCGTGCGCTACCGGGAGGCGGAGACGGACCTGTACTGTGATTGCCACTTCTCGCGCTTCACCCGCACGGGCGAGGTGACGCAGGGCCCGGCGACGAGGCCGCTCACGAAGTTCACCGTGACGAGCGATGCCACGGGTGTCACCGTGACCATCGTGTAGCGACTTCCCCCCACTTCCCCTCTCCCCCGGAAGAGGGAGAGGGGAGAGGGGAGAACCCTAGTAGAGGCGGCTCCAGAACGAGCGCCGGGCCGAGATGTGGTCCAGCGCTTGCTGCAGCTCCTCGTCGTAGTCGGCGCGCGTGGCGATGTCCGCCATCGAGATGATGCCCACCAGCCGGTCATCCCGCTCCACCACCGGCACGCGGCGCACCTGGCGCCGGCCCATCAACGCGATGATGCCGTGGATGTCCTCGTCCGGCGTCACCACCTCCACGTCGTCCGTCATGATGTCCCGGGCGTGCAGGGTGTCCGGCGGCCGTCCCTCGGCCAGCGTGCGGATGACCAGGTCGCGGTCCGTGATGAGGCCCCGCAGCCGTCCCTGCTTGTCCACCACCGGGACCACGCCGCAGTCCTCGTCCTTCATGATGCGCGCCACCTCGCGCAGGCTGCTGTCCAGCTGCGCGCTCTTCACGGTGCGCGTCATGATCTCCCGCGCGTTCAGCGGCTCGCGCTTCCAGCGGCCCCGGCGCTGGCCCTCCCCGCGCGGCGCCGGCTGGCCCATGCCCATCAGCCCCGCGTACACCTCGCCCGTGCCCTCGCGCTGCTCCGCCCCGGGACGGTCCTCCTGCACGCGCTCCTCGCGCCAGCGCTGCCCGGGGCCACCGCGCAGCTCGCGGCCCCGCGGCTCGCCCCGCATCTCGCGCCCGCCCCGGTCCTCGTAGGGGGCACTCCCGCCCGGCTCCTGCCCGGTGCCGGAGCGCTCGAACGGGCGGTACTCGCGGGGCGGATGGTTGTCCTCCAGCGTGTGGTAGCGCTCCTGCTCGCCCAGCAGCGGCCCCGAGCCCATGCCCGCGGCGTCCTCGGCGTTGCGATCATCCCGGCCATAGGGGCCATGGGGAACGCCGGAGGGGCGCCCCGGACGCTCGACGGGACGGCCCCGGCCCCAGTGCAGGAGGCCGCGGCGCTGGGGGCCCCGCTCGAAGCGGGTGTCGTCCTCGGGGGGCGGCATGCCCTCCTCGGTGCGCGGCTGGGCCATGCGCAGCTGGGCGGCGCGGTGGAAGCGGCCCTCGCGCACCTCGGGTGGCTCGTCACGCTCGGTGCTCCAGCCGGTGACATCGGACTCGGAGCGCTCGCGCGAGCCCGGTGGGGCCTCCGCGGCGCGGCGCTCGCGCTCTCCGGGGGTACCGTTGGGCGGCGAGCCGCGCGGGGTGTCCCGGCCATCATCGGTGTGCCTCTGGGCCATGGGGATGCGTCCTCCTGTAGGTGTGTGCCGCGGGAGGCTCGGCACGCACCCGGCATCCTCCAAGGGCCCCCGGGGGCACGGCGCGCCGGGCTGTCCGCCCCCGGGCATGCGCCCCCTCCCCGAGTGCCCGTCTCCGGACACCCGCGTTGCCCCGCGGGACAGGCTTCCCCTACGGCGTGGCGAGCGCCTCGCCCAGGCGCACGAGGCCCCCGAAGTCCTCCAGCTCGCCCCCGGCCTCGGGAGCGGCCACCGCCACGGCGCCCGCGGGCAGCTTCTCCGCGAGCCGCTCCAGCACGCCGCGGTGGGCCTCGGCGCGCGCCCGCTCCAGGTCGGCCAGGCGGATGAGCGCCTCCACCCCGTCGCGCGCGGCGCCCGCGTCCTCCACGTGCCGCAGCAGCGCCTCGGGCGACGTCATCCCGTCCTCGCGCGCCCAGCTGCGGTTGAGCACGAAGCCCGCGAAGGGCAGCCCCTTCTCGCGCAGCATGTCCCGGAAGAAGGCCGCCTCCTGCAGCGAGGCCCCCTCCGGCGACGTCACCAGCAGGAAGGCCGCGTCCGGCGACGTCAGCCGCGAGCGCAGCCGGTCCGCCCTCAGCCGGATGCCCGCGAACAGCCCGCTGAAGGCCCCCATGAAGGTCTTCATCTCCTGGGTGAAGCTCTCGCCGAAGATGCTCCCCAGCACGTTGCCCACCAGCTGCGACGTCTTGCGCCACAGCCGCCCCCCGCGTCCCTTCTCCTCCGGCAGGAAGACGGAGACGATGCGGTCGTCCAGGAAGCGCGCCAGCCGTCCCGGCGCCTCCAGGAAGTCCAGCGCGTGGCGGCTCGGTGGCGTGTCCAGGACGATGAGCTCGTAGCGGCCCTCGTCCAGGAAGTTGTCCAGCGCCTCGGCCGCCGCGTACTCCTGCATGCCCGCCACCAGGTCCGACAGGAAGCGGTAGAGGCGGTTCTCCAGGATGGTGCGCGCCGCCTCGGGCGTGGGCGACAGCCGCCGCACGAAGCGCTCGAAGACGACGCGGGGATCCAACATCCACACGTCCAGCCGGCCCGCGCCGGGCTCCTGGCCCGCGAAGAGGCGCTCGGGGGCGATGGGGGTGGGCTCCGCGCCGCCCTCGGACAGGCCCATGGCCTCGGCGAGCCGCCGCGCGGGGTCGATGGTGAGCACCAGCACCTTGCGGCCCGCGCGCGCCGCCGCCACGCCGAGCGCCGCCGCCGTCGTCGTCTTCCCCACGCCGCCCGCGCCACACAGCACGAGGACTCGCTTCTCCCGCAGCAGGGACTGGAGGCTCTGGCTCATGAGGGGGCTCCGGCGCGCTCGGCCTTGGGCGGAGCCGCGAGATGGACGGTGAGACGGGCGAGGTGCACGGCGAGCCGCTCCACCAGCTCCGGGCCCGCGCCGGGCAGCTCGGGCACGGTGAGCAGCGGGGCCGGGAGGTTGCCCGCCAGCCGGGCCTGGGCCTCGCGGGCGCGGTCCAGCCGCCCCAGCGCGCGCTGCCCCCGGTGCGGCCCGTGCTCGTCGAGCAGCCGCTCCACCGCGGCGCGCCCGTCTGGCGAGAAGGGGTTGTCCGGCATTCGGTTGAGCACCCCCGCGGCGATGGGGATGCGGTGGCGCTGGATGGCGGTGGCCAGCTCCAGCGTCTCGCTCACCGGCAGCGGCTCGGGTAGGGTGGCGAGCAGGGCCCCGGTGAGCCGCGGATCCCTCAGCAGCGCCAGTCCCTCGCGCACCGAGCGGCCGATCGGCCCCCCGGGCATGACGGACAGCAGCGCGTCCGGCAGCGCGGCGATGGCCAGCGCATGGCCGGTGGCCGGCAGATCCAGGATGCACAGCGGGTAGAGGGGGCTGCCATCCGGGCGCGTGCGGCGCACGAAGTGGAGCATCTGGAAGAGGACGCCCATCTCCCGGAGCGCGGGGGCGGCCTCGAGGAAGCGGCGCAGGGCGCGGGTGCGCATGGCGGCCTCGGCCATGACACGCAGCGGCAAGACGTCCTGCAGGAAGAGGCGTTGGCCCTCCATGGCGGACAGGCGCACGAAGGACAGGCCCGGGGCGACTTCCCGGACACCGGTGCCGGAGACACTTGGGGCACCCACCAGCGCGCCCAGGGTGGAGGGGCTGTCCTGCTCCTCGGAGCCCACCTCCACCTCGGCCAGCAGCACCCGCTTGCCCGCGGCCACCGCGGCGCGTGCCAGGGCCGCCGCGAGCGTCGTCTTGCCCACCCCCCCCTTGCCCGAGACGAGCAGCGCCCTCCGTTCCCACAGTGCGTCGAGCAAGGCCGTCGCCCCTCCCAAGGTGTCGTACGAGGAAGGCAGTCATAACGACCGTTGCCCGGGACGACAAGGGAAGCCACCGGGTGGGAGTCACCCGGCGGGCACGCCCGAGCGTCCGCTGGACGTCACTGCACCGGCCAGGGGACTGGCCCCTACTGCACGGGCCAGCGGGCGGCGATCTCCTCGCACGCGCGCTGCACGTCGCACAGCCGGCGCACCCGGGCCTTGGGCGGCAGGAACTCCTTGCCGGCGAACACGTCCACCACGCGCACCAGCTTCGTGTCGATGGGGCCGAGCGCCGCCAGGTGCTGCTCGGCGAAGGCCTGCAGCAGCGTGGAGATGTACTGCCCGGAGCGCTCGTCCAGCGGGTGGTGCTTGGAGAAATACAGCTTCATCACCCCGACCTTGTTGTTGCCGTTCCGGTCCACCGACTGCAGCACCACCTGGGGGAAGACGCGGATGGCCACGCCGGCCATGTGCAGCACGGGCGGCTCGTGGCCCACCTCGCTGGCCACCACGCCCTGCAGCCCCAGGCGCGGGTGCAGCTTGCGGTAGTGCTCCATGGCCTCGATGCACAGCCGGGCGCGCTGCGTGTCGAAGTCGTCGGCGAAGACGCTGGTGGCCAGCCGGTGCTGGTGCTGGCGCAGGAGGGCCTCGTCCTGGCCGCGGCACAGGAAGTCGGTGATGGCGTGGGCGGCCTCGGGGTAGCGCAGGTACTGCGGATCCGGCGGGTGCTTCTGCGCCTCGATGAGCCGCTTGCGGAGCGCGGGCGTCGCCGTGAGGTAGCGGCCCAGCTTGTTCACCGAGACGTGAGGTGACTCCGTAAGTCCGTTCATGAAGTGCCTCCCTGAGAAGTCGTGATGTGAAGACATTAACGGATGGGTCTGACATGTCCGGGGAGCGGGAGTGCGAGGGAAAAGGGCCGTCCCTTGCGGTGGAAAAGGCGCGTGGACATGGGTTGGGAAGGGGCGTGGTCATGAACGAAGCACCCATGCAGACGCCCACCTCGCCGCCCGTGCTGCTGGAGGCCGGAGCGGCGGTGGGTGAGACGGCCCGGCAGCTGAAGCGGCTGGGGCTGGGGGACCACGTCTGCCTCGTGTACGAGCGGCCCGAGGAGCAGGTGGTGGCGATGGTGCCCTATGTGCGGCAGGGGCTCGAGCGGGGCGAGCGCTGCGTGTACGTGGTGGACGAGCACAGCGTGGACGACGTGGCCGCGGTGCTGGAGGCGCACGGGGTGGAGGTGGAGCGGGAGCGGGCGCGGGGGGCGCTCGTCTTTCTCACCCAGCGCGAGGTCTTCCTGCGCGGGGGGCGGTTCGAGCCGGAGGCGATGGTGGACTACTTCCGGCGGGTGGAGCAGGAGTCCCTGGCGGCAGGCTTCACGGGGGTGTGCGCGACGGGGGAGATGAGCTGGGCGCTGGGGCCGGAGCCGAGCCGCCAGGAGCTCATCCGTTACGAGTCGCTGCTCAACCATTTCCTGCCGGGCAGCCATGCGATGGCCAACTGCCAGTACAACCGCAAGCGCTTCTCGCCCGAGGTCATCCACGACGTGCTGCGCACGCACCCGCGGGTCATCCTCGGGGACGAGGTGCACGAGAACCTCTTCTACGAGACGCCGGAGATGTTGCTGGGGCAGGAGTCGGAGGCGGGGCGGGTGGAGTGGATGGTGCGGCAGCTGAGGCGGGTGAGGGAGGCCGAGCGCAAGCTGGTGCTGCTGGGAATCCGGCTGTCGGAGCAGGCGGTGGAGAACGGGAGGCTGTACGAGGAGGCGCGCGAGGCGGTGCGGGCGCGGGACGAGTTCCTCTCGGTGGCGTCGCACGAGCTGAAGACGCCGCTGACGCCGCTGCGGCTGAGGCTGCAGGGGTTGAGGCGGGAGGTGGAGGGGAGCGAGGGGGAGGCGGTGCCGCGCGAGCGCGTGGTGATGGTGGCGCGGGGAGCGGAGCAGCAGTTGCGCAAGCTGACGGCGCTGGTGGAGGCGCTGCTGGACGTGTCGAGGCTGACGCAGGGGCGGCTGGCGCTGACGTGTGAGGAGTTGGATTTGGTGGAGGTGGTGCGGGAGGTGGTGGAGCGGTTCGCGCAGCAGGCGGCGAAGGCGGGCAGCGCGGTGGAGGTGGTGGCGGAGGGGAGGGTGGTGGGGAGGTGGGACCGGCTGAGGCTGGAGCAGGTGATGACGAACCTGCTGTCCAACGCGCTGAAGTACGGGGCGGGGAAGCCGGTGCACGTGGCGGTGCGGGGGGAGCCGGAGCGGGCGGTGCTGGTGGTGCGGGACGAGGGCATCGGCATCGAGCCGGAGCACCTGGAGCGCATCTTCGGCAAGTTCGAGCGGGCGGTGTCGGGGCGCCACTACGGAGGGCTGGGACTGGGGCTCTACATCACGAGGCAGATCGTCCAGGCGCTGGAGGGCACCATCGAGGTGGAGAGCGAGCTGGGACACGGCTCCACGTTCCGCGTGGTGTTGCCGCGCCGCACTCCCTCGCCCTCCGGGAGAGGGCTGGGGTGAGGGTATGCGTCACCTGGGTTGGCTCCGTGAGGCAGGGCGCACGAACAGGCGCCGCACGGCACGGTTCTGCTACGACCCGTTCTCCATGCGAGTCAAAAGAATCGTCGCCAACGTGGTGAGCCCGGCACCAGCGGCAGCCGCCCGCTTCTACAAGGACATCCTCGGTCTCGAGATCCTCATGGACATGGGATGGATCGCGACCTACGGGTCCGAAGAGGAGATGCAGGTGCAGATCAGTTTCATCTCGGAAGGAGGCTCGGGTGCCCCGGCGCCAGACTTGTCGATCGAGGTGGACGATCTGGAAGCGGTGCTGCGCCGGGTGAAGAAGGCGAAGATCCCCGTGGAGTACGGCCCGGTCGACGAGCCTTGGGGCGTGCGCCGGTTCTTCGTGCGCGATCCATTCGGCAAGTTGGTGAACATCCTCGTTCACGGCTGAATCGGGGTCGGCCGCCGCGGCTCCAGCGAACCCCGTCCGTCAGCCCTTGGGCGCCGGCTGCTGCCCGTACGTCTTGAACTTCTCGAGGACGCGGGCCATCTCCGCCGCGTCGAGCAGCACGGGCTCGCCCACCTGCAGCGCGCGCCAGTACATGGCCGCCAGCGTCTCCACCTCCACCGCCAGCTTGAAGGCTCCCGCCAGGTCCTTGCCCAACGCCAGCATCCCGTGGTTCGCCAGCAGGCACGCCTTGCGCCCCTCCAGCGCCTCCACCGCGTGGCTCGACAGCTCCTCCGTGCCGAACGTCGCGTACGGCGCGCACCGGATGTCCTCGCCCCCCGCCGCCGTCACCATGTAGTGGAACGACGGAATCCCCCGCCGCAGGCACGCCAGGCTCGTGCAGAACATCGAGTGCGCGTGCAGCACCGCACCCACCTCGGGCCGCCGCACCAGGATGTCCCGGTGGATGCGCCACTCGGACGACGGCGCGCGCCGCCCCTCGTGGCTCCCATCCATGCGCATCAGGACGAGGTCCTCCGGCACCAGCGTGTCGTAGTCCATCCCCGTCGGCGTCAGCAGGAAGCCGTCCTCCACCCGCTGGCTCAGGTTGCCGCTCGTCCCCTGGTTCAGCCCCGACGCGTTCATCCGCCGCGCCGTGAGAATCATCGCCTCGCGCAGCGCCAGGTGCCCCACCGTGCTCACGTCCCCGTCCCTCGCAGCGCCCGCCGCTCGGGGAAGAGCGACAGCAGGCCCTCGGGCGTGGCCGCGCACACCCCGCGCTCCGTGACGAGCGCCGTCACCAGCCGCGCCGGCGTCACGTCGAAGCCGTAGTTGGCCACCGGGCTCCCCTCCGGCGTCACCCGCACCGTCACCACCTCGCCCGAGGGCAGCCGCCCGCTCAGGTCCGTCACCTCGCGCCCATCGCGCTGCTCGATGGGGATGTCCTTCACCCCGTCCTCCAGCGTCCAGTCGATGGTGGGCGAGGGCAGCGCCACGTAGAAGGGCACCCCGTTGTCCTTCGCCGCCAGCGCCTTGAGGTACGTGCCAATCTTGTTCGCCACGTCGCCCCGCGCCGTGGTGCGGTCCGTGCCCACGATGCACAAGTCCACCTGCCCATGCTGCATCAGGTGCCCGCCCATGTTGTCCACGATGACGGTGTGCGGCACCCCGTGCTGCCCCAACTCCCACGCCGTCAGGCCCGCGCCCTGGTTGCGCGGCCGCGTCTCGTCCACCCAGACGTGCACCGGAATGCCCTTGTCATGCGCCTGGTAGATGGGCGAGAGCGCCGTGCCCCAGTCCACCGTGGCCAGCCAGCCCGCGTTGCAGTGGGTCAGCACGTTCACCCGGCCCTGGCGGCCCTTGCGCTCCCACGCCGACTCGATGAGCCCCAGCCCGTGCTTGCCGATGGCGTGGTTGATGGCCACGTCCTCGTCAGCGATGGCCAGCGCGCGCTGGTACGCCGCCGCCACCCGCTGCGCCGGGGCCAGGGGCTTCAGCGTCTGGCGCATCTCGTCGAGCGCCCAGCGCAGGTTCACCGCCGTGGGCCGCGTGGCCTGCAGCAGCGCGCACGTGCGCTCGAGCGCCCCGTCCGAGGCGTCCACGCGCAGCCCCAGGCACACCCCGTAGGCCGCCACCGCGCCGATGAGCGGCGCCCCGCGCACCTGCATGGAGCGGATGGAGTGCGCGGCCTCCTCCAGCGTCGTGAGCCGCAGCGTCACGAAGGCGTGCGGCAGGTGCGTCTGATCGATGATTCCCACCGACCAGCCGTCGGCTTCGACCCAGACGCTGCGCATCGGCTTTCCGTGGACCTTCATGAGGCGGTGTCTCCTGGCGAGGGGATGTCCGGGGGGGACAGGATAGTAGAACCCATACCCTCACCCCGACCCTCTCCCAGAGGGAGAGGGAGGAGGGGGACAGGCACTTTCCTGGAAACAGGGAGAGGGTGGGTGCTAGCGCTTCAGGACCCGGCCGGCCACGGCCTCGAGCCGCTGGAGGACGGCGGGATCGCGCGCCTCGGGGGCGGTGATGAGGGCATGGTCGAGCGCCGTCTGGCAGCCGTGGCGGCACGGGCCCGCGTGCTTGCCCAGCAGCGGCACCACGTTCTTCACCAGCCCGCGCGCCTTGCCCGCGTTGGCCGTCAGCACGGCGATGACCTGGTCCACCGTGACGGCGTCATGGCCCGGGTGCCAGCAGTCGAAGTCCGTCACCATGGCCACCGACGCGTAGCAGAGCTCCGCCTCGCGGGCGAGCTTGGCCTCGGGCATGTTCGTCATGCCGATCACGCTGCAGCCCCAGCTCCGGTACAGCTCGCTCTCGGCGAGCGTGGAGAACTGCGGCCCCTCCATCACCAGGTACGTGCCGCCGCGCTTCGCCGGGATGTCCAGCCCCTGCATGGCGCTCATCACCGCGTCGCCCAGGCGCGTGCACACCGGCTTCGCCATGGACACGTGCGCCACGCAGCCCGTGCCGAAGAAGCTCTTCGTGCGCGCGAAGGTGCGATCGATGAACTGGTCCACCACCACGAAGGTGCCCGGAGGCAGGTCCTCGCGCAGGCTGCCCACCGCCGACACCGAGAGGATGTCCGTCACCCCCACCCGCTTGAGCGCGTCGATGTTGGCGCGGAAGTTGATCTCCGACGGCGACAGCTTGTGGCCCCGGCCATGGCGCGGCAGGAACACCACCGGCGTGCCCTGAAGCGTGCCGAAGCACAGCTCGTCCGAGGGTTCTCCGAAGGCAGAGGACACCTTGCGCCAGGTGACATCCTGCAGGCCATCGATCTGGTAGAGGCCGCTGCCTCCGATGATGCCGATAACGGGCGGGGACGGGTGCGCCATGGGGAGCTCCGGGGGGGACGGCAGGGACAGGCCCCCACTCTTCCCGCCGTGCTCCGTGGAGGCAACAGGAAGATGGGCCCCCGGGCCGCTCACCCGGTGTGGCGCTGGGAATTCAGGCCGAAGTGCTCGCGTACGCGCTGGGCCGCCTCGTGCTGCCCGTCCTCGTCCAGCCGCGCGGCCGCCCACCCGGCTGCCTCGCCCTGCTTCGCGGTGATGAGGTAGGGCATCGTCGTGGGCCGCAGGTAGTACACGACGCTCACCGCCAGCCGCACCACCGGCGACTGGATGATGTAGGCGGCGCCCAGCCGCACCTGCTTCAGCCGCGCGTCATGCCGTTTCAGCCACTCGGCCTGCAGGTGGTACTGGTGCGTCTGGCCGATTCCCGTCATCCCGCTCGAGTCGAAGATGACGGCGTGGCGCCCGTCCCGCTCCAGGTAGCCCGTCACCCGCTCGAGGTAGGCCTGCACCTGCGCGGTGGTGGGCACGCCCAGGAACCTCACGACGAGCAGGGGCCAGAGTGCGTCGTCCACCTCGACGCCGTCGATGGAGGTGTGTGGATTCATCGGACTCACTCTGGAAACCCCCGGGGCGAGCCGCCCCATGCCGGGGCAGGTTCGCTCCCCAGCACAGCATACGGAACCGGAGCAAAAAATTCTTCCTAGGGAAGAATCCGAGGCGTCAACGGAACCGCGAGGCGGGGAAGCGGGCGAGCGGAGGAGACGTCAGCTCGCGGGGACGGCGTACTGGGCGCGGATGCGCGTGGCGGCCTGGGAGAGGCCCACTTCCTGGAAGCGCTCGGCGGCCCAGGCGGCCGCGGGCGACATGGTGGCGGTGATGACGAAGGGCGTGGTCATCCGCGACACGTGGCGGATGACGCTCACCATCATCTGCACCGCAGGCGTCTGGGCGATGTACGCCGTGCCCAGCATCCACCGGCGCAGCGACGCCTCGTGCTCGCGCAGCCAGTCGGTGTAGCGCTGGCGCAGGCACACCGCCGGCATGAGCACCTCGCGCGCGTCGACGATGCACACGTGCGGCTCACCCCGCGCCAGGTACGCCGTGCGCTCCGCCAGGTACGCGTCCAACTCCTGCATCGTGGAGCTCGGACCCAGCTTCACCACCAATAGCGGCCACAGGCGTCCATCCACCGTGATGGGTGACACCGTGTCGCTGGGGAGCGCGAAGGAGATGGGGAAGGCCAGAGGCATTCCATCCTGAGGGGTGTTGGAGTGAAAGCGGAGCAAGGGTGGGTGGATGTACCGCAATTCGGGAGGAAAGTTGAGTGGAATGCGATGGTAATGGAGGCTCACTTCAGCCGCGCGCGCACGCGGCCAGGAGGCTGAGATGAACTTACGGTGCCAATCATGTGGGGCGGATCTCGTGGTGGCGGAAGAATTGCGCACGACGGTATGCCCCTACTGCGCGGCGCCGTCGGTGGTGGAGCGGCCGCCGAGCGTGGACCGGCCCGCGCCCACCTTCGCGCTGGGCTTCGCGATGACGCAGCCGTCGGCGGCGGAGAAGGTGAAGCACTGGCTGCGCACGCGCCATCCGTGGAGCCACTCGGGGCTCAAGAAGGCGCCCTTGCAGGACGTGCGGGGCATCTACGTGCCGGCGTACCTCTACAGCGCGCTGGCGCAGACGGAGTACAGCGCCTCCATCGGGGAGAACTACACCGAGACGGAGACGTACACGACGACGGAGAACGGCAAGACGGTCACCCGGACGCGCACGGTGACGAAGACGGAGTGGCGCTCGCTGGAGGGCTCGCATGCCGAGTACGTGCCGGACGTGCTGGTGACGGCCTCGCGCGGGCTGTCCAACGTGGAACTGGAGCACCTCGAGCCCTTCGACTTGCGGATGCTGGCGCGCTACGAGCCGGCGCTGGTGGCGGGGTGGGTGGCGGAGGAGCCGTCGCTCTCGCGCGAGGAGTGCCTGAAGATGGCGCGCGCGGAGGCGGTGGAGAAGGTGAAGCAGCGGGTGGGCGCCTTCATGCCGGGGGACTCGCACCGGATGCAGCACGTGGAGACGCGGCTGAGCGCGGAGTCGCTGGAGGTGTGCCTGGTGCCCGTCTGGGTGCTGGCGGCGCGCTATGACGCGGAGAAGCCGCCGCTGCGGGTGGTGGTGAACGGGCAGTCGGGCGAGGTGCACGGCGACGTGCCCATCTCCTGGGTGAAGGTGGTGCTGACGGTGCTGGCCGTGGTGGCGCTGGGGCTGGGCGTGTACCTGTGGATGAACCAGGGAGGCCGCTCATGAGCGCGGTGGTGACGGGGTGCGAGCGGTGCGGGAGCGCGCTGGAGGTGGGGGATTTGCGCTGCCCCATCTGCGCGCTGTCGGTGGCCGAGCCGCGTGAGCGGGGCGTGCTGCTGGAGAAGGTGCAGGCGAAGGTGGTGCGGTGCGTGACGTGCGGCGCGTCGCTGGAGTACTCGGCGGAGGTGAAGGCGCCGCGGTGTGCCTTCTGCGCCTCGGTGATGCAGGTGGAGACGATGGCGGATCCACTGGAGCAGGCGGAGGCCTTCCTGCCCTTCACGGTGGACGAGGCGGCGGCGCGCGAGGCGCTGGGGCGCTTCCTCGGGGAGAAGCGCTTCTTCCGGCCGTCGGACCTGGCGGCGTCGGCGGCGCTGCAGTCGCTGCGGCCCATGTGGTGGCCGGCGTGGGGCTTCACCGCGGGGGCGCGGGTGAGCTGGACGGCGGACTCGAACGCGGGGAGCAGGCGCTCGGCCTGGGCGCCGCACTCGGGCCAGGAGGCGATGAGCTTCGAGAACATTCTGGTGTCCGCGTCGCGAGGGCTGACGGAGCGCGAGTGCGAGAAGCTGGCGGAGCACTACCAGCTGGGCACGCAGGAGCAGGCGCCGCGCGGGCCGGAGGACGCGCAGGTGGAGCGCTTCGACGTGACACGCTCGGGGGCGCGCAAGCAGATATTGGCGGCGGTGGAGGCGCTGGCGGCCGAGGAGATGAAGCACGAGCACGTACCGGGCAGCAGCGTGCGCAACCTGCACGTGGCGGTGGTGCTCTCCAGCCTGGAGACGAAGCGCTACGCGCTGCCGGCGTACGTGCTGGCCTACCAGTACCGGGGCAAGGTGTACCGGGTGGTGGTGCACGGGCAGGACGCGGGCGTGGTGCTGGGCGACGCGCCGCTGTCCTGGGCGAAGGTGGTGCTGGTGGTGGGCGCCGTGTTGCTGGTGCTGGCGCTGCTGGTGCTCGTCTTCACGAACTGAGCGGCTCGCCGTGCGCGGCCCGCTCCCAGGGGGCTCCGGCGGCCGCCGCGACGGGCCGCAGGCCGAAGTGCTGGCGCACCCGCACCGAGGGCTGCAGCAGGCCCACGTCGCTGAAGCGCTCGGCCGCCCACTCACCGGCGGCCCGGGCGTGGGACACGAAGGTGTAGGGGGGCAGGGGCCCCAGCTGGACGACGATGTTGAGCGACAGCCGGGCGAGCGTCGACGTCACCACGAAGGCCACGCCCAGCACCTTCTCGCGGATCAGCGCCTCGTGCTCGCGGCACCACTCCACCTGCCGCCGGCAATGCGCGAGCGGGATGGACTGGGCGACGTTGGTGTCGGCGAGGATGAGGCATGGCCCCGGCCGCCGCAGGGACTTCTCCAGCTTCGCGAGGTACTCCTCGTACTGCGCCGGGGTGTGCTCCCCCACGAACTTCAGGTGCAGCAGCGGCCACAGCGTGTCCTCGAAGAGAATCATCGCCGTCACCTCCTCGTGAGGGCTGGGAAAAACCCCACAACCCGGATTATGTGGCCCGATCGGAAGGCGCGCCGGGGAGAAGGGGAGCAAGCGTTGGACGGCGGCCACTGGCGTGGGTGGGCTGTTGGAAAGGCGGCAGCGGGGTAGGGTGCGCGGATGAAGAGCAGCAAGAAGCGCGGAGTGCTGGCGCGCGGCGCCCGGTGGTTGGGATTGTTGGGGGTCATCGCACTCGCCGCCACCGCCGCCGATGCGTGGACCGCGATGGGGAAGAAGGCCAGTGGGGAGCGGCGCGCCCGGATGGAGCGCTCGCCGCAGTGGCAGGGCGGCCACTTCGAGAACCCGCAGCCGCTCTCCAACGACTGGTGGCGCTCCATGACGGCCATGTTCGCCGCGAGCCCGTACGTGGGCCCCGCCGAGCCGCTGCCCACGGTGCCCGGAGATCGCCGCCGTTTCGAGACGCCCCCGGCCACGGGCCTGCGCGTCACCTGGCTCGGCCACTCCTCGGCGCTCATCGAGCTGGACGGCCACCGCGTCCTCACCGACCCCGTGTGGAGCGAGCGCGCCTCGCCCCTGGGCTGGGTGGGCCCCAAGCGTTGGTACTCGCCCCCCATCGCGCTCGGGGAACTGCCGCCCGTCGACGCGGTCGTCATCTCGCACGACCACTATGATCACCTCGACCATCCGACGCTGGTGGCGATGAAGGACTGGGACACCACCTTCGTCGTGCCACTCGGGGTGGGCGCGCACCTGGCGTCGTGGGGCGTGCCCGAGGCGCGCATCGTCGAGCTCGACTGGTGGGAGCGCACGCGGGTGCGGGGCTTGGAGATTGTGGCCACGCCCGCGCGTCACGCGTCGGGGCGCACGGGCATCGACAAGGACGCGACGCTGTGGGCGGGCTTCGCGCTGCTGGGCCCGGAGCACCGCGCGTACTACTCGGGCGACACGGGGCTGTTCCCCGCGATGAAGGACATTGGCGCGCGCCTGGGGCCCTTCGACGTGACGATGATCGAGGTGGGCCAGTACCACAGCGCATGGCCCGACTGGCACATCGGGCCCGAGCAGGCGGTGCTCGCGCACCGGATGGTGGGAGGCCGCGTCCTGCTGCCCGTGCACTGGGGGCTGTTCACCCTCGCGGCCCACGGGTGGACCGAGCCCATCGAGCGTGTGCTCGCGGCCGCCGCGCGGGAGGGGGACACGGTCGTCATCCCCCGGCCCGGCCAGAGCATCGAGCCCGCGGCCCCGCCCGCGCGCGAGCGCTGGTGGCCGCAGCTGCCCTGGGACACCGCGGCGCAGCACCCCATCGTCTCCACAAAGATGAACTGAGAAAGTCTATTCCCTCTCCCCCGGGAGAGGAGAGTTTATCGCCGGGGGCGGTTGCTCACGACGTTGTTCGGGTCGTGCCAGTCCATTCCACAGCCGAAGCACTGGGCGGCACGAGCCGTGCGAAGCGGGCCACCGCAATAGCGGCAGGAGGGCCGGCGTTCGAGGGGCTCGACGGGCTCGAGCCGCAGGGCGGTGAGCGCCTCGAGGCGGAGGGAGAGCCGTACCCGCTGTTCCTCCCGGTCCGGTTCGAGCTCCAGCATCACTTCCTGGCCCTGGACGCGTACACGGAGGAACAGGTCATCGCCCTGTTCTTCAATCGGGAGGGTCTTGTCCAGGAGGTACCCCGCCAGGCCGCCGTCCTCGATCAACTCCCGGCGCTCGCCATGGACGAGGAAGACGTTGGGGCCATCCTCCCAGCGCTGGGAGCGGGCCACGTATTCGATGACGAGGCACTCCGCTCCCTCCGCCACGGCCGCGGGCAGGACGCGATCGAGCAAGGGCTGCACCCTGCGCTGGTACATGCGCTCCCGGCGGACCGGCTCGGGAATGGGGCGGAACGCCGAGACGGCCCGCGCCATCGCCTCCTTGTACTCCGGGGCCTCGGGTCCCTTCGCCGATCCCCAGGCGTGCTGGCACTTCATGCAGTGCAGGCTGGGCGCGCCCTCGAGCATGTCGCAGCCGCCGAGGCGGAGCAGTCCCTGGTCGGCCATGTCGAGCGCTCGCGTGTTGGGGAGGCCGTACACCAGAGGCACCACATCGGGAGCGCCGCAGCGGGGACACGTCGAGGGCATGGACGTATCATGACGCCATCATGGCGAAGAGAGGGAGGGCCCACCGCCATCGGTCCTCCCGGGCCCGGTCGGTTGATGTCTGTCGTTGCCCTCTTCCCCGGGTCTCCCCTTCCGGTGGGGCTCGTCACTCCCCGGAGGGCGCTGGCTCGAATTTCGACCCGGGGCCGTGCGCGGGAGGCGTAGGCTGGCACGCCGTGGCCCCGACTCCTCCGTTGCTCGATGACATGCTCGTCTTCGCCGAGGTGGTGAGCGCGGGAGGCATCACCGCGGCGGCGGCGCGGCTGGGGTTGCGCAAGTCGACGGTGAGCCGGCGGCTGGCGGCGCTGGAGGAGCGGCTGGGGACGCGGCTGCTCGAGCGCAACACGCGGCGGCTGAGGCTCACCGAGCCGGGGCGCGAGTACCACGCCCACTGCGCGCGGCTCGTCGCGGAGGCGCGGGCGGTGAACCGGGCGGTGAGCGAGTCGCGCGGCACGCCCCGGGGCACGCTGCGGGTGGCCACCTTCTCGCTGCTGGGCGAGCTGCTCACGCCGGTGCTCGCCGAGTTCCTCCTGCGCCACCCGCAGGTGCGCGTGCAGCTGTCGCTCGCCCAGGCGCACGTGGACCTCATCGCCGAGGAGTACGACCTGGCGCTGCGCACCGGGCCGCTGATGGACTCGTCCATGGTGGCGAAGCAGCTCGGACACGTGCGCACGGGTTATTACGCGAGCCCGGCCTACCTCAGCCGGCGCGGCACGCCGCAGTCGCCGGAGGCACTCGCGGGCCACGAGTGCGTGCTGATCGCCGAGCCGGGCACGGACGAGGTGTGGTTCTTCACGGGCCCACGAGGCTCGCGCACGGTGCCGGTGAGCGGCCGGTTGCAGGTGCCCAGCGTGCGAGCCGGACATGCGGCGGCGCGGGCGGGACTCGGGCTGGTGCGCCTGCCCACGGTGCTCGTCGCGGAGGACGTGCGCTCGGGCGTGCTCGTCCCCGTGCTGGAGGCGGTGACGCCGCCGGGCCTGCCCCTCTACGCCGTCTACCCGAGCAGCCGGCAACTGCCGTCCAAGGTGCGCGCCTTCCTCGACATGCTCGCCGAGCGCCGCACCGCGCTTCCCTGGGAGCACTGAGGTGATGGGGCTCTTCGCGGAACAATGCATTGCGCGCTGGGCTCTCGTGCGCGCGCGGGGCCGCCGTTAAGTCTTGGCGTGGGAGGTGGGGCGATGGCCATGGAGGCCAGGACGCGTCCACCCAGAAACCGAGGGACACGCCATGACCACGGACATCATCGACCTGAAGGACCCGGACTTCCGCCGCGAGGTGTTGGAGGCGCAGGAGCCGGTGCTGGTGGACTTCACGGCGGAGTGGTGCGCGCCGTGCCGCGCCATCAAGCCGGCGCTGGAGGCGCTCGCCTCCGAGTACAAGGGCCGGGTGAAGGTGGCGCGGCTCGACGTGGACGACAACCTGGTGACGGCGCAGGAGTACGGCATCCGCTCGATGCCCACCCTGCTCTTCTTCAAGCAGGGCAAGGTGGTGGGCCAGATTGTCGGGGCCGTGCCGCGGGCGAAGCTGGCGAGCGCCTTCCAGCAGGTGCTCTGAGGCTAGAGCAGCTCACACGGCGTCTTGCAGTAGTTGCCGATGATGGCCTTCGTCCCGGAGACATTCCCGGAGCAGGCCGCGTACTTGCGCGTGGGTTGCCCCGGCTGGCGCGACACGGTGCACCCACCGCACACCCCGCTCGGCTCCTCCCAGTAGAGGGTCGTCTCTCCAGAGGGGCACATCGGCACGGGCTCCACCCGCTGCTCCACGCTGGAGAGGGTGTCGGGCTGGGTGGACTCGTCGGCGAACTCGCTCCCGCCACAGGCGGCGAGGGTCAGCGACAGGCAGGCGGCGGCGAAAAGCTTCGACAGGCGCATGGGGGCTCCTTGGGGGAAAAACGGGAGCCCCCAGTAAACCCTGAAGCCCCTGCCTACAGCCAGTTGGAGAGCAGCTCCGGGTGCAGCGGCATGTAGGCGATTTCCATGCGCTCCTCCATGTCCGCGTAGGGAATGACGCCGGTGTTGGGAGAGTCCCAGAAACACGGGGAGCGTCTCAACCGGTAGGAAATTCGAGGACTTGACCCAGGTCGCCGCCGCACAGAAGGCTGCCGGGATGGGAGAACAGGAAAGGGCACGGACTGGCGGCCTCGAGCCCGAGAGCGCGGAGATGGCGAGCCTGCGCCGGCAGCTCGAGGGAGGGCTGGAGGTGCTCGAGGGGTACTCCGCGCGCTATCGCGAGCTGTCCGCCGCGCTCCAGCGCAGGGGCTGGAAGGAGCAGCTGCGCCAGGCGCCAGGACTGCTGCGGAACACGCTGGGCGCGGAGGCCGCCCTGCCCGAGGCGCTCGCGCGGCTCCAGCGCCGGGCCGGGCAGGAGCCGGAGGGCCCCGCGAGCCGGTGGCTGCGAAGCCTCGAAGAGGAGCGCACGGCGCTGTCGGGGCACATCGCCCGGCGGCTCTCCCTGCGCGCGGAGGGCTCGCTGGCCGAGCGGCTCGGACGGCTCGAGGCCGTGGCGCTCAAGCCGCTGCCCCTGCCTCCTGGCGAAGGAGAGACGGTGCTGCTCGAGGGCGGCGCGCGCTGGCCCCCCTTCACCCACTTCGTGTTCTTCTTCCTGGTGTGGAGCTTCGTCTCGCCGCTGGTGGGGGGATGGGTGGGCGCGCCGCTGTCCCTGCTCTTCTACGCCTGGTTCTCCCTGCGCACCGGGCACTACTGGCTCACCTCGGAGCGGCTGCTCTGGAAGCCGCGCCTGGGCGAGCCCGTCCAGGTGTCGCTGTCCTCGCTCGAAGATGGCCAGGTCACCGTGGACGCGTCGAGCACCGTGAAGGTGCGCGGGCCCGTCAAGATGACCCTGCGCCACGTGCCGCGGGCCTGGAGGCTCGCCGCGCTCCTCTGCATCCACCGCCGCCCGGAGTTCCGTGTCGTGGCCAGGCGCGGCCCTCCGCCCCCGATGGTCGTGCTGGACATGTACCGCTCTCCTCCGGGTGAGATTCCCTCCACGGAGGCCCTCCCGAGGGGGCTCGGAGTGCTCCGGCCCGGGTACATCGTCTATTTCCCGTCCCTCCGGCGCACGGGGCTGCTCGACGCCCTCACCGCGCCCACGGGAAGCGCGAGCGGGCCCGCGTGGCGCTCGCGCGACAAGGTGGACGTCCCCCTCGAGACGATCCTCGAGCAGCTCCACCTCCTGCCCGAGGAGCGGCTCGACGCGCTCCTGCGCAAGGCCGTCCAAACCAACCCCGAGAACATCCTGTGGGAGCCGGACGAGCTGAAGTGGAACCTGGGAGGCTCGTCGTGGATGGAGCTGGTGCGAGGCGAGGAGGCGCTGTGGGCCGAGGTTCCCTCCTGGGCGGCGCACCAGGCCGTGGGGCGGGTGGTGCGGCACTGGCGCGCGGAGTGACGCGCCGGGGGGAGAGCTGATGGAGAACGTCCGATTCCAGTCCCACGAGCAGGTCCGCGAGCAGGCGGAGGAAGCCTTCCGCGAGCACCACGGGCGGCTGTCCGCGCTGCTGCCGTACGCGGACATCCAGCACGTGGGGGGCACGGCGATTCCGGGGGCCCGGACGAAGGGGGACCTGGACATCCAGGTGCGTGTCCCGCCCGAGCGCTTCGCGGAAGCGGAGGCGGTGCTGGCGGGCCACTACGCGAGGAACGAGAAGAGTGATCGCACGCCCGCGTTCGCGAGCTTCCAGGACGAGACGCTGCCCGTGCCATTGGGAATCCAGCTCACGGCGATGGGAGGCAGCCACGACTTCTTCTCGCGGGCGAGGGACCTGTTGCTCGCGGAGCCGGAGCGGGTGGCGGAGTACGACGCGCTGAAGGCGAGGTGGGAAGGTCGGCCGATGGAGGCGTACCGGGAGGAGAAGGCGGCGTTCTTCGAGAAGCTGCTCGGCGGCACGCAGACGGACGGAGGCACCCAGCAAGTCCCACCCCCCGCAGGGGACGCGGGCTCCTTGGCAAACCCGCCCGGCTCGCGGTAGCGAGGCGGCATGCGGATTCCGGATTTCAAGCTCGAGCGGTACTTCGCGAAGTGGGAGTTCAAGGCGCCCTACCTGCTGTGCTCCTCGGACATCGAGGGCTGGAGGATGAGCGAGCTGCTCGCGCTGGCGGACGAGGACGGGCGCGAGCGTTGGGAGCGGCTGTCGCTGGGCTACACGGAGTCCACGGGGCTGCCGGCGCTGCGCGAGGAGATTGCCCGGCTGTACCCCGGGGTGGGGCCGGAGCACGTGCTGACGTTCGGCGGGGCGCAGGAGGCCATCTTCGTCCTGATGAACGTGCTGCTGGGGCCGGGGGACCACGCGGTGGTGACGTGGCCGGGCTACCAGTCGCTGTACGAGGTGGCGCGGGCCACGGGCGCCGAGGTGTCGCTGCTGCGGCTGCGCGAGGAGGACGGCTGGAAGCTGGACCTGGAGGCGCTGAAGCGCGAGCTGCGGCCCCAGACGAAGCTGCTGGTGGTCAACTTCCCGCACAACCCGACGGGGGCCCTGCCGGACGCGGCGGCGTGGAAGGGCCTCTTCGCGCTGGCCGAAGCGCGCGGCATCCACGTGCTGGCGGACGAGGTGTACCGGCTGCTGGAGCACGACCCGAAGGACACGCTGCCGGCGGGGGCGGAGCTGTCGCCGCGGGGCCTGAGCCTGGGGGTGATGTCCAAGGCCTTCGGGCTGGCGGGGCTGCGCGTGGGGTGGCTCGCGAGCCGGGACACCGCCCTGCTGGAGCGCTGCGCGGCCTACAAGGACTACACCACCATCTGCAACGCGGCCCCCAGCGAGGTGCTCTCCCTCATCGCGCTCCGGGCCAAGGAGCGCGTGCTGGCCCGGAGCCGCGAGCTCCTCGCGCGCAACCTCGCGGTGCTCGATGGCTTCTTCACCCGGCGTGCGGACACGTTCCGCTGGGTGCGCCCGGCCTCGGGAAGCGTGGCCTTCCCGAAGCTGTTGAAGGACATGCCGGTGGCGGAGCTCTGCCAGCGGCTGGTGGAGACGGAGGGCGTGCTGCTGCTGCCCGGGGAGGTGTATGACTTTCCGGGCAACCACTTCCGGCTGGGGCTGGGCCGGACGAACATGCCCGAGGCGCTCGCCCGGCTGGAGCGCTTCTGCGATTCGCTGTGGCCCTGACAACGGTTCGTGAAGCGGAGGCCTGGAGGTAGGGGGCTACGTGGTATGGACGGTGGCTGGCCTGGACGGAGCGAGGGCGAGATGAGCGAGTCGACGACGGAGCGGCCTCAAGACCGGATTGCCACGGGAGTGCCCGGCCTGGACACCGTCCTGCACGGCGGCTTCCTTCGCCGGGGCGTGTACATGCTCCAGGGCCGCCCGGGCGCGGGCAAGACGATCCTCACCAACCAGGTGTGCTTCCACCATGCCTCCCAGGGGGGCCGCGTCCTCTACGCCACCTTGCTGGCCGAGACGCACGAGCGCCTGCTCTTCAACCTCGAGCCGCTCACCTTCTTCGAGACCTCACGCATCCCCTCGCAGGTCTCCTACCTGAGCGCCTTCCAGACGCTCGAACAGGGGGGCCTCAAGGCGCTGGTGGAGGTGCTCCGGCGCGAGGCGCGGGCGCGCCAGGCCACCCTGCTCGTGGTGGACGGCCTGGTGACGGTGGAGGAGAGCGCCCAGACGAAGCGGGACTTCAAGAAGTTCATCCACGAGCTTCAAATCCACGCCAACCTCGTCGGCTGCACCATCCTGCTGCTCACCAGCTCCGGCGAGGAGCCGGTGGGGCCCGAGCACACCATGGTGGACGGCGTCCTCGAGCTGACCGACAACCGGCTGGGCCGGCGCGCCGAGCGCGAGCTGGAGGTGAAGAAGTTCCGGGGTAGCAACTACCTGCGCGGTGGCCACGCCTTTCAAATCACCCGCGACGGCATCGTCGTCTACCCGCGCATCGAGGCGCTCCTGCAGGACCCCTCCCGCGAGGACCCCTGCAAGAAGAACCGGGTCTCCACGGGCATCGCCCACCTGGACGAGATGCTCCAGCGCGGCCTTCCGTGCGCCTCCACCAGCGTCCTCTTCGGCCCCACCGGGGCGGGCAAGACGACGTTCGGGCTGCACTTCCTCAACGAGTCGAGCAAGTCCGAGCCCGGCCTCCTCTTCGGCTTCTACGAGACGCCCCCGCGCCTGCTCCTCAAGGCCGACGCGCTGGGGCTGGACCTCGCGAAGAAGCACAAGCAGGGCCTCGTCGACATCCTGTGGTACCCGCCCACCGAGCGCATCCTCGACGCGCTCGGCAACAAGCTCCTCGCGGCCGTCCGCGAGCGGGGCGTCAAGCGGCTCTTCATCGATGGGGTGGACGGTTTCCGGCAGTCGGCGGCCCACCCCGAGCGCATCAGCCACTTCCTCGCCGCGCTCAACAACGAGCTGCGGGTGCTGGGCGTCACCACGCTCTACACCAGCGAGCTGCAGGAGATGTACAGCCGGGATGTGATCCTGCCCATCAGCGGCATCTCCAGCCTCGTCGAGAACATCTTCTTCCTGCGCTTCGTGGAGATGCGCGCGCAGCTGCACCGGATGCTCTCGGTGGTGAAGATGCGGGACAGCGACTACGACTCCTCCCTCCGGGAGTACCGCATCACCTCCCGGGGCATCCAGCTCTCCGACACCTTCCAGGATGCCGAGTCCGTCCTGTCGGGCAATGCGAAGGCGCTCTCCCCGCCCAAGCGCAAGGGCCTGCTCAAGAAGCGGAGCCGGTAGCCGTGAAGACGCTCCTCGTGGTGGACGATGAGGTCGGCATCACCGAAGCGCTCAACGACTTGTTGAGCGAAGAGGGCTTTCATGTCCTCGTGGCGGGCAATGGGCGGGAGGCCCTGGCGCGCATGGCCGAGCAGCGGCCGGACCTCATCCTGCTCGACTACATGATGCCGGTGATGGATGGGCGCGAGCTGCTGCTGGCCCTCCAGGCCGGCACCGCGCACCGGGACATCCCGGTGCTCATGATGAGTGCCGTGCCCCGCACCAGCCTTCCCCCCGACTGCCAACCCGGGCACTTCCTGCGCAAGCCCTTCACCATCGACCGGCTGCTCGCGGAGGTGATCCGGCTGGTCGGGCGCGGCAGCCCCTAGGCCGCCCGGGCGCGGCTCGCGAAGGCCCGCCGGTCTTTCATCCAGAGCTTCCGGCGCTCCTCCGAGTAGCCGGCGACGGCACCGGGCCGCTGGGAGACGATGAAGCTCATCATCTCCTCGCGCTCGGGCGGGGTGCGGAACCCGATGCGCAGGTCCTTCTGTCCGAGGAAGCGCAGCCGCAGCAGCAGGTTCGTCTGGACGTGGGCCCCGTTGTAGCGGACGTCCTCATCCTCGGAGTGGACCCAGGCCAGGTCCGCGAGGCTCCGCACCTGGAGGCCCCAGGGCGTGAGCGTGAGGAGGAAGTTGTCGGAGAAGACGACGCCGCCCGGCAGTCCCAGCTTCAAGCCGTGGGGGTTCTGCACCTGGAGCCGCGCGGTGTCCCGCAGCTCGGTGTAGAGCCTGGAGCGCGCGCCAGCGCCGGTCTTCTCGAGCGACGCGAGGTTCGGATGGTCCTCCGGCCTGAGCAGGCAGAAGAGTCCGAACCCGATACAGAACAGCGCCATGAGCGGGAAGGGGGCGATGAACAACAGGAACCCCGGCAAGTTCTTGCTGCTCATGTCCCCCATCACGGAGGTGAGTGTCTTCAGACAGAAGAGGGCGATGGGCAGGAAGATGCTACCGGTGATGACGAGCCGCTTGCCGACGCCGCGGATGTGGTCGAGGACGAAGTTGTGCTGCATGAGAGGTGAGGCTCCTGGGACAGGCGGAGCTCCGGAGTGCGGAGGCGCCGCCTCGGGCCCAGTGGAGCACAGGAGCCGGTCCGCGGGCGAGGAGGGGGGCCAGGAGAGCGAGCGCGCGTCCCGGGAAGCCAGGGGGGCCATTTGAATGATGGACCCGGGCGGGCAGGTCATGGATGCTCGGGGGGCCGCCCCGGGTTGGGAGTAGGGGAGGATGACACTCACCCGCGAGGGCTCTTCTTGGAAAACAATCAGCACCGCATCGCGCTGTTCCTCGACTTCGAGAACTTGGTGACGAACACCGGGTTCACCTCCGGCAACTTCGACCTGCAGCCGGCGATGGACCGCCTGCTGGAGCGGGGCAAGGTGGTGTTCCGCCGCGCCTACTGCGACTGGTCTCGCTTCAAGGATGCCAAGGGCAACCTGCACGAGTTCGGCGTGGAGCTCATCGACGTGCCGCCCTCGACGCGCTCGGGGAAGAACGGGGCGGACATGCGCCTGGTCATCGACGCGCTGGAGCTGTGCTACGCGCGCGAGCACATCGACACCTTCGCCATCGCCTCGGGAGACAGCGACTTCTGCCCGCTGGCGTACAAGCTGCGCGAGAACGGCAAGCAGCTCATCGGGCTGGCGGTGAAGGAGGCGACGAGCCCCCTCTTCGTGAAGGCCTGTGACGAGTTCATCTACCTGAAGCCGCGCACCCGGGCGGAGAAGGACAAGGAGAAGGAGAAGCGGGCCCACGAGCAGGAGGAGGGCGGACGCCGCGGCAAGCACGGCAAGGGGCACGGGGAGCGCCAGGGCAAGGAGCAGGCGCAGGGGCACAAGGGGAAGGCCGAGGGCTCGAAGACCGAGGTACCCGAGAGCGTGGTGGAGGTGGTGCAGCGCCTGCTGGCGAGGACCACCGGGACGCTCAACCCGTCGCTCATCAAGGAGGCCCTGGTGCGCAAGGAGCCGGACTTCGACGAGCGCGACCACGGCTTCTCCTCCTTCACCAAGCTGCTGTCGGCGCTGGAGCACGAAGGGGTGCTCAAGCGGGTGCAGCAGGGCCGGCAGTGGTACGTGGTGGCGCCGGACGCGGCGCCGCTGGAGCCCACGCCCGAGGCGAAGGGCCGGGGCCGGGCCGCGCGTGCCCCCGTCGAGGAGGAGGACGAGGAGGAGGTCTACCCGGATCCGGTGGACGACTTCTGAGTCACGCCGGGGAGCGGAAGGGCGGACTATTTGCCCTTCTGCTTTGGGTGGTGGGCCTCGATGCGCTGCTTGAAGTCCTGCATCAGCTCATTGGGGATGGGAATCGAGAGGTTGTACTGGGCGATCTTCCAGGTGCCCCCGTCCTTCACGAGCACGCCCGAGCCGCGGGCCGGGCCCATGTTGGGCGTGGAGAGCGCCTCGTCGAACCAAGCCACGGCGCCGTCCTTGGAGAAGCTCACCTGGCGGGACACCGGGGTGAAGCTCCAGGCCTTGCCCTTGGAGAAGTAGGGTTTGGCCCAGGCGCGGAACGCGTCACGCGTCCAGCGCTCGGTGGCATCCGTGCCGAGGTAGACGGCGTCGGGCGTGAAGTGGCCGAAGTAGCGGGCCTCGTCCGCCTGGGCGGCGGCCTTGTGCCAGTCATCGAGCACGGCGTTCACGGCGGCGGTGGGCGTGGAGGCGGCGGGCGTTCCCGCATCGGGCGTGGCGGTCAGCAGGGCGAGGCAGAGCAGGGCGGCGGTGGGCATGGGCGGCATGAGCGCTCGTGCGCACGGATTGGTCAAGGTCTGCTCATCTCGGAACTGGTGGTGCTGCCGGGCCCGTTGAGGCAGGGGCCTAGAACGCCTTGTACCCGGCCAGGGCGATGCGGACGATCTCGGTCCGGAGCGTGTCTTCGGACTGTTCGCTCGCCCAGTTCAGGTGGGTCTCGAGGCTGTGGCCTTCTTCCATGTTGCCCGCGATCACCGCGCCCTGCTTGATGTACGCGAAGACCTGCTGGAGCCTGTCCCTGCCCAGACGGCGCACCTTGGCCATCGTCTGATCGACGAGATAGTCGACCTCGCCGTTCACCACCGCGTCGGTCTGACCGCGGGCCCAGCGGCGGTGCGCTTCCAGGTCCGTCGCCGACTTGCCATCCGCGATCTGCCATGCGTTCTTGACGTAGGCGAACACGTTGGCCCGCTGCTCCTGGGTGATCTCCGGCCCGCCCGTGAGGAAATAGGTCTGCGCCTGGGCGTTTCCGGAGAAGAAGAACATCACGCCCAGCACGAGGAGCTGCCCGGCGAAGTGGCGAAGCGAAACCATGGACCATCCTTCTTTCGTTGAGGTGGATGCGGCGTCCTGCTGACGGGCCGTGGGCCTGTTTATTCTTGTCGGTGAAGGTGCGCCGGTGCGTCCCTTGCTCGCGCGTCCCTGGGTGAGGGATTGTTGGGGGGCTGTCCAGGAGACCCTCCATGGCCCCGCCCCTTCCGCAACAGACGGCTGCGCGCGTCGCACCCGTGTCCCAGAAGCAGACCGCCCGGGACGTCATCAACATCGTGGTCATGGTGGGCGGCACCGTGGATCCGATCAACAGCGATCCCAAGGTCCGCTCCTCCAGCTACCGCAACCCCAAGATTCCCGAGCCTCCTGATCCCAATGTGAACAACGATCCGGATTGGTACTGGGGGGACAACAAGGACCTCCGGATTCCCCTCGAGGACCTTCGGAAGAAGTATCGCAACCTGCACCTCTTCGTCGCCCACGGGTGGACCGGCGACAACTCGCCCACCAACCGGCGCATTGCCGGGGCGTACCTCGCGGACCGGCTGTGCGGAGGCAATGGCGAGAAGGCCTACTACAAGGGCTTTCTCCACAGCGAGGTCTCCATTCACCTCATCGGTCACTCGCATGGCGGCAACGTCATCAACGAGTTCACCCACCGGGCGGCCACCTCCAAGCAGTGGCCGAAGCAGTGGAAGATCCGCAGCATCACCTACCTGTCCACGCCCTTCTTCACACGGCTGCACCCCGTGGACACCGGTGCCTTCCACAAGGACTGCCGTGTCCTCAATGTCTACTGCAAGTACGACCTGACCCAGCGAGTCATCGCCGACTTTTCGCTCCACCCCCTCAATGACGTGCTTCAGCAGGTGCGCGCCTCCGAGTTGGTGGAGCGGATCGCCCAGGTAAAGTTCGAGACCGGGCTCCTCACGAGCGCCATGCTGTCCGTGGATGCGCAGCTCACCGGCAACAAGTGGTACCAGCTCGATCCCAAGCTGCTGATGGACGCGGAGGAGGGCAGGAAGCTCTACGAGGGGGTGCTCTCCACCCTGAAGCAGGTCCACGCCGTGTTCGACAAGGCGCGGGAGATCATCGGCAGGTTCAACCAGGGCATCGACTACCCGGTGCCCAAGGAGCTGGACGCGAAGCTGACGAAGCATCGCCAGGTGATGAGCGACGCGCTCGCCTCGAAGTTCCGCCTCCGGTTGGACGAGATCGAGCGGGGGCTGGACAAGACGAAGAAGGCCTTCCTGGTCCGTCTCAAGAGCGGCAAGTTTTCGCACAAGGGCTTCTTCGAGGACATCCATGTCATCGCGTTCCTCCAGCCGCTGCTCAGGTTCCTCGCGGTGGATCGCACCAGCCTGAGGGGGCCGCTGTGGGACCTCGTGTACGAACTGCTCAAGGAGCAGATCCACGAGTTCGACAACACGAAGACCACCCCCGCCGACCAGCTCAGGGGGACGCCGTTCGCGACCCGGATCGTGGACCTACCCATCACGGAAAAGGACAAGTTCTTCGGCCAGGGGAAGGATGCAGCCTTCGACAAATTCATCTCACGGCTGGAGGGCATCGAGGCCCGCTATGCGGAGACTCCCTCCCAGCATGCGCTGATGGACCTGCTCTTCACGCTCATCGCCCAGATGGAGCCGCTGAGGACCGCGGTGTCCAATTGGGCAACCGCGGTGGACTGGTACGAGGGCATGTTGCGCAGCCAGGCCTGGGTGAAGTCGGGGCTGGGAACCCAGACGGATCAGGACAAGCTGGTGCTGCGGTTCGTGCAGATGCTGGAGAGCTATGCGCTCATCTTCAAGGCACGCGACTGTGGGCCGATGCAAGTGGATGATCCGTCCAAGCAGGAGAAGGGGGCGCCTCCCCTGGGCAGCATTCCGTACTTTGCGATCAAGGCGCACTCCACCAGCCGCCAGGAACTGTATCCGAAGGTAAGGACGGCCCTGGAAGGCCAGTTCGATACGCTGCCGCGTGCGGGGCGCTGAGCGGGCGTGTGCCGCTCAACGGGGACGGATGGGAATGCACCGTCCCACGGAGCCCTTTCCACACTCGCTGGAGTCGAGCCAGGTGGCGCCCGACAGCCGCGCGTCCGTCAGGTCCGCCCCCTCCAGGTTGGCGCCCTCTAGACTGGCGTTGCGCAGATCAGCCCCCTGGAGCTTGGCTCCTTCGAGGTTGCAGTTCGCCAGGGTGGCGGCTCGCAGGTTTGCTCCCGAGAGATCCGCGCGCATGAGGAGCGCGCCTCCGGCGGGGACGTGGTAGAAACTCATCTTCTTCGAACGGCGATAGGGCCCGTCCGGTCCGTGCAGGCCGCTCAGCTCCAGGTTGATGCCGCGCAGGTTGGCACCCTCGAAGTTAGCGGACTCCCGGGTGACGGCTTCGCGTAGATCCACCCCCTCCAGGTTGGCTCCCTGGAACTGCGCGTTTGCCAACCGGGTGTTGTCGAGCCGAGCCCCGCGCAGGTCCGCCTGCCGCGCATCCACGCCCTCCAGCCCGGCGCTGGTGAGGTCGGCGTTGCGCAGGCGCGCACGTGCCAGCTTCGCGCCCGACAACGTCGCGCCCTTGAGGCGGGCCCCCTCGAGGTCCGCTCCTTCCAGCGAGGCGTCCTGGAGATCGCACCCCTCGCACTCGCGCGTCTCCAGCAGGCGCCGGACGGTCTTCTCGCGCTCGCTGAGACACCCGGAAAGGGCAGGGGCGCCCAGCAGGAGCACGAGGGAGAAGAGCCGGCCGAGACGCATCGGGTGTCGCATGGCTGCGGAGTCTATCCCGCCTCCCCGTGGGCCGCTTCAGGGCTCGCTGCCTCCGGCCGGGTGGCGGATGGTCTCCCGCTCGCCAACAGGGCTTTCATGTAGGCTCCATCAAACACACCTCGTAGGGCATGCGTCCCAGGGGTGTGCGAGCACGATCCGTTCAACGAGGACGGGTGGGCATGCACCGCCCCACGGAGCCCTTTCCGCACTTGCTGTAGTCGAGCCAAGTGGCGCCCGACAGCTGCGCGTCCGTCAGGTCCGCTCCCTCCAGGTTGGCTTGTTCCAGGTTGGCGTCGCGCAGATCGGCGCCTCTGAAGATGGCTCCCTCGAAGTTGCACTTCGCCAGGGTCGCGAACCGTAGCTTCGCTCCCGAGAGGTCCGTGCGCATGAGGAGCCCGCCTCCACTGGGCACGTGATAGAAATTCGTCTTCTTGGATTGGCGATAGGGCCCCATCGGGCCGTTCACGGCGCCGCTCTCCAGGTTGATGCTGCGCAGGTTGGCACCCTCGAAGTTGACGGACTCCAGGTCGTCGGCGTTGCGCAGATCCACTCCCTCCAGGTTGGCTCCCTGGAGTTGCGCCCCCATCAACTTCGCATCATCAAGCCGCGCCCCGCGCAGGTCCGCCTGCCGCGCATCCGCGCTCCACAGCCCGGCGCCAGTGAGGTCGGCGTTGCGCAGGCGCGCGCGAGCCAGCCTCGCGCCCGACAACGTCGCGCCCTTGAGGCGGGCCCCCTCGAGGTCCGCTCCCTCCAGCGATGCATCCGTGAGATCGCATCCCTCGCACTCGCGCGTCTCCAGCAGGCGCCGGACGGTCTTCTCACGCTCACTGAGGCACCCGGAGAGGGTGGGGGCGCCCAGCAGGAGGACGAGGGAGAGGAGTCGGCCAAGGCGCACGTGCTGTCGCATGGCCCTGGAGTCTACCCCGTCCACCGAGCCCCGTTTCCCCCTCCCCTCGCGGTAGGAGGGAGGCTCGCCGCGGGCTCACTGCTCGCGCAGGATGAGCAGCCCGCGCCAGGAGTCCACCGCGTAGATGAACCCGTCACCCGGGACGCGGATGCCGAAGGCCCCGGCGTAGTAGTGGCCCGGATCCGCATCGGTCTCGCGGAAGGTGTTGTACCAGGCCACCTGGGTGGGCTGCGTGGGGTTGGAGACATCCAACACCCGCACGCCTTCCTGGTACCAGGCGATGTAGAGCTTCTTGCCCACCAGCACCATGTTGTGGATGGAGATCTCCGGGCGGAGCTGGAACCGGCCAATCTTCACGATGTTCGCCGGGTCCGTGACGTCGAGCACGCGCAGGTGCTCTCCCGGGCCCTCACCGCCCTCGAAGGCGATGGTGCGTCCCCCGAAGGTGCCCACCGCGTTGTGGTGGGCGTACTGGGCCGGGTAGGTGAAGGTGCCAAGCGCGCGGATGTCACCGGGGTTGCTCACGTCGGCCACCACGAAGCCCTCACCCGAGTTGCTGATGTAGAGCCGGTCTCCCGTGGCGAACATGTCGTGCGGATAGCCCGGATGGCGGCCGAGCTCCACGGGCTCGGTGGGCGTGGTGACGTCGAAGACGAGGGCTCCCTCGGACGACGCGGCGTAGAGGCGGTTGCTCTCGGCGAAGACGGTGTGGACGTTGAGGGCGGTGTCCGGCAGGTGGCGCAGCAGCTGGGGGTCCGCCGGCTCGCGGATGTCGAAGACGAGCAGGCCCCGGCTGGCACTGGCCACATAGAGCGCGTCTCCCTTGGCCCACACGCCGTTCCAATAGGTGTCGTTCGCGAGCTGGACCGTCTTCACCTTCACGGGCGCTGACGGGTTGCTCACGTCGAAGACGGTGAGGCCGCCCTGCCTGTCGTCCTGGATGATGGACACCACGTAGGCGTAGCCCTTGGTGACGTAGACATCCACCGGGGTGCCGATGTCCACGGCGCTCTCGGAGACGAGCTGCAGGCCCGAGGCCTCGGCCTCCCCCTCGCGCCGCTTCATGCGCTGGGACTTGAAGCTCTGCGTGAGGGAGAGCCTGGCGTTGCGGCAGCTGGCGATGCAGCCGGTGAATTCGGGAGCCTGGGGCGCCTGGCACGTGGCGAGCATCGTGGTGACCTTGCTGCCGCTCACGGTGGTGAAGGTGTTGGCATAGAAGCGGGCATTGCCATCGCTTGCCTGTTGCGTGATTGGACGGCCGTTGAGGAAGGGGGTGCCGCCGTCGCCGCTGAGGCGGAAGGTGGCGGCGCTGAAGATGGGAGGGCTCCGGAGGGTGCGGGTGGTCAGCATGTACAGGCCGTCGGTGCCCGCGTTCGCGAGCGACTCGCGGTCACATGCCGAGAGGTCGAAGATGCTGAAGTCGTTGCAGGCGCCTCCCGCGGCGACGGTGAAGGTGCAGGGGGCGAAGGCGCCCGTGTCCGGCCACGTGTTGCCCGTCTCCTCGAGCGGGACATAGCCGCCATCCCACTCGTAGCCCGTGCCGGCGTCGGTGCTGGCGTCGGGAGTGGAGGCGTCCGGCGAGTCCGGGAGTGACGGTGGGCAGCCGAGCAGCGTGGCGGCGCAGACGAGCAGCGGGGTCCAGGAGAGGTGCTTCCAGGTCATGCGGGTGGCTCCCGTGAAAAAGGGACGCGCATGCTCTGGAAGGCGTACGCCCCCGCGCAAGCGAGGAGTCCATCCGGCAAGTGTCAACCCGGGCGGGTTGAAGCCAGACGCGAAGCCTTCAACCGGGCTTCACCGGGAGGTGTCGGGACGGAAGCGCCGCTCGATGCGCGAGCGCAGCAGCTCGAGGACTTCCTTCTCGGAGGTGCCGGCCCCGGGCTCCAGCTTCAGGCTGATGGCGCCGCGGGTGACGAGCGCCTCGGGCTCGAGCTCCTTGCCGCGCTGCACAAGCCGCAGGTGCGCGGGCTCCAGCTCCACGCCGTAGGGCTGGAGGTACAGGTCCACGAAGCGCTGGAGGAGCTGGGCGCTGGTGAGGGCCTCGCGCTCCTCGGGCAGGAGCTGGAAGCCGATGGTGGTGCCCGCCAGCCGCAGGCCCTGCTCGACGATGATGCCGAGCCGCAGCGCGTGGGGCAGCAGGGCCTCCTGGCCCTCGGAACGGCTGTAGAGCCAGTAGCTCTTCTGCACGTGGGCGCACAGCGGGCACAGCATGCCGTTGAGCTCGTCGAGCCCGCGGGTGCGCAACAGGTGCTGGAGGAGCACCTCCTCGCCGCAGCGCTTGCACTGCTCCTGCGGGCCGATAACGGCGAGCACGGAGCGGCCTCGCTCGGCCACGTCCGCGCGTTGGAGCGCCAGCGGCACGGCGGCGAGCAACTCGGCGTCACGCAGTTGGAGGCCGAAGCGGAGCTCCTTCTTCATCACCCGCATGCCGAGCTCCAGGTGGCGCGGCAGCCGGGTGAGGGCCTGGTCGTAGGTGGGCGCCTCCGGCATGTCGAACTCGCGCAGCAACTCGTAGCGCTCGGCCCAGGCCTCGGTGGTGTCGAGCCCCGGGGGCGGACGGCCGGCGGCCTCGGCGAAGAAGGCCATGAGGGTGAGGGCTACCTGCCAGGGCTCCTGGGTGACGGCGTCCTCGAGGCGGCGGGCGAGCTCGCGTGCGGCGGGGGTGGCACGCTGGCGCTCGAGGCGGAGCACGCCCTGGCGCACCAGGGGGCTCTCCTGCACGGGATCGAAGGCGCGGAGCTTCCGCCCCTTCACGTTCTCGGCGAGCGTGGACATGCGCTTGTTCCTCAGGGAAGTCAGTGTGCGCGCGGCGCGCTCGAGCTGGCGCATGCGGGCACGGGCATCCTGGGCGAGCCCGTGCAGCTCCTCGTCCATCTCCGCGCGCGTCTCGGCGAGGTAGTCGCGGCCCTCGGCCTCGCGGCGCTTCGCTTCCTCGTGGAGGCGGGCGGTGGCGGTGGAGCGGAGGCTCTCGCGCTGCTGGCGCAGGGAGTGGACGGCGGTGGAGAGGATGCGGATGCGGCGCTCGAGGTGGGTCAGGCGCTCGTCGTCGGTGAGGTTGCCGGGAGCGGTGTCGCCCGCGCCCACCTTGGCGGCGATGAGCTCCAGGGTGGTGCGGTCTCCGGCCTCGTAGGCCACGTTGACGCGGGCCATGAGGGCGTCGAGCCGCGTGCGCTCCTCGTCCGACTGGGCGAGGTCCGGGTGGAGCAGCCGCGCCAGCCGGCGGTGGAGCCGCTTGAGGGCCACGGCCTCGTCCTCGCGCTCGGCCTGGAGCTCCTCCTCGGAGGGCGAATCGTCCTCGAATGTGTCCTCGTCCTCGTCGTCGTCGAAGGAGGCGCGCGCGGAGGCGTCCCCGGAGGTCTGGCGCGCGGAGGTCTGGGGCGGAGCGGCGCGCTCGGGGGGCTTGCGTGGATCAGGGAGGGCGGGCTGCTCGAGGAGGCGGGAGAGGGCGGAGGCGGCGTCCTGGAGGTTGCGGAGCCGGCGCAGGAGACGCTCGGAGCGGCTCACCTCCTCAAAGGAGGCGGAGAGGGAGTCCTCGTAGGCGCGGGAGAAGCGCTGCAGCTCCAGGCCGAGGGCGTCGAGCTCGGTGTCGAGCGAGTCGATCTCCGCGAGGAGCGCCTGGAGGCGCAGCTCGGCGCGGCGCAGGGGCGACTCCTCGGGGGGAGGCGCGACGCGGAGCAGGGCCGACTCGGGAGCGAGCGGTGCTGTCGACGAGGAGGACATGGCGCGGGGGACTCAGGGTACCGCGAGGGCGGGGTGATCGCCCGTAAAAGTCCCGAGCGCAAGTAGACGCCCGCCTGCCCTGGGGGCGAGCTTTCACTCCCCGGGCGGGAGCGGATCGGTTAAGTGTGCTGCATGCTGCGTGCACTCCACCTGAAAGGAGTCGGTCCCGCTCCGCGTTTCGATCTTGAGTTCACGGACCGGCTGAATGTCCTGACAGGGGATAACGGGCTGGGTAAGAGCTTCTTGCTCGACGTCGCCTGGTGGGGCCTGACGGGGACCTGGCCAGGGATGCCAGCGTGGCCTCGTCGTGGTGGTAAACGACCGGAGATTTCCTGGACCATCGGCAGCCAGGGCCAGCCGTTGGTGATGAGGAAGAGCGCATTCAACGCGCAGCGCCAGCTTTGGCCCTGGATGCCGCTTCGTACGCCCGGTCTGACGGTGTACGCGAGGGTCGATGGGAGCTTCTCGGTCTGGGATCCGGCTCGGAACTGGAACTACCAGGGCTCTTCCGCGAAATCCGAGATCCTTCGTCGCCCTGATGCTTTTCACTTCTCTCCCGCCGAACTGTGGGAGGGGCTTTCGTATGAGGGTAAGACCGTCTGTAACGGTTTGATACGGGACTGGGTGAGCTGGCAGCTCATGGATGATGGTTCGCCCCAGTCTCCGTTCCAGATGTTGTGCCGGGTGCTGGAGGGGCTCTCCCCCTCCATGGAGGAGCCCATCAAACCAGGGCGCCCCACCCGCATCTCGGTCGAGGATGTGCGTGACTACCCGACCATCGACATGCCCTACGGGAACATCCCCGTCGTGCATGCGTCGGCGGCGATGAGGCGCATCCTGGGATTGGCCTATCTCATCGTCTGGACGTGGCACGAACATGTTCAGGCTTCTGACCTTCTCGGGAAGAAGCCCAGCAGCCGGTTCGTCCTGCTGGTCGACGAAATCGAGACTCATCTTCATCCCCAGTGGCAGCGGCGCATCGTCCGCGCTCTCGTGGAGGTCATCGAGGGGCTGGCCAGGAAGGCATCCGTGCAAGCCATTCTCACGACGCACTCTCCCCTGGTGCTCGCCTCCCTGGAGCCGTTCTTCGATGAGGAGCGGGACGCTCTCTTCCTCTTCGAACTCCATGGCCAACGAGTGAACCTGCGGCAGCTTCCTTGGGTCAAGCAAGGGGATGCGAATGATTGGCTGACCTCCGAGGTCTTCAGGCTGGAGCAGCCGCGCTCACTCGAGGCCGAGCGCGCCATCGAGGCCGCCGAGGCTTTCATGCGAGGCGAGCGCGACGCGCTTCCCGCGGACTTGTCCACACAGGAGCGGCTCCACGCCGAGTTGCAGCGGCTGCTGCCGGAGCAGGACCCGTTCTGGCCGAGATGGATCGTGGCACGGGAGAAGGGGGGGCGCCGTGGTCCGCTGCATTCCGGCCGACGAGCCCGCTGACTTCGACCAGAAGGTCCGCAAGCCTGGACGTGCCTGGTTACGCAAGCACCGTGGGCGCACGGTGCGACCGCCACCGTACTGGCGCCAGTGCAATGCCCAGCTCGCGGCGGCTTTCGAGGAGCGCTGTGCCTATACGGCCATGTTCCTGGGTGCTCCGGGAACCGCCGATCACTTCGTTTCCATCGATGAGAATCGCGCGCTCGCGTACGAGTGGAGCAACTACCGGTACGCGTCGGCGTGGATCAACAGCCGCAAGCAGGCGCTGAGCTCCAAGGAACTGCTCGACCCCTTCCACATCGGCAAGGGTTGGTTCGAGCTGCTCCTCCCCTCGCTTCAGCTGTGTGTTTCGGAGCGATGCCCGAGCAGTCAGCGTGCCATCGCTGAAAACACCCTGAAGGCGCTCGGGCTGCGTGATGACGAGAGGGTGCTGCGCTATCGGCGCCAGTGGCTCGCGGAGTACGAGTGTGGCGACATCGACCTCGACTATCTGGAGAAGAAGGCTCCGCTGATCGCGCAGGCCGTTCGCCGCTGGGAAGAGGAGAACGGACGCCCGTGGGGCCAGCCCCCGCCCAGGCCGAAGCGGCCTCGCGCCAGGAAGTCGCCTGCTGCGAAGACGTCGGCACGAGTGAAGCAGTCGAGGAGGCAGGGGACCCGGCGTGGCCGCTCACGTTGAAGGGCCTCGTGTCTCAACCGGGCACTCCAGCCCAGCGCACCTCGGCGAACTGCCACGGGTCCGCGTCCCGCGAGCCGCCCTGGCCTCCTGAGCACACCCCGCTCCCGGCTCCGACAGGGCCCCCCGTGCAAGTCCGGCCCGCTCCGGCCTATGCTTGGGGCACCACCGACCCCCCCGGAGGAGCGCATGGCAGGCAGAGACCCCTATCGCCGCGTCTACGGTACGCAGCCCCTGCGCCGTGTGGGGAGTGGGCAGGATCGCATCGACCGGGAGGCCCAGGACGGGCCCCTCGAGTCCCCCATCCCCTCCGTGCGTGAGCAGCGCCAGTTGAACGCGCCGCTCAACCCCGAGCGCAAGAGCTTCGCCGCGGCGCTCGAACGGCTCGGCACTCCCGCCAAGAAGAAGTAGCCCGATGCTCGGCCTTCTTCTGCTGTGCCTGGGCGCCTCACCCGTGACGGTCTCCGCCGCGGGAGACCTGCACCTGGGCTCGTCCTCCACCGAGGCGCACGTGGCGCCGTTGTCCAAGCTGCTCCAGGGCGACGTGCGCTTCGTGAACCTCGAGACCCCCATCACGAAGTACGGCAGCGAGTCCGGGCTGGCGGCGGGCGGCAAGCCCACGGGCCCGCTGCGCTTCAATGCGTCCCCGGCGGTGGTGAAGTGGCTCAAGGGACGGGTCAACGCCGTCTCGCTGGCCAACAACCACGCGCTGGACCAGGGCGAGCTGGGGCGCACCGAGACGGCCGCCCTGCTGCGCGAGCAGGGCATCCAGCCGGCCACGCCCACCACGGACGCGGAGCTGAAGCTCCGGGGCCGGCGCATCCGCCTGCTCGCACGCGAGCTGCCCGAGACCTGGTCCCCCGAGGACGAGTCCACGCTGGCGTCCCAGGTGCGCGAGGCACGCGCGGAGGGCCCGGTGCTGGTGTCGCTGCACTGGGGGCGCACGGGAGCGCTGCTGCCCACCGAGGAGCAGCGCCGGCTGGCGGAGAAGCTCATCGACGCGGGGGCCACGGCGGTGCTGGGGCATGGCCCGCACACCCCGCAGGGCATTCAACGCCACGGGCGCGGCGTCATCGCGTACTCGCTGGGCAACCTGGCCTTCGCCTGCGGCTGCACGGACGAGCGCGACGCCTACGTGCTGCGCTTCCGCATCGACGACGCCGGGGCCGCCCTGGACGTCGAGGCCGTGCCGCTCCAGGCCGGGCTGCGCGAGCCTCCTCGGCTCGCCGGAGACCCGGGCGTGGCCCAGCTCATCCAGAGCCTCTCCGAGGATCTCGGCAGCCAGGCGCGCATCGAGGACGGACGGGTCCTCATCCGCTGACCGGAAGCCCCGGCGCGGTGCGTACTCTCTTCTCTCTCTCGGTTCCGCCCACCCGGGGCGGCGTGCGGCCTATCAGGCCACCAGCGCTGGGGGGACGGGTTCGTCGACGTCTCCGGCTCCCGACGGATTCTCCACCCGGAAGTCCTTGTCCTGCAGCGCGCCGCCGAACTCCTTCTCCACCTGGAGGATGAGCTCGATGTTGCGCTTGTCCGTCTTCGTCAGCCGCTTGTCCGAGTAGGCCGGGTCCGGCGTGTACCAGGGCATGCGCTGGAAGTGCTCCTGGAGCAGCTCGGATTTGAAGGACCGTCCGCGCCGCGCGAAGATGGTGTTGCGCAGCAGCCGCAGGTCCCGCAGCGACAGCATGCGCAGCTCCTTCACCTTCAGCACCTCGTCGAGCGAGCCCGCCGCCTGCTCGCGCTGGTCCTCGTCGACGGCGAAGTCCCCCATGGCGCGGCTGATGAGCCCCAGCTCGATGCGCTCCTCGGGACTCAGCTTTCCGAGGTCCGGCGCGACGGGCGTGTTGGCCCGGTGCTTCTTGAGGGCCTCGCCGTCATCACCGTGGTGGGTGCAGTCCTTGGAGGCCCAGGCCTCCGCCTCGAACTTCTCCACCCAGGCGAGCGGCTCGGGATGCCCGTAATCCCTGTCCAGGTGCGTCTTGCCCTTGTATGCGGACAGGTCGCACGCGATGACCTGTTTGCCATTCTTGCCCTCGTACGACGGGAGGTCGCCCCACCACTGGCCGGCCTTGCCGAGCAGCTGCTCCTTCATCTTCTCCAGGTCCGCGTAGCGCAGGCCCAGCTCGGCCTGGGCGATGAGCTCGACATTCTGGCGGTCCACCTTCGACAGCCGTTTGTAGGAGAATTTCGGATCCGGCTTGTACCAGGGCTGCTGCTGGAAGTGCTCGCGCAGCCAGGGCTTGCGGAAGCCGGCCCAGCCGTAGCGAGCGAAGATGGTGTTGCGCAGCAGGGACAGCTCGCGCAGCGACTTCGATTGCAGGTTCGGCTCCCCTTTGCAGCTCACGTACTCCGTCGCCGGCTCGTCCCCCGGGTCGAAGTTCCAGGCGCCCAGCTTCTCCTCGGTCACCTCATCCGCGCGGATGATGGTGCCGGACTTCGTCTTCCACCCCTTCACCTTCTCGCAGGGGAGGAGCTTCTCCGAGTAGCCGGCAATCTCGCTCGCGGGAGCGGGGACGTACTCCGCGGGCGGCTCCGCGAGGGCGGTGCCGGACAGGGCCAGGGTGGCCAGGACGAGGACGCGCATGCGTGAGACGATAGGCGAATGAGACTCCGCTCGCCCAGTGCCCTGCCTCTCGTGCTCACGCTCGCGCTCGGAGGCCGCGCCGGGGCCGAGGCTCCGTCACCCGCGCCCGTTGCACCTGCAACCGAAACACCCCCGCGTGCCCTGGCCTGCCTGTCGAAGTGGTACCAGGTGGAGCCGGTGAAGGTGGACGGCGCGTGGCACTTCAAGCTGGCGGGGGCCACGCACCCCTGGGACGACGGCAAGACGAAGTCCTTCGAGGAGAAGCTGGAGTCCCCGGACCTGGAGGACACGTTCTCCCTTCCCTATACCCCCGGGCCCATTGCGCCGGTGACGCGCGAGAACGAGGACCCGGGGCGCATCCGCTTCGACGCGCTCTTCCACGCGGCCTACGGCGCCAGCGAGGCCCAGGTGGACGTGGTGGACATCGACTTCCTCGGGCAGAAGCTGAAGGTGAACCGCAAGGCGGCACCGGCCTTCGAGCGCGTGGCGAAGCGGCTCGACGCGGAGGTGAAGAAGGAGCCCTCCCTGCGGCCGTACCTGAGGAACCTGGGCGGCACCTTCGTCTGGCGGAAGATCGCCAACACCCACCGCCAGAGCGCTCACTCGTACGGGGTGTCCATCGACGTGAACGTGAAGCGCTCGCACTACTGGGAGTGGGCGAAGCCGAAGGAGCCGGTGCGCTGGGCCAACCAGATTCCCCAGGTGCTCGTGGACGCCTTCGAGGCCGAGGGCTTCATCTGGGGCGGGCGCTGGTACCACTACGACACGATGCACTTCGAGTACCGGCCGGAGCTGTTGGATCCGTCCTGCAGATGACGGATCCATCGCCCGTCCGCCTGCTTTCTCTCCGTTGAGCCTGCTCCTCCGGCTGGTGCAGTCCCGATCGGAGGCTTATCCACTGGGCATGGCCACCCAGGAGACGTGGAGTGGGAAGAGGCAGGAGGCTTCCCACCGGGAGCAGGGACACGAGCAGCGGCGCCTCGTGGAGGCGCTCGAGCGCCGGGACCGGCAGTTGGAGCTGCTCACGCTGGCCGCGCAGGACCTCAACTCGAGCCTTCACGACCTGGACCTCATGCGGAGGCTCGTCTGGACGGCGATGGAGCTGGTGGAGGCGGAGGAGGGCGTCTGGGGCCGGGTGATGGATGGCCGGATGGTCATCAAGGAGTCGCTGTGGAGGGAGGGGCGGGTCGTCGAGCCCCGTCACGTCGTCTTCGAGCCGGGGGTGGGCGTTGCCGGCCACGTGCTGGCCACCGGGAAGCCCTACATCACGAATGACGCGCCGCATGACCCGCATGTCCTGCGGCAGCTCCAGCGGACCCGGGGCTTCTACAACCTCATCGACCTGCCCATCTTCAACCGCACCGGCGAGCTACTGGGGTGCTTCGAGCTGCACAACAAGAAGGACCGCCAGCCCTTCACCCAGGAGGACTTGAGGCTCCTCGAGGCGCTCCGGGCCTTCGCCGGGGTGGCCCTGGAGAACGTGCGTCTCCAGGACGCGGTCCAGTCCGAGCGCAAGCGCCTCGCCGAGAGCGAGCAGAAGTTCCGGCGGCTCTTCGAGTCCAACCTGATCGGCATCGTCTTCGGCGACACCCAGGGCGGTCTCCACGACGTGAATGGCTACTACGCCCGGCTGCTTGGCGTGTCGCGGGAGGAGATCCTCGCGGGCAAGGTGCGTTGGGATGCCCTCACTCCGCCGGAGGAGCTGGAGAAGGACAGGGCCGCGACGAAGGAGATGCTCGAATCCCCCCAGGGGGTCTGTACGCCCTACGAGAAGCGCTACGTCCTGCCGGATGGCCGCGTCGTCTGGGTGTTGCTGGGCTGTGCCTTCATCGATGAGGAGCGCGTCAAGAACGTCGCGTTCGTGCTCGACATCACCCAGGCCAAGGAGTCCGAGGAGCTGTTCGCGAGATTCCTCAACAGTGAGCAGCTGGCGCGGGAAGACGCGGAGACCACCCTGGCGCAGCTCCGGCTCGAGCGGAACCTGCGCGAGCAGTTCGTGTCGGCGCTCAGCCATGATCTCCGCACGCCGCTGACCGCGGCGAAGATGAGCGCCCAGCTCATTCCCCGCCAGCCCAACCTGCCGGACAAGGTCTACTCGCTCGCCGCGCGGGTGCGGCAGAACATCGACCGCGCGGACCAGATGATCACCGACCTGCTGGACGCCAACCGCATCCGCGCCGGCCAGGGACTGCCCATCGACGTGGCTCCCGGCGAGCTGCGGCAGGTGGTGGCCGACACCCTGGAGGAGCTCTCGAGCGTTCATGGAGAGCGGTTCCATCTTCGAGGCGAGACACAGCTCGAGGGTGCCTGGGATGTGCGGGCCATGCGGAGAATCGTCGAGAACCTCTGCGGCAATGCCATCAAGTACGGTGATCCGACACGGCAGGTGACGGTGAGCCTGGTGCTGGAGGGCGACGAGGTGGAGCTGTCCGTCCACAACTGGGGCAATCCCATCGCGCCCGAGGATCAGGAGCCGCTCTTCCAGTACTTCGCGCGCACGAAGAGCGCGGAGACCAGTGGAAAGAGGGGCTGGGGAATCGGGCTGACCCTGGTGAAGGGCGTCGCCGAGGCCCATGGGGGCAGCGTCCGCGTGGAGAGCACCTCGGAGAAGGGGACGACCTTCCGGGTGCGCCTGCCCAGGTGGGCGAAGCCTCCCGCGTGAGGCGGCGGGCCGTGGGGGCCATTGTTCTGCTGGCCGAACACTGTGTCCGCCCGGCGCGCCTTGGGTCCCCGGGGGCCGGCGGTTACAGAAGCCCGATGACTTCCCCCACCTCGCCCCGGCGCCGCGCCCTGTTGCTGTTCGTGCTGGGCACCCTGACGGCGTTCGCCCCGCTGTCCATCGACATGTACCTGCCGAGCCTGCCCTCCATCCAGGAGACGCTGGGCACGTCCGCTTCCCGGGTCCAGCTCACCCTGGCGGCGTTCATGGCGGGGCTGGGCCTGGGCCAGTTCATGTATGGCCCGCTCTCGGACCGGTTCGGCCGCAAGCGGCCGTTGCTGGCCGGCATCGTGCTCTACATCCTCGCGTCCGCCGCCTGTGCGTTCGCTCCGAGCATCCACTGGCTCATCGCGTTGCGCTTCCTCCAGGCGCTGGGGGGCGCCGCCGGAGCCGTCATCGCCCGCGCCATCGTCCGAGACCTCTACAGCGGCCGCGAGGTCGCCCGCGTCCTCTCCCTGCTCATGCTCATCATGGGCGCGGCCCCCATCCTCGCCCCACTCCTCGGCGGCCAGGTGCTCCTCTTCGCCGGCTGGCGGGCCATCTTCGGGGTGCTCGCCGTGCTCGGCACCGTGGCGCTGGTGCTCTCGCTGGTGGCCATTCCCGGCGTGCCGTCCCACCCCCGGCAGCCCGGCACCGCCAGCTCGCTCGGGACGAACCTCCGCGTCCTCTTCACCGACCGCCGCTTCCTCACCGCCACGTTCGCGGGCGGCTTCGCGCAGTCCGGCATGTTCGCCTACATCTCCGGCGCGCCCTTCGTGTTCATGGAGCTGCTCCACGTCTCGCCCGAGCGCTTCGCCTGGGTCTTCGCCGTGAACGCCGTCGGCATCATCGGCGCCAGCCAGCTCAACCGCCGGCTCCTGGCCCGCCGCTCGCCCGAGCGCATCGCCGTCTCGGCCTCGCTCTTCATGCTCCTCATGGGGGCCGCGCTCCTGGTGCTGGCCGTGTCGGGACTCGGGCGCCTGTCCACGCTGGCCCCCGCCCTGTTCCTGTTCATCTCCGTCATCGGCTTCGTGACGCCCAACGCGGCCGCGCTGGCCCTGGAGGAGCATGGCGCCCGGGCCGGGGTGGCGTCCGCCGTCCTCGGCTCCCTGCAGTTCGCCGTGTCCGCCGCTGCCTCGGCGTGCGTGGGGCTCCTCAACGATGGGAGCATGCTCCCCATGGCGGCCGTCATGGCGGTGTGCGCCGGGGGCTCCTGCGTGATGGGCCTGTCCATGCCCGCGAGGAAGCAGGACGAGGCCCCGGAGGCCCGCGCCGCCGCCTCCGCGGCCTGAGGTGCCTCACCCGCCGCGGAACACCTTGCGGAAGTGCTCGGTCATGAAGTCGATGAGCACGCGCACCCGCTGGGGCAGGTGCTTGCGCTGCGGGTAGACGAGGGAGATGACGAGCGGTTCGGCCGCGTACGGCTCGAGCACCGAGACGAGCCGCCCCTCGCGCAGGTCCGCGTCCACGAGCGAGCGTGGCAGCCGGGCCAGCCCCAGGCCCTCGAGCGCCGCCTCGCGCAGCACGGCGATGTCATCCACCACGAGCGTGCCCGAGACGGGGACGTCGGTGGACTGGCCCTCGAGCCGGAAGACCCACTTGCTGTCGCGCATGCGCAGGCAGTTGTGCGAGGCCAGCTCATGCGGCGTGGTGGGCGGGGGGCGCCGGGCGAAGTAGGCGGGCGCGCCGCAGACGAGCCGCTTCTCGGTGCCGAGCCGCCGCTCGATGAGGGAGCGCTCGTGGGGCCGCGGGAAGAGCCGCACCGCGACGTCGAAGCTCTCGGTGAGCGGGTCCACCCGCCGGTCCGACACGCTCAGCTCCACCTGGACGCGGGGGTAGCGCTCGGCGAACTTCTCCAGCAGCGAGGGCAGCGGGTGCAGGGAGAGGCCCACCGGGGCGGAGACGCGCACGGTGCCCTCGGGGATGGTGCCCACGTTGCCGAGCAGATCCGACGCCTCGTCCGCCACCGAGAGCAGGTGCGCGCAGCGCTCGTAGAGCCGGGCGCCGTCGGGGGTGACGGACAGGCGGCGCGTGGTGCGCTGCAGGAGCCTCACACCCAGCCTCCGCTCGAGCGCGGCCACCCGGGTGCTCACCGCCGACTTGGAGAGGCCGAGCCGGGCCGCGGCGCCCGAGAAGGAGTGGGCCTCCACGACGCGGGCGAACACCGTCATGGCCACCAGGTCGTCGAGGGAGGCGCCCACGATTGTTCTCCTGCCAGAACAGTGCGTGGGCCGTCTGCCGCCGCTCAGCGCCCGTCTGGCTTCTCGCCACGGTAGGACGACCAGTAGCTGTCGGGAAGCGGATTGGTCCCGCGGTCACTGCGTACGCCATCCCCGTCCGGAATCTCCCCGACGCCTCCGCAGGCGGCCTCGTCCTCGGCCTCCTGCTCACAGCGCTTGTGGAAGTCGTCCGGGGGCTCGTGCCGGGGAATCTGGTGGGCGCCCTGCTGCTCTCGGGTGGGTTCTGGCTCGTCCTGCTCGTTCCGCACGTCCGTGGGGCGTCCGAACATGTCCTCGGCGGGCTGCGGGGGTGGCCGTCTGTCCTGGTTCGCCATGGTGGAATGCCTCCGAGAAACAAGGCTCATGACGTGCCCGCCCGGCGGCAATGAAACCACCGGGTCAGGCAGGAGGGCAGGCGGACAGCGGAGCGGGTACTCGCCCGGCGCTCAGCGCGTGACGGCGGGCGCCGGAGCTAACGCGGCGGGCGCGGCCTCGGGCTCGGGCTCCACGGTGGGGGCGGCGATGCCCTCGGGGAGGAACTTGAGGAGCACGAGCGCGGGCAGGGCGAGCACCACGGTGAGGCCGAAGAAGCCGGCCCAGCCCATGCTCTCGGCGAGGAAGCCGGAGGTGGCGGTGAGCATGCGGCCGCCGAAGTTGGCCAGCGCGGACAGCAGCGCGAACTGGGTGGCGCTGAAGCGCTTGTTGCACAGCGACATGGTGAAGGCGCCAAAGGCCGTGGTGGCCATGCCGCCGCACACGTTGTCCGTGCAGATGGCGAGCGCCAGCATGAGGTGGTTCTTGCCCACCAGCGCGAGCGCCAGGAAGGTCAGGTTGGTGAGGGCCTGGAGCGTGCCGAAGATGAACAGGCTGCGGCGCATGCCCAGCTTCGCCAGCAGTGCGCCCCCGAAGAGCGCGCCGGCGATGGTGGCCCCCATGCCCACGCCCTTGCTGATGGTGCCCACCTCCAGGTTGGAGAAGCCCAGCTTGAGGAAGAAGGGCGTGGTCATGCCACCGGCCACGGCATCGCCCAGCTTGTAGAGCAGGAGGAAGAGCAGGGCGAGCAGCGCGCCATTGCGGCGGAAGTAGTCGAGGAAGGGAACGACGGCGGCCTCGGTGAGGGTGCGCGGCGGGCGCTGGCCCTGGGGCTCGCGGGCCACCAGCGTGGCCAGGACTCCCACCAGCATCAGCGAGGCCATGATCCAATACGTCTGGGACCAGCCGATGAACTGCGAGAGGCTGAGGGCCACGGCCCCGGAGGCGATCATCCCGAAGCGGTAGCCCATGACGAAGGTGGCGACGCCGAAGCCCCGCTCGGCCTCGGAGAGGGTGTCGGTGCGCCACGCGTCGGAGACGACGTCCTGACTGGAGGAGAGGAAGGCCACCAGCAGGGCGAGGCTGGCCATGGTGAAGGGCTCGTCCTTGGGGTTGACGAAGCCCATGGCGGCGATGGCGCCCATGAGTCCCAGCTGCGTGAGCAGCATCCACCCGCGGCGCCGGCCCAGGAAGGGCAGGGCGAAGCGGTCCATGACGGGCGCCCAGATGAACTTGAAGGTGTAGGGCGAGGAGACGAGGGTGAAGATGCCGATCGTCTTGAGATTGACGCCCTCGTTCGTCATCCAGGCGGAGAGGGTGCCGCCCACGAGGAGGAGGGGCAGACCAGAGGCGAAGCCGAGCGCCACGAGGAGCCAGGCGCGCGGGCTGCGAAGGACCTGGAAGATGGAGGGCTTGGACATGGGCAGGGGCACAGAATACCGGCCCCGGGGCGGATTCCATCCTCCGTGTCGAGGGCGCGGGCGATGCAGTGTCCGCCCGGCTGCTGTCCGAGCCCTCCGGTGTCTGCCGCCGGGCGCTGGGGCCCCCCCGCCCGCTCCCCCGGGAGCCGGCGGCACGAGGGCCTCGCTCATGGCTCGCGCACGGCGGGAAGCTGGCGTATAGGGGCGGCACCCTCCCTTCCCCCGGAGAAGCACCATGAAGCTCTACGAGAACCCGTTCTCCAGCGCCGCCCTGAAGGTCCGTGCCGTCATCCACGAGCTCGGCCTGCCCGTCACCCTCGTCACCGTCGACATGGCGAAGGGCGAGCACAAGTCGCCCGAGTTCCTCGCCAAGAACCCCAACGGCAAGGTCCCCACGCTCGTCGAGGACGACGGCTTCTGTGTCTGGGAGTCCAACGCCATCATGTGCTACCTGGCCGCCAAGAAGCCCGAGAGCGGGCTGCTGCCCGCCGACGCGCGCGGCATGGCCCTGGTGCAGCAGTGGCTCCAGTGGCAGGCCAGCACCTTCGCCGCCTCCACCGGTGAGGTGATGATGGAGACCCTCTACGCGAAGTTCTTCGGCCGCGCCAAGGACGAGGCGAAGTACGCCGCCGGCATGGAGAAGGTCCGCCGTGACCTGGCCGTGCTGGAGAAGACGCTCGCCGGCAAGGAGTTCCTCTGCGGCAAGCTGACGCTCGCGGATTTCTCCATCGTCTCCGCCCTGGTCCTGCGCACCCCCATGGGCGTGGACCTCGAGGCCTTCCCCAACGTGAAGGCCTGGGTCGCTCGCATGGAGTCGCGCGAGAGCGTCCGCAAGTCCCTGCCTCCCCTGTAGTCGGCAGGGAAGTTCGGGGTGGGGGTGGAGACCCTCACCCCGGCCCTCTCCCAAGGGGGAGGGAGTGGTGTGGACTACCAGCGCTGACGCGACTCGCGGCGGTCCTCACGACGGTCCTCACGGCGATCCTCGCGCCGCTCGTTCCGGTCCTCGCGCAGCTCCTGCCGCGTCTGCTGCACCTCGTGCTGGGCCACCTGGATGAGCTGCACGATGAGGTTGCGCTCGCGCTGCAGGTCCGCGTAGTTGCGGTTGCCCATCACCCAGTTGAGCTCGCGGGCGATCGCCATCCGCGTCTGCAGCGTGGCCGCCTCGACGCGCGTGTCCCGGATGTCGTCCCGGCGGTCGCGCCGGTCATCCGCCTTCCCACGGCCCCAGCGCGCCTCGCGGGTGCTCCGACGCACCTCCCGCTTGTCCTTCTCCAGCTCGACGCGGCTCTCGTGCAGCTCCGCGCGCAGCAGCTCGCGCAGCCTGTTCTCCACCGACGACATCTCGCGCTCGTCCTGCCGCGACCACGCCTGGTCAAAGCGCTCCAGCACGTTCTGCAGATCGGCCACATCGCGCCGGTCGTCCCGGAGCTCACGCCGGTCCGTGCGGACTTCCTGGCGGTCCTGCGCACGCTCGTTCGGACGGCCCCACTGCTGGGCCTGGGCACTGCCGGCGAGAAGGAGCGAGGCGATGAGGGCGGAAGAAATGCGGTTCATGGTGTTCATCCTTGGGTTGGGGTCGTTTCCGTCAACACCGAGTCAGACGGAGGCCCGCGGAGTTTATTCGAACCCCCCTTGGCCCCTCTGGATGGGGGCACTCCGGGTGAGGCGCCCCCGTGCCCGGGGTGCTGTCGTCCTCCTCCAGGGGCCTCATTGAAGGAGTCCCGGGCGCTGGCTCGTGGATGTGGACCGCGAGCGGGTCCAGGTCTACCGTGCGCCAGACGCCAGATTCCGGCGCAGCGGCATCTGGTCGTTCCACGCGCGGGGGCGGCGGAACCATGGCGGAGTGTCTCCTCAACATCGACCTGGGCGAGCTGCCCGAGGAGGACGAGCGGCTCTACGCGTGCGCCCAGGTGGCCAACATCGCCTGCGGCGGGCACGCGGGTGACGAGCAGTCCATGCGCCGGGCCCTCGAGGCCTGTGCGCGCCATGGCACCCGCGCCGGGGCGCACCCCTCCTTCGAGGACCGCGCGAACTTCGGCCGCCAGGAGCTGCAGGTGGCCCCCGAGGTGCTTCGCGCCCAGGTGGCCGCCCAGTGCTCCCGGCTGGTGACGCTCGCCTCCGAGATGGGCGTGCCCGTGCGCTACGCCAAGCCCCATGGCGCCCTGTACCACGCCTCCAACCGCGACCCCGCGCTCGCCCGCGCCGTCGTCGAGGGCGTCGTCGAGGCGCTCGGCCCGGGCATCACCTTCCTCGGCCCCGGCTCCGGTGCGCTGCGCGAGGCGGCCCGGGCCGCGGGGCTCCACTATGCGCGCGAGGGCTTCGCGGACCGGGGCACCCGGCCCGATGGCTCGCTCATTCCCCGCGGGCAGCCGGGCGCGGTGCTGAGCGACCCCGCGGTGGCCCGGGAGAACGCGCTGCGGCTGGCGCTCGGCGGCACGGTGGACACGCTGTGCGTGCACGGGGACTCTCCGGGCGCGGTGGACATGGCCCGCGAGGTGCGCGCCGTGCTGGATGTGCTCTCCCTGCGCGCCGAGCCCCTCGGCGAGGGCGCGTTGCGGCTCGTCCTGCCCGCGCGGCTGGAGCGGCGCGCGGTGCTCGCGACCCTGAAGGCCGAGCCCGGGGTGGTGGACGTGGTGGTGGGCGAGGAGTACGCCAGCGTGTACTTCGACCCGGCGGCGCCTCCCGAGGACCCTCGGCGCGTGCTGGGCCGCCTGGCCGTGACTCCCGCGCTGCTGGAGGAGCCGCCGCTCGTCACCGTGCGCGTGCGCTACGACGGGCCGGACCTGGAGGCCGTGGCCGAGCGCGTGGGCCTCTCGGTGGATGACGTGGTGCTGCTGCACGCCTCGCGCGAGTACACGGTGTGTAGCGTGGGGTTCCTCCCCGGCTTCGCCTACCTGGGCGAGGTGGATGGGCGCATCGCCGTGCCCCGGCTGGGGACGCCGAGGCCTCGCGTGCCGGGGCTCGCGGTGGGGCTCGCCGGGCGCCGCACCGGCATCTACCCGTTCGCCTCGCCGGGCGGGTGGAACCTGCTCGGCACCGCCGTGGACTTCACCCCCTTCCAGCCCGGCTCCGGTGCGCTGTTGCGCCTGGGGGACCGGGTCCTCTTCGAGCGGGTGGACTGAATGGACGCATGGCTGGAGGTGCTCGGCGCCGGTGGGCCTGTGATGGTGCAGGACGGAGGCCGCGTGGGCCTCATGCACCACGGGGTGCCGCCCGGAGGCGCGCTGGTGCCCGAGTGGCTCGCCGCGGCCAACCGCTCGGTGGGCAACGTGTGGCGCGCGGCGGCGCTGGAGTGTTACGGGCGGCTGGAGCTGCGGCTGCACGGGCGCGACGCCTGGGTGTCGGTGGATGGCCGCGCCTTCCGGGTGGAGGCGGGCGGGCAGTTCTCCGTGCCGGCGCCCGAGGCGGGCGTGGTGCGTTATGCGGCCGTGGAGGGCGGGCTCGACGTGCCCGAGGTGCTCGGCGGCCGGGGCACGCTGCCGGTGGCCCGGTTGGGCGGTGTCGAGGGCCGGGCGCTGAAGCGCGGGGATGTGCTGCCGCTCGGGACTGGAGGCGGTTCGCGCGAGGAGCCGGGCCCGGCGCTGCCGCTGGAGGCCGAGGTGCGCGTGGTGCTCGGACCGGACCTGGGGCGCTTTGGCGCGGATGCGGTGGAGGTGTTGCTGGAGAGCGCCTTCACCGTGTCGCCCACCAGCGACCGCGTGGGCATGCGGCTGCGCGGACCGGGGCTGCCCCAGGCGGATGAGGGCTCGGGGCTCTCCGGGCCCATGGTACGGGGCGCCCTCCAGGTGCCCGCGTCCGGAGAAGTCATCGTGCTCGGACCGGACCATCCCACCACGGGCGGCTACCCGGTGCTCGCCGTGGTCATCCGCGCCGACTGGGGACGCCTGGCCGCCCGCCGGCCGGGGGCCGCCGTGCGCTTCCGCGCCGTGAGCGTGGACGAGGCGCGTGAAATCTGGCGTCAGCACGCCCCGGTGTATGGTGCCGCGCCGGAATCCGTCACCCGGTGACAAGGGGAGTGCATGAAGCGCGTGCTGAAGCGTCTGGGCCTGGGGCTCGTGGGCCTCGTGGTGGTGTTGACCGTGGTCGGGCTGTTCCTGCCGAGGCAGTGGAAGGTGGAGCGGTCGATCGTCATCAACGCCTCGCCCGAGCACATCCACCCGCTCGTGAATGACCTCAAGTCCTGGCAGTCCTGGGCCGCGTGGACCAAGGACATGGACCCCGAGGTGAAGAACGAGTACGGCGGTCCCTCCTCGGGCGTGGGCGCGTGGTGGGCGTGGCAGGGCCCGAAGATGGGGCTCGGCAAGATGACCATCACGAAGAGCGAGCTGGTTTCGGGCGTGTGGATCGACGAGATGATCGAGACGCGCGACGAGGTCAACGCGCACGGCGCGCTCACGTGGACCCAGGAGGGCGGCGGGACGAAGGTGACCTGGACGGACACCGGCACCCTGCCTCCCATGGGTGGCTACTTCGTGGGGATGATCAACACCATGCTCGGCAACAACTTCGAGCAGGGTTTGAAGCACCTGAAGGCCGAGGCCGAGAAGCGCCGGGCGGCGGAGCAGGAGGCAGCCCAGGCCGCGCCCGCCGTGCCGTGAGCCGCTCTTCGAATCCCTGGCAGACGAAACGGCCCACGAGCCTCGCGCCCGTGGGCCGTTTCATTTCAGCGTGAGGCCAGGCCGTTAGCGCTTGGGCTCCGGGTTGCGCTCGGTGCCGGTCATGCCCTCCTCCGGAATGGGCTCATTGGCCGGGGCGCCCGGGTTGAGCGGCTCGTCGCTCGTCTCGCCACCGAGGGTGTCGTTCGTCCGGTCCATGGGCTCCGGCTCGAGGCCCGTGCCGCCCGTGCCGGGCTCGGCGGGGATGTCATCGTGCACGCCGGGCTCCATCTCGCGCGTGCCCTCCTGCGGCAGCGGATCCACCTCCTCACGGCCCCGGTCCATGGTGTCGATGCCCGCGCCGCCCGTGCCGGCATCCGTCGACATGGTGCTCGTGTCCGTGCCGGTATTCGTGGTGCCCTTGTCCGTCTTGCACCCGGTCCCGAACGCCACCGCCCCAGCCACGAGTCCCGCCAGCAGAAGCTTCGTCTTCGTCATGTGTGTCTCCCCTCCGTTGGGTGTTTCGTTTGCGGTCGGGAAGCTGAGGCGCGCTCCCGCTTCGTGCAGCGGGGGCTTGCCCGGCAGGCCGCTGGGCGTGAGGGTCCACCGGGCGAAAAGAGAAGCCCTTTTCCCAAGGGGTTACGCGCGTGGGGCTGGGTGGGACGCCCATGTGACACGGTTTCCCGGAGGGCAGGCGGTACAGTGCCGGCCATGACGACTCCGGACCTCCGTCTGGTTCCCGCCCTGCCCGAGCACGTGGACATCTGGATGGCCATGCGCGAGGAGCCCGTGTCCCGCAGGCTCATGCCGCTGGAGCCCTCCTCGCGTGAGTCGCTGCTCAAGCGGCTTCAAGAGGCGACGAGCGACCTGTCGGACCCGAAGGCCAGGAGCTTCCGGTGGATGGTGGAGTTCGACGGGCGCATCATCGGCACGGTGGCCGCGCGGGAGCTGTCGCGGTTCCAGGGGCGCATCGAGCTTGGCTATATGCTCTCCAGCGCGTACCACGGCCGGGGGCTCGGCACGCGGGCGGTGGGGATGGCGCTGGAGCGGCTCTTCGAGTGGCCCTTCCTGCACCGCGTCTGGCTCACCACCGCCGCGGACAACCTCGCGTCCCAGGGACTGGCGAGGAAGCTCGGCTTCACGCTGGAGGGCGTGATGCGCGAGCACTACTTCATCGAGGGCCAGCGCAAGGACCAGCAGGTGTGGGGCCTGTTGCGCTCCGAGTGGGAGGCGCGGCGCTCGCGGCGGTAGCCCAAGCCCTTCCCCTCTCCCCGAAGGGAGAGGGGGCGCTACCCGGTGACTACTTCTTGGCCTGCTCGATGACCTCGCGGGCCACCTTCACCACGTTGTCCACGGTGAAGCCGAACTTCTGCTGCAGGGCCTTCAGCGGCGCGGAGGCACCGAAGCTGCGCATGCCCACCACGGCGCCGCGCAGTCCCACGAAGCGCTCCCAGCCGAACGTCGCGGCCTTCTCCACCGCCACGCGCGCGTGCACCGACGAGGGCAGCACCTGCTCGCGGTACGCCTCGTCCTGCTGCTCGAACAGCTCCCACGAGGGCATGCTCACCACGCGCGCCTTCACGCCCTGGCCCTCCAGCTGCTCCTGCGCCTGCAGGCACAGCTGCACCTCGCTGCCCGTACCAATGAGGATGACGTCCGGCTTGCCCTTGGTGTCCGACAGCACGTAGGCGCCCTTGGCCAGCCCCGAGGCCGGCGCGTACTTCGTCCGGTCCAGCGTGGGCACCGCCTGGCGCGTGAGCACCAGCACCACCGGCTGGTGCCTCAGCGGCGCAATCACCCGCCATGCCTCCGTCACCTCGTTGGCATCCGCCGGGCGCAGCACGATGAGCCCCGGAATCGCGCGCAGGCTCGGCAGCTGCTCCACCGGCTGGTGCGTCGGGCCGTCCTCGCCCAGGCCAATCGAGTCATGGGTGAAGATGTGGATACTCGGCAGCTCCATGATGGCCGACAGGCGGATGGGGGGCCGCTCGTACTCGCTGAAGATGAGGAAGGTGGCGCTGTAGGGGCGCACCTTGCTCAGCGCCAGGCCGTTGATGATGGAGCCCATGGCGTGCTCGCGCACCCCGAAGTGGATGTTGCGCCCCGTCTGGTCCCCCGGCTTCATCGCCCCCGAGAACGACAGGTACGTCTTCGTGGACGGGTTGAGGTCCGCCGAGCCGCCCACCAGCCACGGGTAGTTCTTCGCCAGCGCGGTGAGCACCTTGCCGCTCGACTCGCGCGTGGCCACGCCCTTGGCGTCCGCGGGGAACACCGGCAGCTCCTTGTCCCAGCCCGCTGGCAGCTCGCGCCGCTGCATCCGCTGCAGCTGGTCCGCCTGCTCGGGGAACTGCTTCTGGTACTCGGCGAAGCGCGCCTCCCACTCCGTGCGCAGCTTGCGGCCGCGCTCGCCCATGCGCTCGGTGAAGCGCTCGCGCACGCCCTCGGGCACCAGGAACTTCGCGTCCTCGGGCCAGCCGTACTTGCGCTTGGCGCCCTTGAGCTCCTCTTCGCCCAGGGGCTCGCCGTGCGCGGAGGCCGTGCCCTGCTTCTTGGGCGCGCCGTAGCCAATCTGCGTGGTGACGATGATGAGCGTGGGCTGGCCGCGGTCCTGCTTGAAGGTGCGGAAGGCCTGCGAGAGCGCGTCCAGGTCGTTGCCGTCGGCCACGCGGAGCACGCGCCAGCCGTAGGCCTCGAAGCGCTTGCCCACGTCCTCGGTGAAGGCCAGGTCCGTGCCGCCGTCGATGCTGATGTGGTTGCTGTCGTAGACCCAGCACAGGTTGGGCAGCTTCAGGTGCCCGGCGAGCGAGGCGGCCTCGCTGGACACGCCCTCCATCAGGTCTCCGTCACCGCACAGCGCCCAGACGTCGTAGTCGAAGAGCTCGAAGCCGGGGCGGTTGAAGTGCCCGGCCATCCAGCGGCTGGCGATGGCCATGCCCACGCTGTTGGCGACGCCCTGGCCCAGCGGGCCGGTGGTGGTCTCCACGCCGCTCGTCCACCGGTACTCGGGGTGGCCGGGGGTGGAGCTGTCCAACTGGCGGAACTTCTTGAGGTCCTCCAGGCCGATGGCCACCTGGTCCTCGGTGGTGTACTCCGAGGTGACGCGGCGCACGCCCGTCAGGTGCAGCAGGGCGTAGAGCAGCATGGAGGCGTGCCCGTTGGAGAGCACGAAGCGGTCGCGGTTGGGCCAGATGGGGGCGGTCGGGTCGTAGCGCAGCTCCTGCTGCCACAGCTGGTAGGCCACGGGCGCCAGCGCCATGGGCGCGCCCGGGTGGCCCGAGTGGGCCTGTTCCACCGCATCCATGGCGAGGGTGCGGATGGTGTTGATGCAAAGCCAATCGGTCGAATCGTGGGTCATGTCTGGGAGTCCTCGTGCCCGCGGACGCCGCACCATGCCCGAAGCGGGGCGGGAGTGCCGCAGCATTCGGCATGGGATGCGCGGAGGTGGACGGGGCGGGGGCGGGGCGTGGCCGGGTCGACAGAGCGGAGGTCCGAGGGGCTGGCGGTCAAGACCACTGAGTGGCATATGGTGCGCGCATGTCGATCGAAAAACCGTTGCGGGAGATGGTCCAGGCGGAGCTTCGGGGCCGGCTGGGACCCATGCACAAGGCCATCACGCGCATGGGAGAGCGGCTGGATGTGATCGAGGAGCTGGTGGACATCGTCCAGCGGCTGGCTCCCCTGGCGACGCGGATGCAGTCGCTGCAGCTGGCCTTGCCGGGCATCACCCTGCCGGGCGTGGCGCGGGGCCGGGGCGCGGCGGTGCCGGCGGCGCGGGGCGCCCAGGAGGCCGAGGTGGTGCCGGCGCGCCGGGGCCGTCCGCCCGCGGCGCGCACGGAGGAGGGCAAGCGGTGCGCGGTGATGGGGTGCAAGCGGCCGGCGCGCTCGAAGGGGTACTGCTCGGCGCACTACCAGAAGCTGCGCTTGCTGGTGAAGTCGAACCGGCGGCCGGACAAGTGGGTGGACGACGCGGCGCCGCAGTCGGTGCCGGACGTGGTGCTGCCCAGGGGCCGTGCGGCGTCGAAGGCGCTGGCGGAGGCCGCGCCCAAGAGGCCGGAGCCCGCGGCGCCGCCCAAGCCCAAGGCCTGGGTGCGCAAGAAGGGTGGCAAGGAGCGGGTCGAGCTGAGCCGCGGCTGAGCCCGGGCCGGTCCCGCCGGGACGCCTGCCTGCCTCCAGGGCGGGTTGGCCCGTGCACCCCTGCCCCCCGGAGTCGTTGACACGGTGGGGCGGGAGTGATTTCCGGCGGGAATGAGCGATCAGGGTTATCCGGTGACGGTGGCAGTGAGGCGCCCGGACGGGCGCGTGGAGCAGGTGCGGGTGGGGACGGCGTTCCGCAATGGGGACGGCTTCTCGCTGAAGCTGGGCGAGATGAGCATTGGCTCGACGCCGGACGCGGCGGCGGCGCCTCGCCGTGCGGCGCCCTCCGGTGGTGGGGGCGGCGGCGGGGGGGGCGCGGGCGAGGTGTTCCCCAACTACGGCCGCAGCAAGGGCGCGCCCATCCGCGGCGCGAGCATGGGCGACCTGGAGTACTACGCCAATGGCGCGAAGCGTTCGCTGAACGATCCGAGCAAGTCGCGGTGGCACGACCGGGAGCGCCAGCTGCTGGCGTCCATCGAGGCGGAGATCGCCCGGCAGCGCGGCGAGGGCGGGGGTGGGGAGGACGGGCCGCCTCCACACGGGGACGACGACTTCAGCGGCGGCGGAGACGACGACAGCGGCATCCCGTTCTGACGGAGCGGCTCAGGCCACGGAGGCGCGGGCGGTCCCGGCCAGGGGCAGCAGGACGATGAAGGTCGTCCCCTGCTCCGGGGTGGAGCGCACCTCCACGAGGCCCTGGTGGGCCTCGACGATGCGCCGCACGATGGCGAGCCCCAGGCCGGTGCCCGTGGCCTTGGTGGTGAAGAAGGGCTCGAAGAGGCGGGCCATGACCTCGGGGGGGATGCCCGGGCCCGAGTCGGTGATGGAGATGCGGGCGTGGGGGATGCCGCCGCGCGCCTGCCCATGGCCGAGCTCGACGCGCAGGGTGCCGCCCTGGGGCATGGCCTGCAGGGCGTTGATGAAGAGGTTGCTCAGCGCCAGGTGCAGCAGTTGCGCGTCCAGGGCGAGCTCGGGCAGGGCGGGGTCCACCTCGCGGACCACCTGCACCCGCGGATCCTTGGGCTGCGCGCGCAGCGAGGCCTCCAGGGCGCCGTCCACCACGGGGCCGAGCGGCTGGGGCAGCAGGCGGGGCTGCTGGGGGCGGGCGAAGTCCAGCAGCCCGTTGATGAGGTGGTCCAACCGGGCCACCTCCTCGCCCATGACGCCGAGCAGCTCCCAGGAGGTGGAGTGCTCGGGGCGGGCCAGGCGGGTGAGGGCGGCCACCGAGTTGGCGATGACGCCCAGGGGGTTGCGCACCTCGTGGGCGACGCTGGCGGACAGCTCGCCGAGGGCGGCCAGGCGCTCGCGGCGCACCAGCTCCTGCTGGGCGGTGGCCAGGGCATGCAGGGACTGGCGCAGCTCGCGGTTGAGGAGGGTGGCCGTCTCCTGGGCGCGCCGGCGCTCGCCGAGGGCGGCGGCCAGCAGCAGCCCGGAGACGCCCACGGCGGCCAGGAAGGACTGGAGGAAGACGAGGCGCCCGGTGCTGGCGCGGCCTTGGGGGGCGAGGGCGAAGGGGCCGTTGCCCTCGAGGGTGTGCTGGAGGGCCACGGCCGTCAGGGCGAGCATGGCCGCCGCGGTGCCGCGGACCTCGAAGCGCAGCGCGGCCCAGAGGATGAAGGGGAAGGCCAGGTAGCTGACGGGGTGGTAGACGGTGGAGGTGGCCAGCTTCCCGTGGAAGACGGTGTCCACGGCGAGCACGAGCACCCCCAGCAGCACGGCGAGCTCTACCTGGCGCGCGCGGCTCCAGCCCTCGAGGCCGCGGGTGGACCAGGAGAGCAGCAGCGGGGTGACCAGCAGCACGCCCATGGCATCGCCCACCCAGAACACGCGCCACTGGCTGCCCCAGTGCTCCCAGCGGATGGTGCCCTGGAGGGCCATGAGGGTGACGCCCGAGGTGGCGCCGAGCGCGGTGCTCAGCAGGGCGCCGAGCCCCACCAGGGCGAGTACGTCCCGCACGCGCTCCAGGGAGGGGCGGAAGCCGACGTAGCGGCGCAGCAGGAAGGCCCCGGCGAGCGCCTCCAGGATGCTGCCGAGGGAGAAGAGGAAGCCGCCCAGATGCGGCACCCTTTCCGGGAAGGAGACGAGGGGCTTGAGGAGGAAGGCCACGAGCAGCAGGGCGGGCCAGTCGCGGAAGCGGGAGAGCAGCAGCGCGGCGAGCAGCACGCCGCTGGGGGGCCACAGGACGGAGAAGTGCTCGTCCGGCGGGTTGAGCCGCATGCCCAGGGCGATGCTGGCGCAGTACACGAGGCAGAACAGGCCCAGCCGTCCGAGCGGAGGCCAGCGTTGGAGGATGTGCTTGGAGTCAGGCACGCGTACCCGCAGTGGGGGCAACGGTGGCACGAAGGCAAGGGCGGCGGAAAGCCCCCCCGGTGGGAGGCACGGGGGCGGCGTGTCGATGATATGACACGGGCGCATGTTCCCCTTGCGAGCGGATGCGTGGGCGCTGGCGCTGGCGCTGGTGCTGTGGATGGTGCCGATGACGTCCCGGGCGGAGCCGGAGCCGCTCCGGCTGTTGCCGTCGGCGGGGATGATGAGGGAGCAGCCGTTGAGGTGGACGGCGCTGGAGCTGGGCACGGGGGCGGGGGCGGCGCTGGTGTCGGTGCCGGCGACGCTGGCGTTGAGCGCGTGGGTGGGCACGCTGTCGCCGGACCTGGTGCTGGCGGCGGCTCCGGCGATGGTGCTGCTGTTGGCGTTGCCGCCGCTGGCGGTGACGGGGACGCAGTGGCTGGTGGGCAACGCGCTGCAACCGGGCAGCGTGCGCTTCCAGCCGGCGGTCTGGGTGGCGTTGGGGGTGCATGTGCTGGCGGTGACGGGGGCGGTGGTGCTCGGGGCGACGGTGGATGATTTGGGGGACGCGGCGCTCTTCACGCTGGTGGAGGCGCTGGTGCTGCCCACGGCGGTGACGCTGACGATGCGCGCGACGGCGCCGGTGCCGCCGCCCACGCTCACGCGAGTCCCCGAGCGTCCGCGCTCGCTGGTGGAGGCGACGGCCTCGCGGGCCGTGGTGGTTCCCCTGCTGCGTTACACCTTCTGACCGGTTGCCCTCATGCGTCGACTCCGCGGAATGACCCCCCTGTTCCTGGCCACGGCCCTGGCGCTCGCGCCGTCGGCCCGGGCTGATTGCCCCACCCCTCCCACCACTCCCTGGCCCACGGAGACCTGGCCCGATGCCCGCGCCGAGGTCGCCGCGGCGAGGTCCGCGCAGATCCAGGCGCTGGAGGACTACGCCTTCACGCTCCAGGGCAAGGACGAGGAGCGCAAGGGCGTGCGCACGGATGGCGTCGTCATCATCCACAAGGGCCGGGTGGTGTACGAGCGCTACGGGCGCGGCTTCGACGCGAGCAAGCGGCACCTGGCCTGGTCGATGTCGAAGAGCTTCACCAGCGCGCTGGTGGGCATCGCGGTGAAGCAGGGCGCGGTGAACCTGGACGACTCCATCTGCAAGCACGTGAAGGCGAAGCGGCAGGACAACTGCGCCATCACGGTGCGCAACCTGCTGGAGTTCGCCTCGGGGCTGGACTGGCGGGAGGACTACGAGAACGGCGGCACGTACCAGACGTCCTCGGTGCTGGCGATGCTGTACGGCGAGGGCCGCCGGGACATGGTGTCCTTCATCACCGCGCACGAGCGGAGCGATGAGCCGGGCACGTCCTGGAGGTACTCGTCGGGAGACGCCACGCTGCTGGCCGGGGTGCTGGACAGTGCGCTGCGGCCCTCGGTGGGCAAGGACTGGCCCTTTGTGCTGCTGCTCGACAAGCTGGGGATGAAGAGCGCCACCTGGGAGCGGGACGGCAAGGGCGTGGTGGTGGGCTCCTCGTACCTGCACGCGACGCCGAGGGACCTGGCGAAGTTCGGTTTCTTCTACCTCAACGACGGATGCTGGGCGGGCGAGCAGGTGCTTCCCGAGGGCTGGGTGACTCAGTCGACGCAGGTGTCCAAGCCCATCCAGCGCAAGTCGTACGAGCGGGGCCGGGACGACGTGCAGGGCTGGCAGTGGTGGCTCAACCGCCCCATCCTCGGCGTGCAGACGGAACTGCCCTTCCCCAGCGTGCCCGAGGGGGCCTACGCGGCGCGGGGGCACTGGGGCCAGTCCATCTCCATCATTCCCTCCAAGGAGCTCATCGTGGTGCGTACGGCGGATGACCGGGACGGCTCGTTCTCGTTGGACACCTTCCTGAAGCTGGCCCTCGCGGTGGTGGAGGAGCTGCCATGAGCCCGAGCCGTGCGCTGCTGGTGCTCGCGTGTGCCGCGTCCCTCTCCTGCGACAGCGGGGACACGGTGCGGCGCCCCTACGACAACAATGACTTGCAGCTCGTCACCTCCTACACGGCGAAGGACTTCTGCTCGTGCGTCTTCGTGATGGAGATGAGCGAGGAGTACTGCCGGCGCTGGACGGCGGCGAGCCCGGCGGTGGCCACGCTGACGGTGGACTACAAGGAGCGCAGCGTGCAGACGGCCGCGGCGCTGCTGTGGGGCGAGAAGGCCCGCTTCGTCAGTGCGCGCGACGGCTGCGTGCTGGAGTAGGCGCCGCTTCCACCGGGGCGCCGTACCCTCACGGCTCCTTGGTGAGCAGTCCGTGCCGGCGCACCCGGCGGCCGAGCGTCACGGGGTCCATCTCCAGGGCGGCGGCCGCGCGCCGGACCACGCCGCCGTGGCGCTCGAGCGCGTCGCGGATGATCTCCTTCTCCATCTGCTCCAGCCTATCCCTCAGCGAGCCCGCACTGCCGCCGCTCACGCGCACCGGCTGCCGCGTGGCCTCGGTGGTGTTCACCAGGGCCGGAGGCAGGTGGCGCCGCGTCACCAGCTCCGCGTCCGTGGACAGCAGCACGGCGCGCTCGATGCAGTTGCGCAGCTCGCGCACGTTGCCCGGCCACTTCGCCGCCATCAGCAACTGCTCGGCCTCGGTGGACAGCCCGCTGGCCGAGCGCCGCAGGGTGCGGTTGAAGTGCCCGAGGAAGTAGCGCGCCAGGTCGAGGATATCCTCGGGGCGCTCGCGCAGCGGGGGCAGGTCGATGGTGAAGCTGTTGAGCCGGTAGAAGAGATCGCTGCGGAAGCGTCCGGCGCGCACCTCCTCGGCGAGGTCGCGGTTGCTGGCGGCGATGATGCGCACGTCCACGCGGCGGATCTGCGTCCCACCCACCGGCCGCACGTCCCCGCTCTCCAGCACGCGCAGCAGCTTGGACTGGAGGTTGGGGGTGGTGTTCTCAATCTCATCCAGGAAGATGGTGCCGCCGTCGGCGAGCACGAAGAGGCCGGGGTGGTCGGCGACGGCGCCGGTGAAGGCGCCCTTCACGTGGCCGAAGAGCTCGCTCTCCAGGAGCGTCTCGGTGAGGGCGCCGCAGTCCTGCACCACGAGGGGCTGGTTGCTGCGGCCGCTCAGCCGGTGGATGACGCGGGCGAGCACCTCCTTGCCGGTGCCCGTCTCGCCTTGCAGCAGCACGGCGACGCGGTGGGGAGCGGCCACGCGCACCATCTCCAGCACCTGGCGCATGACGGGGCTGCGGAAGCCGGGCTCGTTGCCCACGCCCGTGCCGGGGGAGAGCGAGGGGGCCTCGCGGGCGCGCTCGCGCAGCAGGTTGCGCTCCAGCTCCAGGGCCGCGCGGCGTTGCTCGGTGCGCAGGCCCAGCTCGCGGCTGGCCTGGAGCACCGCCTGGCGCAGCGCCACCGGCTCGAAGGGCGGCACGAGCGCCCTGAATATCTTCCCCTGGTTGAACAGCTCCACCAGCCGCGAGGGCACGGCCGGGGCGCAATAGAGGATGCGGGGGGACAGGTCGCTGGCGGGCCCGGCGCCGGTGGGGTCCGCCTCGGCGCGCCGGGCCGCCAGCCGCTCCACCAGGGCGATGGCCCGCGCCTCGTCGCGCCCGCACACCAGCAGCGCGCTGATGTCGCCGCGGCCCAGCAGTGTGTCCACGTCCTCGGGGGCCGGCACGAAGCGCAGCCGCACGTGGCTCTCCAGCGCCTCGCGCAGGCCGCGCAGCTCCGTCTCCTCGGCGTACACCACCGCCACGTACAGCTGGTGGTCCAACAGGTAGCGCTTGAGCGTCACCCCGTCCGAGCCCTCGAAGCCGTGGAAGCTCACGCCCAGGGCCGTCACCGCGCCGTCGTCCCGCTCCTCCGGGTCATGCCTCCAGCGCACCACGCCGCGCACGCGGATGCGCGCGCGCGTGTCCGGCAGCGTGAAGGCCATCTCCAGATCCTCACCCTCCCGAGGCCCCTCGCCAGGCCCGCTGGGGGTGGCGATCAGCCCGATGCCCGTCTCGCTGATGTTGACGGCCCAGCACCCGTGGAGGGCGGGCTGGGTGACCACCTGCACGTACAGGGGCTTGCGTTCGCTGCGCGGGAGGGTGGAGGAGTCCTGGATGACCGTCATCTCTGATGCGCTTCCGCGTCAATCGTGAAGCCTGGTTTGAATTCCAGAGAAATCAAGAAAGTGGCCTCTGGTCTAGAGGGGGGCATAGCGGGAGGGGGGTTGCCGGCTCGTGGGGCGGCAGGGCACGCTGCTTCATTTTCGAAGCAAACGGCCGGTGGAGACGGCGGCGTGGCGGCGTGGAGAGGCTGCATACAGTGACGGCGATTGTAGGCGGAGCGGGGGCGGGCCGATCGCGCGGGGGCGTCACTGTGCGGGAGCGAGCAGTCGGGGAGCGGGGAGACGTCGGCCAGCCGACGCGGGGGGAGGCGGGGGCGGGGGGTTGGGGAGGCCGTGGTTAGGGTGGATGACGCGGAGGGGCGGTGCCATGAGCATGAGCACGTGCGAGGTCGAAGTGGTGGAAGCGCAGGATTTGCGCGAGGACCTGGAGCAGCGGCTGGCGCTGGCGACGCCGGCGGACACGGTGCGGGGCACGTTCTTCCTGGGGGCGCTGGAGGCGGTGCGGGCGCTGGAGGGCGAGGAAGCGGTGCGGCAGTGCGTGGAGGCGGGCGGCGAGCCGCGCTTCGTGGAGTTCTTCAACTACCCGGTGGAGGCCTGGCTGAAGGTGAGCGAGGCGGCGGCGCGGGTGCTGGAGCGCCGGTGCGGCAGCTGGGCCGAGGCGCAGCGGCAACTGGGGCGGCGGGCCACGGCGGACCTGCTCAAGTCGGCGGCGGGCAAGGCGCTGCTGTTGCTCTCCAAGGGCGAGACGCGGCGGCTGCTGGCCAACATGCCCTCGGCGTACCGGGCGGCGGTGAACTTCGGTGAGCGCACGGTGACGTTGGAGGGCCCGGCGCGGGGCCGCGTGCTGATGCGGCGCGACTTCATGCCGTGCGCCTGGCACGAGGGCGTGCTGCTGGCGGCGCTCGAGGGGATGAAGGCGCGGGCGGTGCGGGTGAGCGGCTCGCGGCTGGAGGTGCTCGACAGCGAGTACCTCGTCACCTGGGAGTGAGGGGGCGCGCAGGGTTTGCGTGTGCGGGTCGAGAGGGACCACGCAGCGTCTGCGCCCCGGGGGACCCGGACGGTGTCGGCCAGCGGACGGTGGGCACGGGGAGGTTGCACCGGGGGACGAGCCAGTGTGGAGCAGCGGACGAAAGGGGGGCGGAACGGCCCTCGCGGCATGGCCGGTGCACCCCCGGGTCTCCCATGACGCAGCCGAGTCTTCGCGGACTTCCCCTCAGCACCGAGGTACGGCCAATGAGCATGCAGGCGGTGTCGCTGATGGAATCGCCGGGCGATTGGGAGCGGGACCTGGTGTGGAGGATGGCGCAGGCGCGGGAGGAGGACACGGCGCGCGGGGTGCTGTTCAAGGGAGCGCTGGAGGCGGTGCGGAGGCTGGGGGACGAGTCGGCGGTGCGCGGCTGCCTGGAGGCCAGTGGCGAGGAGGGCTTCGTCGACGTGTTCAGCTATCCCATCCGCTCGCTGCTGAGGATGCTCGCGTGCGCGGCGAGGCAGCTGGGGCCGAGGTACGGCGGTGGGGAGGCGGCGCTACGGGAGCTGGGCCGGAGGGCGAACGCGGACTACCTGGCGTCACCGTTGGGGCGGGTGGTGAAGGTGCTGACGCATGGGAGCCCGCGGCGGATGATGGAGAGCGCGCCGGACATCCACCGGCAGACGATGAGCTTCGGGGCGCTGTCGGTGGAGTGGACGGGGCTGAGCAGTGGCCGGGTGGTGAGGCGGGGAGACTTCCTGCCCGCGGCGTGCCAGGAGGGGGCGCTGGAGGGGCTGCTGCGCGCGACGGGCGGACGGCGGGTCTGGGTGAAGCGCGAGTGGGTGGACGGGCTGGATGGAGGGTTCGCGTTCGCGTGGGAGTAGGCTGCGCGGCATGAATCCGGAGACAGCGGGAGACGACGAGTTCCTCGCGGCGGTGGAAGCAGCGCAGTGGCCGGGAGAGCGCTTCGGGCACCGGGAGCACGTGAGGCTGGCGTGGCTGTACCTGCGCCGGCACGGCCCCGAGGCGGGCTACGAGCGGATCCGCGGCACCATCCAGCGCTACGCGACGGCGCTGGGAGCGGCGGGCAAGTACCACGAGACGGTGACGCGGGCGTGGAGCGCGCACGTGTACCGGGCGCTCCAGGAGACGCCGGAGCTGGAGCCGTTCAATGCCTTCCAGCAGGCGCACCCGGGGCTGAGGGACGGCAAGCTGCTGGAGCGGCACTACCGCAAGGAGACGCTGGAGGGGGAGACGGCGCGGCGCGAGTGGGTGGCGCCGGACGTCTCCCCGCTGCCGGGGTTCCTCACATGAGGTAGGAGGACTCGGTGGCCATGTCCTCCACGGAGCCATTGCCCTCCTGCTGGAGGTCGCGCGAGGAGTCCTGGCGCGAGCGCGGCTTGCGGGAGCGCTTGCCGGCGCGCGTCGCCGGGTAGGGAGAGAGGCCCTCGGCCTTGCGGCGGGCGGCGCGCAGGGCGTCCTTGCCCATGTCGAGCACGGCGGACATGGCGCCCGCGACGAGGTTGCCGGGCGGAGTATCCGGAGCGCGGGGATGAGGCCGGGTGGGCGCGGCGCGCTTGGCGAGCACCAGGGCCTCGGCCATGTCGCGCAGCTCCTGGGTGCTGAAGGCCTTGCGCATCTGAGGAAACAGCGAGCGCTCCTCTTCCTTGACGTGGGTGCGGACGTTCTCCATCAGCACCTTCACCTTGGCGTCGAAGCGCTCGGCCTCGGGAGGCAGGTTCTCCAGCTCCTTGAGGAGCCACTTGGCCACGTGGTGCTCCTCGAGGGCCTCGAGCACCTGGTCCTCGAGCGGGGTGGCCTTGGCGCGAATCGACGGATAGAGGACCTGTTCCTCGATGACCGCGTGGATGGCGAGCTCGCGGACGATCTGATCCACGAGCTTGCGCTTGAGCTTCTTCGCGTTGCGGCCGGCCTGCTCGAACTTGCGGAAGAGCGTCTCCACGGTCTTGTGGTCCGCCTTCAAGAGCGCGATGGCATCCATTCCCATATGTTCCTTCCCCTGGACTGTCTCGCTCGGAAGGGTGGCGATGGTGCGGCTTGCGTGCCGGAGCGGAGCGGGCCAGGGCCCACGGCAGGCCGGTGGGCAGGCAAGCACCCTCCGGGCCCCGCCGCACGAAGTTGTCCAACAGTCGGACACCTTTTGAGAGGCCGCGGAGAGCCGCGCGCCAGGAGGAGGGCGCGCCCGCCGTCTCCCTTCGGGGGAGGACTCTCCGAGCCACCCGAGAACCAACGCTTGATGCGAGCCCAGACAATGGGCGCATCGGACGGGAAATGGCGAGGGCGTCAATGCCGGGAACCTCGGTGGGGGCCTGTCAGATCGTGGGCACCGCGGACGTCCTTAGGGGCGATCTGTGGGGTAGGAGCGGCCTTTGCCGACCGCCAGGGTTGGAACCGGCGGCATCAATCCATGGGATCGGAGCGAGAGTGACTCTGGACGCGTATATCGCCCGGAGGTTCCAGACGCGTGGCGTGCGGTTCTTCCATTCGGAGAACTGGCGGAACTTCCAAAACTACTGCGCCGCCGGTGCGGTGCTCTGCCGTGGGGAGCTGATGCGCCGGGATGGCGAGGGCTTCACGGCCTTCTACTCGGACGCGGAGGACAGGGCGCTCGGCGTGCTCGGGCGGGTCTTCGGCAACCTGAACGACCTCGGGTCCGTGTACGCACGCTCCAGGAGGACCATCCCCAACATCTACGGGCCGATCATGCTGGTCTTCCAGCCGGGGGTGTTCGCCCGGATGCGGGACATCCGCATCACGCGGTCGAGCATTGCCTCGCTCCACGGGGGATGGGCCAGCGCGGCGCTGCGGACGGAGCAGCAGCTCGACGAGCTGGTGCCGGAGCTGGGCGCGGGGACTCTGGGCGGGTGGGACTGGTTCGCGTGCGAGATCTCCTGCGACAACCAGACGCTGCCCTTCGACATGCTGGAGCGGGTCTGTGTCGAGCCCATCATGGTGCAGGGGCAGCGGCTGCGTGACCGGGTCGATGCCGAGCTGAGGGCCCAAGGCATCGTCGTGCCGGTGGTGGAGCGCGTGTATGCCGAGCCGTCCAAGCCCGCGGCGCTCCAGTCGCTGGTGGCGCTCTGTGAGGGGCTCCAGCCGCCCTCCGACCAGGAGGACTGGGCACTGGACTTCGGACGGCTCCCGGAGACCTTCCGCGAGCTGAGTCCGCAGATGCAGCGGCGGGTGGGCTTGTGGTGCCGCTACTTCACCTACGGGACCGTGCTTCCGCTCCAGGCCGAGGCGGAGCTGGACGTGGAGGGCGACTGGACGGTCTGCGAGATGTGCGACCCCGGTGAGGAGCGCCCTCCCGCGCTCATTGATTGGACGCCCCTGTTGGACGGCGGCTCGGCCGAACCGCTCCTCGACGTGGGCCGGTGTGGCTGGTGCAGTGGGATCAGCGTCCGCTGCGCGGGCTGCGGCTGCATCCGTGCGGTGTACGAGTCCGAGTACGAGGAGCGACTCGCCTGTGAGGGCGAGTGCGGGTTGATGTTCATCGTGCGGCGCGACCGGGCCCCGGATGGGGATGGCTCCGAGTGGGTGGAAGTGGTGGAGCCGGAGGCCGGACTGGAGGAGACGCCGGCCTTCTGGCCGTAGAGCCCGGAGGCACCAGGAACGGTGGGGGAGCCGGTTCCCGAGGTGAACCCGGTGAGACACTCCGTTGAATTCTTCTGTTCCCCTTCCGTCGGAGGCAGGTGGAAGCTGTCGGTGACGTGCACGGCCATTGCGGTTGAACCACTCCCTGGGGGCTCATGTCCGCTCAATCCGTCGAGGTCCTCTCTGCGTCTCTCCGGCCTCGGCGCGTCGTCCTGGTGTCCATCGACTGGACCCGGGATAAGGATCCGCGGGTTCCCCTGGGGCATGCCTCCATTGTCGCGTCGTTGCTGAGCGCGGGAGTGGAAGTGCGGGCGTTCTCCTTCGCCATCAACCGTGCCGGCTTCAGCGAGGAGCACATCCTGCGAACCCTGCTCGCGAGTGTCGGGGACGCTGGGCCGGAGCAGGTGGACGTGGGCCTGGGTGTGTACGTGTGGAACGACCGGGTGGTGAAGAGTCTGTTGGCGGCGCTCCGGCGGCACGGCTTCAGGGGGCGCCTCATCCTCGGGGGACCACAGATCTCCTACGCGGGGCCGGGGCTCGAGCAGCTCTATCCCGAGGCGGATGCCTTCGTCCGGGGGTATGGCGAGGAGGCCATGGTGGCGCTCGCCGCAACGTCCGAGCGCATCCAGTTCCCGGGCGTTCACTGGGCGGGGCAGGTGGACCGCCATCTCCAGGCGCAGGCGCGGCTGGAGAAGCTGTCTTCCCCCTTTCTCGATGGGGTCATCGAGCTGGCCGGAGGGCAGCGGTTCATCCGCTGGGAGACGCAGCGGGGCTGTCCTTTCCGGTGCTCGTTCTGCCAGCACCGGGAAGCGGGCAGCCGCCTGCGCCGCCGGGACATCCCGCTGGCTCGGCTGGAGCGCGAGATGGAACTGTTCGTGCGCTCGTCGGTGGATGACATCGCCGTGTTGGATCCGCTCTTCAACCTGGGAGACCACGCGCTGGCGGTGCTGCGGACGTTGCGGCGGCTCGGCTACCGCGGGCGGTTGTCGCTGCAGTGCCACTTCTCGACCTTGGACGACGAGTTCCTCGATGCGTGCGAGGGGCTCGACGTGCGGCTCGAATTTGGTCTGCAGACCATCCACGAGCGGGAGGCTCGGGCGGTGGAGCGGGTGAATGCCCTGAAGAAGGTACATGAGGGCATCCACGCCCTCCATGCCCGCCAGATTCCCTTCGAGGTCTCCATCATCTTCGGCCTGCCCGAGCAGACGCTGGAGTCCTTCCGGAAGACGATCGACTTCTGTCTGCGGCAGCGGGTGCCGGTGCTCAAGGCGTTTCCGCTCATGTTGTTGCGAGGGACCGCGCTGGAGCGCGAGCGGGCACGGTGGGGCCTCGTGGAGAACGACGAGCCCATTCCCAGTGTCATCCGCAGCCACTCCTTCGATGAGCAGGACTGGAGCCGGATGGAGGCGCTGGCGGAGGCGCTTCGCCGCACGGAAGGCAGGCATCCGGAGAGCATCGAAGGGCTGGAGGAGTGGGCCGCTCCCTGCCCGGACACGGCCGGCTGGTGGTCGCCCGCGGCGTGAGGACGCCGGGGCGGGGCGCACGGCTTGACGGCCCGAGTACCGGGGTGTGAAGGGAGGGAGCAGGAGCCCCCCGCACATGAAGAAGCCCCTCGCCCTTGTCACGAGCCTGCTGTTGCTTCCCGCCTGCCAGACGACGCGTACGGTGACGCTGGTGGGGATGACGGACTACCACTCGCACGCGGTGCCCTTCTATTCGGAGGGCGAGCCGGGGCAGGGCGGGGTGGCCCGGGCGCTGGCCTATGTCCGGGACGCGAAGGCGAGGCCGGACACCCTGGTGGTGTCGGGCGGGGACACGTTGAACAAGGGCGTGCCCACGTGGAGTGACGAGTACGGGTGCGTGGAGTGGCCGTGGTTCAACGGCGTGCTGGACGTGATGGCGCTGGGCAACCACGACCTGGACTACGGGGCGGAGGCCTTCGAGCGGTGCCGGGCGAGCGCGAGCTACCCGGTGCTGAGCGCGAACCTGATGGGGGCGGATGGAGCGCCCTACCTGCGGGTGGAGGGCAAGCCCTACCTGGTGAAGGAGGTGGGGGGCGTGCGCCTGGGCTTCTTCGCGGTGGCGGGGCCGGACATGCAGCGGCTGGTGAAGGCGGAGAACCTGCCGGCGGGGACGCGGTGGACGGACGCGACGGAGGCGGCGCGCGCGGTGGTGAAGGCCCTGCGCGAGCAGGAGCACGTGGACGCGGTGGTGCTGCTGGGGCACCAACTGCGCGAGGACGACGAGGCGCTGGCGCGGGAGGTGCCGGGCATCGACATCATCATGGGCTCGCACTCGCACCAGAAGGTGGAGCTGGGTGTGCTGCCGGGAACGCGGACCTGGTACCTCTCGCCGTACCAGTACCTCGCCTACCTCTCGGAGGTGCGGCTGCGCTTCCGGGGGAAGCAGCTGGAGCGGGTGGAGGGCGGGCTGGTGAAGCTGGACGGCACCAGGCGGGAGGAGCCGGAGACGGCGGAGAAGGTGGCGCGGCTGCAGCGGGAGCTGGTGGCGAAGAGGCCGGAGCGCTTCGAGGTGCTGGGGCGGCTGGACAGGCCTCTGCGTGACGAGGGCCTCACGGAGGGCGCGGCGGAGGTGGGCACCTGGGCGACGGAGGTGTGGCGCCGGGCGGCCGGCGTGCACGCCTTCTTCGCGCTGTCGGCGAGCTTCCGGGGAGGGCTGCCCGCGGGGGAGGTGACGGTGGAGGACTTCTATGGAGCGGTGCCGTACCGCAACTTCCTGGTGACGGCGGAGCTGACGGGGGCGCAGCTGGCGGACTGGGTGGCCCTGAGCGAGTCCAAGCGGGGGACGGACAGCTACAGCCAGCGCAGTGGCATCCGCTACGAGGTGGAGGACGGGCGGCCGGTGCGCCTGCGGGTGCTGAAGGATCCCTCCCACCCGGCGGCGGGCGACGAGCCGGTGAAGCCCGAGGCGACGTACCGGGTGGGGACGCTGGATTTCCAGGCGTTCGTCGCCGGTGGCTACAAGGAAGCGCTGTCCCTGGCGGGCAACGTGCGCCGCACGGAGCTGAATGCACACACATTGCTCATGGACGCACTGCGCAATGGCAATACGACGCCAGAAGTTGGACAGCCACACGGCAAATAATGGATTGCCATGGAAATCCCCGCGCAATGTGTGGCGCGGTGGTAGGGATTGCACAAGCACGCGGCAAATAATTAATTGCAGCGGAATCTCAACTCAAGCGCCGAGGTGTCTCGCCTGAGGACAGGCCCTTGAGGGAGAATCCCTCTGCCTCGTGTTTGGGTAATGCTCTCGAGAGCCAGAAGAAGGAGTGGTCATGACGCGCAACGCACTTTCAGGTCATGTCGAGGTGTATGGGAAGAGCGTACAGGCATTGATCAACGCCATGGAGTTCCTCAAGCTCAAGGCGCAGCGGGTGCTGGCCTCCCACGGCATCGAGCCGTTGGACCCGGAGAAGTGGTACCCCCTGCCCAGCGTCCTCGACAGCTTCGATGACATCCTCAAGCAGGTCGGGCCGAACACCACCCGGGCCATCGGCCGCGCCGTGCCCAAGAGCGCCGTCTTCCCTCCGGGAATCGACTCGTTCGGCGCGGCGCTGGGCTCGCTGGACGTGGCCTACCGGATGAACCACCGCGGCAAGGGGGACATCGGCAGCTACCGCTTCACCCCCGAGGCGGACCGCTCCGCCCGCATGGTCGCCGACAACCCGTACCCCTGCGAGTTCGACCAGGGAATCATGGAAGCCCTCTACGACCGCTTCCAGCCCAAGGGCTCCATCCGCCTGCGCATCGACCACGACCCCGCGGGCTGCCGCACCAAGGGCGCCCGCGCCTGCACCTACCACCTCAAGTGGTAAGGCAGACGGAGCCAATGGTAGACAGACGGAGCCAATGGTAGACAGACAGCGCTGAGGGTGAGCGTAAAAAAGGGCGACTTCCGGTTTGTTTTTCGCGTCCCACGCCGAATTTGCATAGACATTGGATTCAGGGGGTGGCATAAATATTTGCGAACAACGAAACCGGGAGTGTTCATGTTCCGTCGCGCTTGCCTCCACCGCATGCTGAACCTCGGCGCTGTCGTTCTCGCGGGCTTCCTGACGGCGTGTGGTGGGGCGGAGCAGCAGGCGGACGGTTTCGAGGCCACCTCGGCGGCGCTGCAGAGCGCGGACAGCGCCGAGGCCGCCGCGTCGATGGTGGTCTACTCGCCCCGGGGCAAGCCGGTGAGCGAGGCCGGGTTCGTGGCCCTGGGCGCGCCCGAGGGGCTGGGCGGCAGGGTGCTCGAGGGCAACCCCCAGATTTTCGCCCGCATCGACTACGCCAAGGGCCCCGTGGCGGCCGGCCTCTTCAAGGCGACGACGGGCAAGATCCGCATCGTCTTCCCCTTCACCGAGCACGCCACCATCCTCGAGGGCGAGGTCACCCTGACGGACGAGGCGGGTAACACCCACTCCTACAAGGCCGGGGACAGCTACTTCATCCGCCAGGGCCAGGTGATTGTGTGGGAGGTGAAGGGCAAGCAGGTCATCAAGTCCTTCTTCAACACCGTCGAGGCCCCGTAGGGCCTCCGGGAGCGGCCGGCGGGACGGGACGAGCCCGAACCACCGGCGGCCGTTGAAGAAGGGGGGTGCGCTCAGCGAGTAGCAGCGGCGGCCAGGGCCCGCTTGGCGGTGACGGCCGGACGCTTGTGGAGCTCGGGCTGGACCGCGGCCTGCGGCTGCTCCGCCTGCAACCCATCGAACATGGAGTGGAAGGCCGCGTAGATGCGGTCCACCAGCGCGATGGCCTCGGCGCGCAGCTCCGGGCTCAGCTCCATGCCCAGCAGCATCGCCTCCATCTGCTCCTCGAAGACCTCGTGCTGCTCCTCGGCCTCCATGTGGTGGTTGGAGAAGTACTTGAGGCGCTTGCCGTGGCTGAGCGTCTGCGGGAGGTTGGCGGTGCGGCTGAAGAAGGCGTGGCTGGTGGACTCCAGCGTCAGCACCAGCACGATGCGCAGCCTGTCATCCATCGGACGCATCACCTCGGCGAGGATGGCGTAGCTGGCGTCCCGGATGGCTTCATGGGTACGGCCCCACGGCTCGGTGAGCTTGAAGGGGCGGCCCATCAGCTGCGCGGCGTCCTCGAAGAACCAGTGGTCATGTCCGCGCTCCTCCTGGCGATGGCGCAGCATCAGCATGGCCAGCTCCGGGTCCTGCATCCGCTGGGCGTTGAGGCGCAGCACGTCCTGGAAGCTCATCACCCAGAAGGCCAGCCGCGGGGCGAAGGCCAGCACCTGCTCCAGCGGGCCGTCCTGCTGGAGCCCATCGAACACGTGGTGCTCGGCGAAACGGGTCTGCCGGTCGGTGATGTGGTTCAGCACTGCCTTCATGATGCCCTCCCGCACTCACTGTGGAGTGCTCAGTCACGAGCAATTGATGGGACGGGACCGGATGGGATCGCCTCGAAGGAATCATTTCCTGACATCTTGGCTCCCTGCACCTGGAGCGGAAATCTTTCACTTCGCTTGAGGCACACCCGGCCCGCGTGAACTCACGACGCTAAATCAATACAAATTCTCAGCGGCAAATACAAATGGAATGTTGCTGCTGAAATCTTGCATTTGCAGCATGTGATGTTCGTGATTGAAAGCCGTGAAAGTGCGGCGGTGATACATCTTTCCACGCGCGGGCGGGGCATCCGGGCCGTCTGTGGGACGATGGCGCAGGGAGGGGGATGCGAGGGTTTTTCGGAGGGGAACTGCCGCGCCGCCAGGGTGGAGCACGACCCTGGGGGGTGACAGGTGACCGGCCCGTTCCTCCAGGGCCAGAAGACTTGTATGGCTCTGGAAGGGAAATGAGAGGAATTGGGAGAAGCCTTACGCTCCCTTGATTCCGCGCTCTTCCATGTATTTGTCGAGCGAGCGCAGGGCCTGGGCCTGGACCTTGTTGCGCACGAGGGGAGTCCAGCCGAGCAGCACGCCGGCGGGGCCGCCGATGGCCTGGCGGGCCCAGGCCCAGAAGTCGAAGCGGTCCGTCTGGCGGAGGATCTTCCCGTCCTTGAACTCGAACTCCGAGGTGACGTGGTTGATGACCTTGTTGCCGGACACGCTGAAGGTGTAGCGGGCCTCCCACTGGGCGCGGCCGGTGCGGTCATCGGCCTGGACGTCCTTGAGGGTGAGCTCGAGGTCGGTGCCGCGCTCGCAGAGCATGCGCCACATGGAGGTGACGCGGGCGCCGCGCAGGCCGGGGAAGGCGGGGTCGGAGAACTCGGCGTCGGGGTGGTAGGCGGTGGCCATGGCGTCGCCGTCGCGGCGGGCGAAGGCGGCGTAGAAGTCGGTGAGGAGCTGGGCGTTGGGGTGCATACGCGGGGTGTAGCAGAGCCACACCCCGTGCGCTCAAGGGGGTGGGGCGTCGAGGTGGAGACAGGTGGGCGACACTCGGGGCTGGCGAGCGGGCGGGCCCGGTGTAGAAGGGCGCTTCACGCGCTCACGCACGGAGAAGAGACACCGAATGGCACGGGACATCGTCATCTGGCCGAACAAGGTCCTCAACACGCCGACGAAGCCGGTGACGGACTTCAGCGAGAAGCTCACGCAGCTGCTGGACGAGATGCACGAGTCGATGAAGGAGGCGGAGGGGATTGGGATCGCGGCGAACCAGATTGGGGTGTCGCTGAGGTGCTCGTGGGTGGGGCGGGAGGACGGGACGTTCTTCGAGATCATCAACCCGCAGATTCTGGAGAAGTCGGGGCCGGTGACGCTGGAGGAGGGGTGCCTGTCGGTGCCGGACCAGTACGAGAAGACGCCGCGCTTCCACAAGGTGAAGGTGAAGTACCAGGACCGTGCGGGCGAGTGGCACGAGCTGGAAGCGGAGGGGAGGCTGGCGCACGTGCTGCAACACGAGATCGACCACCTGGATGGGCACGTGTTCGTGGACCACCTGTCCAACCTGAAGCGGAGCCTCATCATGGAGAAGATGAAGAAGCTTCAGAAGGCGCTGAGCCGGCGCAAGGACGAGAAGAAGGACGAGAAGGAGTAACGCGGACCCTCCACTCCCTCTCCCTCTGGGAGAGGGTCGGGGTGAGGGTCTCCCCTCCGCGGCTCAGAGCGCGGAGCGGTTGAGGCTGGTGCGCAGGGCGGTGCGGGTGGAGGAGAAGAGGCGGTCGGAGAGGGCGACGTAGAGTTCGCCGTCCTGAGCCTCGAAGGACATGTCATTCCAGGAGCCCATGCCGCCGAAGACATCGGAGGCGGCGGCGCAGAGGGCGAGCTGGATGGCGGGGGGGGGCAGCCCGTTGAGGAGGAGCAGCTCGACGAGGTCCTCGAGGGGCTGGGGCTCGAGGGAGAGGCGGAGGAGGGCGCGGCGGAAGTGCTTCTCCCAGGAGCGCAGGCCGTGGGCGTGGGCGAACTCCCGGATGGACTCCAGGGCGCTGGCGAGCGAGGCGCGGGCCGAGTCGAGGTCGCGCTCGAGGTCGGCCTCGGAGCCGGGCCCGGCGTAGAGGAACTCGAAGGAGAGGCTGGAGGCGCCGGGGGCGGGGGAGAAGAAGGCGTTCCAGGTGTCGATGTCGCCAGCGTCGGGCCCCTCGTCACCGGAGGAGGCGTACTCGACGTCGGCGCCGGCGGAGATGAAGCGGGGGATGACGTCCTGCATGTCATCGGGCGAGCAGGAGGCGAGGTGGGTCTCGAGCTGCTCGAGGGGAACGCCGAGCGCGGTGGCGAGGGCCTCGGAGAGTGCGGAGGGGCTGCGGCGGCCGAGGATGAAGGCGTAGAGCTGGGGGCCGGAGATGTCATAGGTCCGGGGCTGCACCTCGCGGGGGACGAACCGCTCGAGGCGCTGGCCATCGGAGTAGACGAGGAAGCCGAGGCCGCCGCTGTCGATGGCGGCGCGGACGTCCTCGGGGAGGCCCAGGAGGCTGGAGTCGGTGGAGGGGTCCTGGGGGAAGGGGGCGAGCCACAGGCGGGCGGTGGGAGCGGGTCGGTTCTCCAACCACTCCTCGAAGGAGACGTGCTCGCCGCCGACGTCGAGGAATGTGATGCGGGAGTCGAAGGGGCTGTGGGGGCGGAGGCGGAGTCCGAGCAGCTCCTCGACGGCATCCCAACGCGTCTTCGAGGGCTCGCGCAGGGCTCGATTGCCGGTGGTGACGAGGACCGCGGTGCAGATGTCGATAGGACGCATGGTGGAAGAGGCTACACCAGGGGGAATGGGGCGGGATGGCCCTGGCGCGGGAGGCGCGGGGCGTGCTGGAGTCCCGGCCCCCCCTGACTGGAGCCGTTCCAACGTGGAGATGCCCGTCCTGCTCGCGCTTGCTGGAGTGGCCGCTGCCTGCCTGGTGTGTGGCGTGGTGTTGCTGACGAGCTACCGGCGGGTGGGCTCGGGGGAGGCGCTGGTCATCGAGCGGGGAGGGGGGCCGACGCGGGTGCGGTTCGGGAGCGGGCTGGTGCTGCCGATGGTGCAGCGCGGGGAGGTGCTGGACCTGTCGGTGCGCAAGGTAGTGGTGGAGCGGAGGGGGAAGCAGGGGCTGTCGTGCCGGGACGGCATCCGGGTGGACCTGAGGGGAACGTTCCTGGTGAAGGTGGAGCGGACGGAGGAGGCGGTGCTGCGGGTGGCGAGGGAGGTGGGGTGCGCGAGGGCGAACCGGCCGGAGGAGGTGCAGGCGCTGTTGGAGGAGCGCTTCGCCTGCGCGCTGGCGAACGCAGCGAGCACGTTCAACTTCGACGAGCTGGTGGCGGACCGGAGCCTCTTCATCGACCACGTGATGATGGAGGTAGGGGACGAGCTGCTGGGCTTCCGGCTGGAGCGGATGTCGCTGGGGAGGCTGGAGCAGACGCCGTTGGATCAGTTGGATCCAACGAACGTGGTGGATGCGCAGGGAATCCTGAAGCTGACGGAGCGGGCGACGCGGCTGGCCATCGAGACGAGTGGGCAGATGAGGCAGCAGCGGGTGGAGCCGCGGGAGCCGGTGCAGGCGCCGTGGGAGGCCTCGCGGCGGGAGGGGGAGCTGGGGGAGGCGGAGTTGGAGCGGGAAGTGGAGCGGGCGATGGCGGAGCGGGCGCGGAACAACTGACATGAGCCAAATGACAACCCCTCTCCCACCGGGGCCGCGGGGCAACGCGCTGCTGGGCAACATCATGCAGGCGGCGAAGGGCGAGCTCGACTTCTTCAAGGGACTGGGAAGCTACGGGGACGTGAGCAGCTTCCACCTGGGCCGCAAGCGCTTCTATTTCGTGAACCACCCGGAGCTGATCCGGAAGGTCTACACGAGCCAGAACTTCGTGCGGACGGCGCTCTCGAGGGACGTGATGGAGTCGTTCCTCGGGTGGGGGCTGTTCTCGCAGGAGGGGGAGAACCACCTGCGGCAGAGGAGGCTGATGCAGCCGGCCTTCCACCACAAGCGGATCGATGGCTACGGCGCGGTGATGGAGGGCTACGCGACGAGGATGCTGGAGGGGTGGAAGGATGGGGAGACGCGGGACATCTCGCACGACATGATGAGGCTGACGTTCGAGATCGTCTCGAAGACGCTGTTCGACGCGGACACGGGGGAGCAGGCGAGCCGGGTGGGCGAGGCGTTCACGGCCATCATGAAGGCGGTCAACAAGGAGTACCCGCTCTACGCCCTGCTGCCGGCATGGTTTCCGGTGAAGCGCTGGGGCGCGAGCCGGCGTGCGGTCGAGGCACTGAGGGGCATCACGGCGTCCATCATCCAGGAGCGCCGGGCGTCGGGAGCGGACCGGGGAGACCTGCTCTCGATGCTGCTGATGGCGAGGGACGAGGACGGCACGGGGATGACGGATGAGCAGGTGGGGGCGCAGACGCTCTCGCTGCTCTTCGCGGGGCACGAGACGACGGCGAACCTGCTGAGCTGGACGTGGCTGCTGCTGTCGCGCAACCCGGACATCCGCCGCAAGCTGCAGGAGGAAGTGGACGCGGTGCTGGGAGGCCGCCCGCCGTCGGTCTCCGACCTGCCGAAGCTCGAGTACACGGCGAGCGTGGTGAGGGAGACGCTGCGCATCTACCCGCCGGCCTGGTACGCGGAGCGGGCGCCGCTGACGGACACGGAGCTGGGCGGGTACACGATTCCGGCGCACGCGCCCGTCGTCATCAGCGTCTACGTGACGCACCGGGACGGACGCTTCTTCGAGCAGCCCGAGCGCTACTGGCCCGAGCGCTTCCAGGGAGTAGAGGACCGGCAGCTGCCGGCCTACCTGCCGTTCGGCGGAGGCGCGCATCTCTGTATCGGCAACCGCTTCGCGCTGATGGAGGCGCAGCTGCTCGTGGCCGCCATCGCGCAGCGCTACGAGCTGGAGCTGGCCCCCGGGGTGGAGGTGAAGCCGAGGGCGCTCATCACGCTGGGGGTCGAGGGCTTGCGGATGAAGGTGAAGCGGCGTCAGCCCGGGGCCGCGGCGTAGCCCGCGAGCTCGACGAGCAATGCCAGCGACTCCTCGGCGCGAGCGGAGGGGACGAAGAGGTGATCGTGGAAGTACGCCGAGACGGGGTTCACGCTGATGCCCCGGGCGGCCAGCCGGGCCGTGATGGCGGCGAGAAACCCCACGGCCTCGAGGCTGGAGTGGACGGAGAGGGTGAGCATCCGGAAGACGGCGGAGTACGGCAGTCCGGCGGCGTCGGCCTTCTCGCGGGGGAGGATGAGGGTGAGCCCTTCCTCCTCGTGGAAGAGCCCGAGGGGCTCGAGGGCGGCGGCTTCGCGCAGTGATTGCCGGGTGGTGAGGAAGACGAACTCCCCCTCCCGGAGCACGGGCCGCATGGAGCGCAGCAGGACACCGAGGTTCGTCTCGCCGGACATGGGGGGCTCTCCCTACCCGCGGAAGCGGGAGCAGTCGATCTCGTACTTGGAGACCTTGTAATTGACGATGCGCTCGGTGGTGCGGAGCATGCGGGCCGCCTTGGCGCGATTGCCGCGGGTGGTCTTCAAGGCATCGGCGATGAGGTCCTTCTCGAACTGCTCGACGGCATCGGTGAGCGAGGTGCTCGTCACGGTCTCCGAGGCCTCGGCGGTCTGCAGGGTGGGGGGCAGGTGGTGGCCGTGGATGGCGTTGCCATCGCAGACGAGGACGGAGCGCTCGATGATGTTCTCCAGCTCGCGCACGTTGCCGGGCCAGTGGTAGCTGACGAGCATGTCGATGGCGGGGGTGGAGATGCGGCGGATGTTCTTGCCGTGCTCGCGCGAGTACTTGGCGACGAAGTGATCGGCGAGCAGCAGCAGGTCGCTCTTGCGCTCGCGCAGGGGCGGGATGAAGAGGGTGAAGACGTTGAGGCGGTAGTAAAGGTCCTCGCGGAAGGCCTTCTCGGAGATGGCGGTCTCCAAGTCCTTGTTGGTGGCGGCGATGAGGCGGACGTTGGCCTTGAGCGTCTCGGTGCCGCCGACGCGCTCGAACTCGCGCTCCTGGAGGACGCGCAGCAGCTTGACCTGGGTGGAGGGATTGATTTCGCCAATCTCATCCAGGAAGAGGGTGCCGCCCTCGGCGAGCTCGAAGCGGCCGCGCTTGCGGGCCTGGGCGCCGGTGAAGGCCCCCTTCTCGTAGCCGAAGAGCTCGGACTCGATGAGGGTCTCTGGGAGGGCGGCGCAGTTGACCTTGATGAAGGGCTTCTTGGCGCGTGTGGAGTTGTAGTGGATGGCGTGGGCGATGAGCTCCTTGCCGGTGCCGGACTCGCCGCGGATGAGGACGGTGGTGTTGGTGCGGGCCACCTGGTGGATCTGCTCGTACACCTGCCGCATGGGGCCGGAGGTGCCGATGATGTTGGAGAAGTCGTAGCGCTCGCGCAGCTCCTGGCGCAGGGTGGTGTTCTCCTCGAGGAGCTTCTTGCGCTCGTCCTCCAGGAGCTGGTGGGCGGCGAGCGCCTGGCCGATCATCGAGGCGACGACGCTGAAGAGGCGGGTCTCGTCCTGGTAGTCGCGGTCCTTGTGGAAGAGGAGGTCCACGCCGAGGGTGCCCACGGGCTTGCGGTGCACGAGGATGGGCACGCAGAAGAAGGAGAACTCCTGGCTGCCGGAGCGCCGGCCGAGGAAGGCGCGGTGGAGGAAGAGGGGCTCGCGGCTGATCTCCGGGACGACGATGGGCTTGCCGCTCTGGACGACGCGGCCGGTGATGCCCTCGCCGAGCTTGTAGCGGGCCTTGCGGCCGTCGGCGTTCAAACCGATGGAGGCCTCGATATAGAGGTCCCCGGTGTCGGGGTCGGTGAGGGTGACGGCGCCGCGGACGACGCCGTGGTAGCGCTCGAGCCGTTCCAGGACGCGGTGGAGGGCGGCTCTGAGATCGTTGGCGCCAGCCAGGGCCTGGCTCACCTCCAGGAGGCTGGCCAGGGTGGCGTGCCTGCCCGTCTGCTCTTCCGTCCGTTTCGCCATGCGAGGATGCTCCACGAAGCCGGGTCCGAGGGGGTCCCGGGCGGTTCCGACATTTTTGTCGGTTCCGGGCCAGAGGCCTACAAAATTGTAGGCGGGGTTGTCGCGATTCCCGAGAGCAGGCGGGCGGCGAAGCGTCCAGGGCCCTACTCTTGGAGCGGCATCCTTCGTTGGATTCCGGTCATGAGGAGGGTCACGGCGTGCCTAGCGGTGGAACTCCGGTGCCGAACGCGGCCGCGGCCCCGAGGGCTGGGGGACCGCTTCCGACAAATTTGTAGGAAGCGCGCTCATCTCCTACGAAATTGTCGGAGTCGCCCGGGGCCCGTCCGAGGGGGGCGAGGCCCGTTCCGAGCCATTTCGAGGGTTTCCGTCGAGGCCCCCGGGGGGCGAGCCCGTTGGCACCGCATCTGCAAAAGGGTTCTGGCGTCAGGCCCGGTGAGGGCCGCGAGAAAAACCGGCCCGGTGCGCGAGGGCCCCTTGGAGGAAGCGGCGATGAGCAAGGTGGTGATGGCGGAGTACATCTGGGTCGACGGGCAGCGGCCGACTGCGAAGCTGCGCTCGAAGATGAAGGTGGTGGAGGTGGCGGAGGTCCGGAGTCTCTCCGATTTGCCCGACTGGAGCTTCGACGGCTCGAGCACCTACCAGGCGGAGGGCAAGAAGAGCGACCTGATGCTCAGGCCGGTGCGCTTCATCGCCAACCCGCTCAAGCCGGGGACGAAGGACATCCTGGTGCTGTGCGAGGTGATGAACCCGGACGGCAGCCCGCACTGGAGCAACACGCGCGCGCCGCTGCGCCAGGTGGCCGAGAAGTGCGCCTCCGAGGAGGCGTGGTTCGGCATGGAGCAGGAGTACACGCTCTTCGAGGGCAACCGTCCGCTGGGCTGGCCGGACAAGGGCTTCCCGGCGCCGCAGGGGGGCTACTACTGCGGCGTGGGCAGTGACGAGGTGTTCGGCCGCAAGCTGGTGGAGTCGCACGCCGAGGCGTGCCTGCGCGCGGGCATCAAGCTGGGCGGCACGAACGCCGAGGTGATGCCGGCGCAGTGGGAGTTCCAGATTGGCCCCCTGCCCGCGCTGGAGATGGCGGACGAGCTGTGGCTGGCGCGCTGGCTGCTGTACCGGATGGGCGAGGAGTACGGCATCAGCGCCACGCTGCACCCCAAGCCGGTGAAGGGTGACTGGAACGGCACGGGCTGCCACACCAACTTCAGCACCAAGGCGATGCGCGAGGCGGGTGGCCTCAAGGTCATCGAGGCGGCGATGGAGAAGCTGCGCGCGAAGCACGAGGCGCACATCGCGGTGTACGGTGCGCACAACGTGGAGCGCCTGACGGGCCTGCACGAGACGGCGCCCATCACGGTGTTCCGTTACGGCGTGAGCGACCGCGGCTCGTCCATCCGCATCCCGCTGGGCACGGCGAACGACGGCCGCGGCTACTTCGAGGACCGCCGTCCGGCGGCCAACTGCGACCCGTACGAGGTGTGCCGCATCATGCTCGAGACGGTCTGCGGCTGAGACCGTCGCAAAAGACTCCTTGGGGAAGGAGCGCTTGGCCTGGCGGACGGGAGGTGTCGGGCTTCCCGTCCGTCGGGCTCGGCGTATGGCTTTACGGGAGTGGATCGGGCCACGGTGGAACAGAATCAGGGGGCCGCCCGCGCTGGCCGGAGCGCATGTGTGCGGCGCGCCGAGGCCCGTTCCACTCGCCAGTTGCCGGAGGCGCTCAGCCGCCGGTGTAGGAAATGCGGTAGATGACGCCGTTGGCATCGTCGGTGAGCAGCAGCGAGCCATCGGCGGCCACGGCGGTGCCGACGAGCCGGCCAAAATGGGCGCGGCCGTTGTCGAGCAACCAGCCGGAGACGAAGTCCTCGAAGCCGAGCGGCTGGCCCTGCGGGTCGAAGCGGACGCGCACGAGCTTGTAGCCGGTGGGCGGGTTGCGGTTCCACGAGCCGCGCAGCGCGAGGAAGGCGTCGTTGCGGAACTCGGCGGGGAACTGCGAGCCCGAGTAGAAGACGAGCGTCATGGGAGCCGAGTGGCCCTGGTACTCCAGGGTGGAGGGCTTGGTGCGCGCGCAGTAATCGGCGCGGGCGAGGTCACCCGGGGGTTCGGAGCTGATGAAGGGGTCCACCACCTGCTTGCCGGCGCAGAAGGGCCAGCCGTAGTCGCCGCCCTGCTCGAGGAGGTTGAGCTCCTCGGGAGGGAAGTCATCGCCGCGTGAGTCGGAGCCGTGGTCCATGCCCCAGAGCTGGCCGGTGGTGGGGTGCCAGGCGAAGCCGATGGTGTTGCGCAGGCCGCGGGCGAAGACGGTGCGCGAGCCGGTGGCCGGGTCGATGCGCAGCAGGGTGGCGTGCTCGGGATTGGACTCGGGGCAGGCGTTGCAGGTGCTGCCGACGGAGAGGTAGAGCGCGCCATCGGGACCGAAGGCCAGGGTGCGGTTGTTGTGCTGGCCGCCATCGGGCAGGTCGCCGAGCAGCTCGCGGGGCGTGCCGAGCGAACCATCGGAGCGGATGTCGGCCACGTAGAGCTGTTTGACGGTGACGAGGTAGAGCTGGTCGCCGCGCAGGGCGAGCCCGTGGACGCCGGCCTCCTTCTGGCCGAGGCCGGTGAGGACGGGGGTCTGCTGATCGACGCGGCCATCGGCGTTGGTGTCGCGCAGGAGGGTGACGCGGCCGGCCTCGCGCTCGGTGACGTAGACGGAGCCATCGGGGCGGACGGCGAGGACGCGTGGGTTGGTGAGGCCCTGGGCGAAGACGTTGAGGCTGAAGCCGGGGCGCACCGAGAGTTGGCGCAGGAGCGCGTCACTGAAGTCGCGTTTGGCGGGACGGACGAGGTTGTTCTCCGCGGTGACGGCGCGGACCTCGGTTTGGGTGGGAGGGACCTGCGGGGTGGGGATGCGCGCCTCCTGGCTGGGGCCGGGTGTGGCGGGCGGCGCGGAGCCGGAGGAGCAGGCGAGTGGCAGTAGCAGGAGCGTGAGAGGAACCAGCCAGCGGCGGGAGAAGGAGAGGAGCGTCGATCGCATGGCGGGTGACGCTAGCGGCGGACCCTGGGCGCGAAAGGCACGCACGCATCGGAGTGACGGCTGCCGGGCATTCAGGCGGGCGAGGGCTCGTGGAGTGCCCGTGTCTCCCTCCAGTACCTAGCTTCAGGGGTGTCGGTGTTTGGACACAGGGACGACAAGGAGGCAGGCCATGGGTGAGTGGACGGACAAGCTGAAGGGGCGGGTGAAGGAGACGGTGGGGACGGCCACGGGAGACCGTGAGCTGGAGGCGGAGGGGAAGAAGGACACGCTCAAGGGAGCGGTGAAGGAGAAGATCGAGGACGCGAAGAGGGTCATCAAGGACGCGGATGACGAGGTGAAGGGGCGGCGGTAGGCGGAGCGTCGAGGCCCTGAAAGAGCGGGCTGCGAGGCGGGCTGCGGGGAGACACCCCGTGGCCCGTCTGTCTTTGAGGGCCTGGAGAGCGGTGCGGGAGGGGTTGCCTTGGCGCGCCGTGGCGGGGGCATCACCTTTCGGCGGGACGCGCACGTGTCCCGAGGGAGGTTCGGCATGGATGCCAGGCTGGAGCAGCTTCTGGTGCCCCGTCATGATCGGGTGAGGCAGCACGGGCCGGAGAAGGCGAACGAGGAAATCCTGCGGGAGATGCGGGAGCGCATCGCCTGGTACGCGGACCGTCCCCAGGACGAGGTGCAGCAGCGCGTGGAGGAGCTGGAGCGCGAGTGGGACATCGAGCGGGTGTTGCAGACGAACGCGGCCACGCTGTCCTTGGTGGGGCTGGTACTGGGAGTGACGAGCAACCGGAAGTGGCTCTGGGTGCCGGGCGTGGTGGCGGGCTTCCTGCTGCAGCACGCGGTCTCGGGGTGGTGCCCGCCAGTGGAACTCCTGCGGCGGTGGAAGCTGCGCACGCGCGAGGAGATCGACGCGGAGAAGTTCGCGCTGAGGGTGCAGCGGGGAGACTTCCGAGGCGCGGAGGTAGGGCACTCGGCGAGCTCGGAGGGGCCGGGCTGGGGGTGAGAACGGGGGCCTGAGGGCCGGATGAACGAAAGCCCACACTGGGGGTGTCCTGGAGAGCAGGACGCGTAGTGCGTCACGTCGGGTGGGAGGAAACTCGGACGGTGGGTGCCCCGAGAATGGAGGGCACTGCAACTTCCGGCTCTGCGCCAGAGGAGACGAGCGTGAGCGCTTCCCGAATCAACCAGCCCCCGAAGAGCGCGGTTCCTGGCCCGAAGAGCGAGGCCTCCACGAGCAGCCGAGAGGTCCGCAAGGAGGACGTGGCGGCGGGAGCGGAGAAGGCGGTGCAGAAGTCGCCTGCGGGAGCGCCCGAGGCGCGGGACGCCTTCGAGACGAAGTCCCGGGCGGGGTCGGCGCGGGGCGGGGACTCGGCGTTCGAGACGGCGGCACGCCCGGCGGGCGCACGTGGCGCGGGCTCCGCGTTCGAGCCCCCGAGTGGCGGAGCGGCGACGAACATGCTCGGCACGAGGGCCGCGGGGGCGGTGGGGGCGAATGCGCTGGCGGTGGGAGCGCCGGTGAAGCGCTCGGTGACGCTGGTGTACGACGCGGGGCCGCACGCTAGGCTCACGAACCTGCAGCTCAAGGGGAGCTGGGACGCGACGGGCCGCTACAGCGCGCAGTGGAACGAGCGCACCATTCCGATGAAGCCGTTGGGGGATGGGAAGTGGGCGGCGACGGTGGAGGTGCTGGACGATGGCCAGCCGCACGACTGGGAGTGGGGCGTGCTGGCGGATGGCCCGACGGGCAAGGGCGTCTGGGCGGTGATGGGGGAGGGCAACCTGAAGCTGGACGTGAAGAAGGCGACGTCCACGTACGCGCCGACGACGTACCACGAGATGGGCTCGAGGAAGTCGGGAGCGGACGCGACGTTCAAGTTCTGGGCGGGGAACGCGAAGAGCGTGCAGGTGAAGGTGACGGACGCGGAGGGGCGGGTGCAGCGCTTCCCGATGGAGCGGGACGAGGCGGGCAACTGGTCGGCGCGGGTGAAGGGGGGCTGGAAGGACGTGGTGGGCAAGTCCTACGTCTACGAAGTGGTGGACTCGGAGGGGGTGACGAGCGACCGGCCGGACCCGTACGCGCGGGAGATGATGGGCGAGCAGCGGGGCCTGTCGCGGATGTACCTGGACGCGAAGACGGGCAAGGAGGTGAACCGCTACGCGGGGGATAGCGTCGAGCTGATGCGTTTCGACGTGGATGACGAGGAGGACGCGCACAGTGCGTACCTGGTGTTGAAGGACGCGAGTGGACGTCAGCTGAGCCGGGACGAGCTGGTGGCGCGGCTGGGGACCATCGACGCCACGCTGGTGGACAAGCTGCACGACGGGAAGTTCAACGACCTGTGGTCGAAGAACGTGGAAGCGGACGGGCGCATCCGGATGACGAATGCGGGTGGGGCGTGGTTGGCGCTGGTGAACGACCCGAAGAAGCTGGCGGGGTTGCAGTACGAGTTCCAGGTCTACGACAAGGACGCGAAGGGCAACCTGCGGCTGCGGGATGACGGGAACCGGGACGGCAAGCTGAGCGCGAGCGAGCGCCTGAAGTCACCGAACAACGATCCGTGGAGCAACACCATCACGGAGGCGAGCGGGGTGACGTTCCGGGGGGCGGTGATCACGGATCCGGCGAGCCACGCGTGGAAGCACGACAGTGCGCCGCGGGAGAAGGACCCGAGCAAGTGGGTGGTGTACCAGCTGCACGTGGGGAGCTTCCTGGGCGAGGCGAAGAACGCGGACCGCTCGACGCTGGAGGACCTGACGGCGAGGCTGGACTACTTCAAGAAGCTGGGGGTGAACACGCTGGAGCTGTTGCCGGTGAACGAGGTGGAGGGGAACCGGAACTGGGGCTACCTGGGGGTGAACAGCCTGGCGGTGGAGAGCTCGTTCGGCTTCGAGGACGCGAACGGGAAGTGGGTGAGCGGGACGGAGGCGCTGAAGCGCTTCATCGACGAGGCGCACGCGCGGGGGATGAACGTCATCTCGGACGTGGTCTACAACCACGTGCACGGCGACTACAACGCGATGTGGGGCCTGGGAGGGCCGGACAACCCGTTCTTCAACTGGTCGAAGGAGCCGGGGAAGTTCGAGCAGCGGGACACGCCGTGGGGAGCGGTGCCGGCGTATTCGAACCCGAAGGTGAAGCAGTTCTTCGTGGACCACGCGGTGGCGCAGGTGGAGGAGCTGCACTTCGACGGGTTGCGCTTCGACTTCACGGAGCCGATCAAGGGAGTGGGAGGGAAGGACGGGTGGGAGCTGCTGCGGGAGATCAACCGGCAGGTCCACTTCTTCAACCCGGACGTTTGGACGGTGGCGGAGCAGTTCGACTACGACCCGGGAATCACGAAGCCGGCGCAGAAGGACGGGACGGGAGGGGGCTTCGACGCACAGTGGTACACGGAGTTCCAGCACCGGCTGGTGAACGACAGCAGCAATCCGGGGCTGATCCAGGCGGCGGCGCGGGGGCTGAAGACGGACATGGACGCGTTCATGTCCATGCTGACGAGCCCGCGGGGGCTGGATGGGTGGAAGAAGGCGCTGACGATCATCTCGAACCATGACGAGGTGGGGAACGCGCAGCGGACGATGAACACGGCGGAGGGGGACAAGCCGACGGAGTTCCCGGAGCAGTGGTCGAGGAGCGCGGCGCGGTTCGCGGCGGGGATGGGGATGGCGGGGCCGGGCATTCCGATGTTCTTCCAGGGGGACGAGTTCGGAGCGCAGAACGACTTCCGGTGGGGCAACCCGTCCACGTGGGACAGTGACTGGAGCTGGGAGTCGCTCGGGAAGGACTGGAACTGGGACAAGGTGACGTTCAACGACGCGAGGAAGGCATCGTACGAGCGGCTGTTCGCTCTGCCGCCCGAGGCGCGAGCGAAGGATGGGGAGTACCGGGGGCTGTCGGGGGAGGACCGGAAGGTCTTCGAGAGCCTGGCGGCGATGCCGGCGGAGCAGCGGACGGAGGCGATGCTGGACATCACGCGTCGGCAGAGCTTCCGCTTCTATCAGGACGCGATCGCGCTGCGTCACTCGAGCCCGGCCTTCCGCGCGGACGCGGAGGTGAACCGGGTGTACACGCACAACGAGGACTCGGTGATGGCCTTCACGAGGAAGGCCGGAGGCGAGGAGTACCTGGTGGTGGGCAGCCTGAACCGGGAGAACCTGGAGGGCTACACGATGCCGTTGCCGCCGGGGAACTGGAAGGAAGTGCTGAACAGTGACGCGGCGGTGTACGGAGGCGACAACTTCGGCAACTTCGGAGCGAAGCTGAGCGGCGGGAACACGAAGGTGAACATCCCGGCGGCGGGCTACGTGGTCTTCAAGAAGGAGTAGGCGGCCTGCGGCCGCGGAGCTGCGAGGGGCGTGCGACCGACTATGGGCCTGGGCGACGGTCGCCCCCCTGCCTGCTGGGTAGAGAAGGCCACCCTTGAATCGGGGAAGGGGACGGGCGATGCGATGAGCGGCGCCCAGCCTGTCCCTGACGAGGACGGTGAAAGTGCTGAGCGGGAGGGTGAAGGCGAGCCGGTTGTCCATCACCAAGGCGGCTCTCCTCCTGGTGAGCGGATGAGGGAGGTCGCTGACCCGCTGCCGGCCACGCTGGAAACCAGGTAGGCGTGTAGGAGCAGGCGCACTCGGTGGGACCGACGAAATCCACGAGCACCGCCGGGTGGATGGACCTGCTGTGCGCTCGGGTTCACTGAGAGAAGAGGGCCTTCGGGTTCGCCCAGGGAGAGCGAAGGCCGAGGCTGCGAAAATCATCTTCGTGGGAAGGGGGGACCCGTACTGGAGGGTTATCCCCAATGAAACCCGGCGTTGAGCTGCTCCTCGGGATCAACCCTCAAGAAGAAGGTTTGACGGGAACGAAACAAAGCGTTAGGTATCGGTTCCCTTCGCCCGACGGGCTGGCGCCACGGCGCCCAGGTTGATCGAGCGGAAGGGCTGGAGTGGCGAGGAAGTTCGACGCCGCTCCTCGGACGGGAAGACGAAGCCGCACTGGCGGCAGGATCCCCGGACGGGTTGAAAGAAGGAATAGGGAGTCGGAAGTACGGGGTTGACTCCCAACGCGGCGGTGGTAGAAGCCGCGCCCCCTCGGACGGAAAG